>CAZJAK010000010.1:0-48824 GCA_964543935.1 uncultured Spirochaetaceae bacterium
CGAGAACAAGGAGTTTGTAGAATCCCATTTCCCTGGTGATTTCATCTGCGAGGGATTGGACCAAACCCGAGGTTGGTTTTACACGTTGGTGATCATCGGGGCCGCTTTGTTCGACAAACCGGCATTCTACCATTGCGTGACAAACGGTATCGTGCTGACTGCCGATGGCAAGAAGATGTCCAAGTCGCTCAAGAACTATTCCGACCCAATGGATATCGTGAACACCTACGGTGCCGACGCCCTCAGGTTTGCTTTGATGAACAGCGCGGTGACAAGGGCCGAAGACCTGAAATTTTCGGAAGACTCGGTCAAGGAAGTCCTCAAGACCCTCATCATCCCTCTGTGGAACGCCTACTCGTTCTTCACGACCTATGCCATCATCGATGGTTGGGAACCGTCGGCCCGCTTGCAGCAGCAATCGGAAAATCCGCTGGACCGCTGGATCTTGTCAGCTTGCGAGGCGTTGGTCAGGGAAGTGACCGAAGCTTGGGACCAGTACGAGACCCAACGGGGTTGTTCTGCCATCGTCTCGTTTCTTGACTCGCTCAACAATTGGTACATCCGGCGCAGCCGGAGACGGTTCTGGCGCTCCGAAAGCGATGCGGACAAAAGCTCGGCGTACGCCACCCTATACAAAGTGTTGATGAAATTGATCCACATCGCAGCTCCTGTGATCCCGTTCACCACCGAGGCGATTTACCGCAACCTTAAGACTCCGATGATGCCTGAATCGATTCATCTGTGCGACTTCCCTGTGTATGACGGGAACATGCGCGACCTCGACTTGGAAGCGACCATGAGCGTTGCTGTCAAGGCCATCACTGTCGGCCGCTCGTTGCGTTCCGCCCACAACCTCAAGATCAGACAGCCTTTGAAACAAGTGATATTGGTCACTCGCGATGAGAACGAGCGCACCATCCTGACCGACATGCAGTCGATCATCGCCGAGGAACTCAATGTGAAGGAGGTCTCGGTCCGCCATGACGAGAACGATTTGGTCACCTATTCTGCCAAAGCGAATTTCAAACTTTTAGGAAGCAGACTGGGTAAACACATGAAGACGGTGGCGCAGAAAATTCAGGAGCTTGACAGCGAAGCCATCGCCCACCTTCTCGATGGCGCGACGGTGAAAATCGATTACGAGGGAGACTCCATCGAGATAAGCAGCAGCGACATCGTGGTGCAGAGAACCGAGCGCGAACACATGAAGGTGATGAACGATGGTTCATTGACGGTAGGATTCGATACCGAGGTCACCCGTGAGCTACTCCTGGAGGGAATCTCTCGCGACATCGTCCGCTCAGTCCAAAACCTGCGCAAGGAGAGCGGTTTCGACGTGGCCGACCGGATCGCTTTGAGCGTCTGGGGTGCTCAAGACGTCCGCGACGCATATGAGGCTTTCGGCACGTACATTGCTTCAGAAACTTTGGCCGATGTGATGGCATTCGAAATCAGTGGCGCTCCTGTCGAGATCGATTGCGGGGACGTCAGTGCATCCATCGCCATACGGAGGCTGTAGTGGCCAAGCGACTCGCACACATCGCAGCCTGGGTGTTGATCGTTCTTGTGACCGGTTGCAGGACGACTTCGCCCTTTATTGAGGAACCATTCATCGCTGCGATGGGCGAGCCGACCCATTTGGTGGTTTCACTCGATGTAAGCGCCAACAATCCATTGCTCGGGTCGGCACTCGATCTGAGCGGTGACCCGATCGGCCAGCAGTTGGTGGACCGTAGTGAACGGGTCTCCATCTCGTTGTACGATCCGTATCCTGTGGGGGCCGCCGATGGGCAATCGGCGATGGCAGATCTGTCGAAGTACCGCTTTTTCGGAGGTTTCGAAGGGAATTTCCCCAAATTCATCACCAACACGGCCTTGTTGTGGGCTCCTGGTTGGGAAAAGGTGGAAAACGAGCGCACCCATTTTTTCAAACATGAACCATCGGGGCTTTCTGCGGCAGTACCCCGTAGCGGTTTGTTGCTGTTCACCAATGGCGATTACATGGAGGCGTTCGACAAGACGTTCGCCAAGCGGACCGATTACTTGGATGCCGCAACCGCCCGGCGGCTGCAACAGGCCATGTTTGGTTTTTATGCAGCTTCCCCGCAAGCGATGATCGATATCGGTCTGGCCATACCGACGACCGTGTTGTTGCAAGTGGACACGTTGTTGTTGATCGTCGAACCCAATCCAGAAGGTAAGATCGCGTTGGGCGGAACCATCCACATGAAGAGCGCCCGGCTTGCCAACTCCCTTTCCATTTTATTGAAAACTTCGTATATTTCCGAACGACGGCGGAACAAGCTTCCGCTGGGTGACATGACGGACATGTTCGTGACAGACGGTGTGACGGTCAATATTTCCGCTATGGAGATGACGGAGATGCAAGTCGCCTCGTTCTCGAACATGTTCGGAGCACTGTTTGCAACTACCGGAGGAATCGTCCACAATGCCAACCTATGAATACGAGTGTGAATCGTGCCATGCACGGTTCGAGTTGGAACAAAGCATGAAGGAGGCTCCCGTCACCGATTGTCCCGCCTGTTCGGGCAGGGTGCGCCGGGTGTTCAGTCTCAACACGGTCATCTACAAAGGAAGCGGCTTCTATTGCACCGATCATCCCCACCACAAGGCGACAGCTTGCCCGGCCGAGGCTGGGGGAGGATGTTCGGCCTGCAACCAAAGCTGAGCGCAATCACCCTTCGACCACGAGTTTCTCAGTATTCTCGAGCGCCTCTTCAAGCAGGCTTTCTATCTGCAGTTGTTCATAACTCTGCCGCACTTCTTCGAGTTTGGGCTTTACCAGCGGATGCTTGGGACTGAATATCGTGCAACAATCCTCGAACGGCAAAATCGAGGTGTCGTATGTGCCGACGGCTTTGGCTGTCGTGATGATTTCTTCTTTGTCCATCCCGATCAACGGCCTGAAGACCGGCAGGTCGGTCATGCTGTTGGTGAAGACGATGCTCTCAAGGGTTTGCGAAGCCACTTGGGACAAAGACTCCCCGGTGACAATGCACTGGCAGTCGCGGGAACGCGCCAGGGCGGTGGCGATGCGCATCATGCACGCACGCATCATCAAGGTGGCTTCTTCTTGGCGTCCGTGGGCTTGTATGTGCAGCTGGACAGCGGTGAAGGGGACGACATGCAGCATGATTTTCGAGCAAAAAGGAGCCAAGACCCTAGCCAAGGAGACCACCTTTTCCTTAGCGGCGTCCGAAGTGTAGGGGTAAGCGTGGAAGTAGACGGCCTCTATGCGCAAGCCGCGCCTTGCCATCCGATACGCCGCCACCGGGCTGTCGATACCTCCCGAAAGCATAACCAGTCCTCGTCCGGCGGTTCCGACCGGCAAACCGCCAGGACCTGACTCTCCATCGCTGAACAGGTAAGCCTTGTCGCGCAATTCGACGAACAAGGTGCGTTGTGGAGTATGCACGTCGACTTTCAAGGTGGGGTGACTGTCCAGCAACAGGGCTCCTAGCTCTGCCGATACATCGTACGAACGCATCGGAAAGGATTTGTCAGCCCGTACCGTCTCAACCTTGAACGTCAGGTTCCCTTGAATTGGCCACATCCGTTCAACCAGACTGAGCGCCGTCGTGGTAATGGCGGAGAAATCCTTGGGACATTGGTATGAACGGGCGAAGCCGACGATTCCGAATGTAGTCGACAAGGCCCGCCCTACGAATGCCTCGGGTGCTTGGGAATCGATCGTCAAAAACATCCGACCCTTCTGTCTGGCGATTTTTGTATGGTATGGTTTGAGCTTGGCTTTGATGTTGTCCTTAAGATGGGACTCGAAAAAATCCCTGTTCAAGCCTTTCAACGATATCTCGCCGAGGCGAATGACATAGAGGTGGTCTTCCATGGATCACGTTCTCCTTGCAGTGGCGGCAACCGTTTTCAATGCGCTTGCCAAAGCGTGGCATGCTTCGACGGTGCAATCGGGGCCGAACGAGATGCGTAACGATCCGTTGGCCAAGGCGGGGCTGTATCCCATCGAAGTCAACAATCGGTTGTCTTTTTTTTTGGCATTGTTGGAACAAGCCGATCCGCTTGAGACGCACCAACCTTGGTCGGCCAGCATCCGGGTCGCTACCTCGGAGGGCAAGTTCGGAATCGATACGTTCAAAACAGAGGGGAGCATGGCACATCCTGAGTCATGACGGGGGGAAAGCTGCACGATGGCGCCCTCCTCGCACAGCTCGCGCTCCACCAGTTGCCGAAGCATTCCCATGTGGGCCAACGACTCGCCCAGGCGGCCATGGGCATGTTCCAAGGCGACAGTCAACGCAGCTATGGCGGCGACCGACTCGGTCCCTGGGCGCAAACCGCCTTCTTGGCCGCCACCCGTGGACAGCGACTCCAACGCACCGAGGCGGCGGTACAGGATGCCGACACCGCGTGGTCCTTGGAATTTATGGGCGCTGAAGGCTGCCGAATCGACTCCCAGCGCTGTGAGGTCGAATTTCATTTTGCCGATGGCTTGCACTGCATCGCAGTGGATATGGATGCGTCGACCTTGGCGTTGTTCGCGTTCCCTGATCAACGCCACGATAGATTTGAGGTCCTGCACTGTCCCAAGCACGTTGTTGGCGAGCATCACGCACACCAAGGTGACCGGAACGTCCAGCAACCGGTCGAGCTTGTCCAAGTCGACATAACCGGATGGTGCCGGGGCTATGCACACGTCGAATCCCCGTTCTTCCATGATGCGCTTGTGTTGCAAAACTGCATCATGTTCAATGGCGCTAAACACAATCCTTGCCGGGCTCTTGCGCCACAGTTGGGAAAGTATTGCGATGGAATCGGCTTCGGTGCCCCCGCTGGTGAACACGATCGTCTCGCTGCCTACCCCAAGCACATCGGCGACGCGGCGGCGGCACGAACGTAAAAAGGCAGCGGCACGTTGGCCTTCCGGATGGACCGAAGAGGGGTTGCCGATATACTCGATGGCGGCATCGTGGTAGGCCTGCAGGGCTTCGTTGCTCATCGGCGATGTCGCGGCCCAATCGAAATATCCTCGTATCATGCCGACATCATGGTGGAAATGAAGATGATTTTCAAGGCGCCCAGTTGCTAAGGCCGCCAATTGGGAGTATAAGGAGCCATGAGACACCTTTACGATTGTACTCTCGGCGAAAAGCGTACCGCAGTGCTGCATGAAAGCGATCCACGGGCCGTCCATCAATCAATCACAGCGATGGGCAAAAACACGTTGTGGGTGGTTGATTCGCACACGTCGGGATTGCTTCCCACCGACGGTGAGAAGACTGTGGTAATCCCGTCAGGGGAAGAGCACAAGAACTGGCAGGCGGTCGAGATGATCGCGGCCGCGGCCGTGAAGGCAAAGATCGGACGCGATGGATTGTTTGTCGGCATCGGTGGGGGCGTAATCTGTGATGTGACCTCCTTCTGTGCTTCCGTGTATATGCGCGGATGCCAATGCGCTCTGGTGCCGACTACCTTGTTGGCGATGGTGGATGCATCCTTGGGTGGCAAGACCGCCATCGATGTGTTCGGCATCAAGAACTTGGTCGGATCATTCCACCCGGCCAAAGCGGTGTACCTGTGCCCGACCTTGTTGCAGAGTTTGCCCGACATGGAATTCAAAAACGGTTTGGGTGAAGTGCTCAAACATGCGATCCTTTCACCAGATGATGAATTGGCCCACTTGTTGCTGCAACAGAAACAAGCCGTCCTCTCGCGCCAACCGGCGGTAGTGGAGGAGGTGGTGTTGCGTTCTTTGGCGATCAAACGGCGTTACATCGAGGCAGATCCGCGCGAGGAGAGTGGTTTGCGGGCGGCTTTGAACCTTGGCCATACGTTCGCCCATGCGCTCGAGGCAGTGGGGAACCTGAGCTCTTGGCGCCATGGCGAGGCTGTAGCTTGGGGGACTGTCAAAGCCTTGCAGGCCGGCGTCATGCTCGGAGTGACCGACCGTGTTTTTTCACAAGCCGCCGTAAATTTGTTCGAATCGTATGGCTTCGATGTCCATCACCCGATAACCAATGTCTCCCGATTCTTGGAAGCTCTCGAGGGAGACAAGAAGCGGCAAGGGGGAGCCATCCGGTTCGTCATCATGCAATCGCAAGGCCGGCCCCGTCTCGAAGTGCTCGATGAAGCAGTCATCAGGGCCGTCATAGGATAAGCGTCACCCTTCGAATTGTTTCAACAACCGTTCAAATGTTTTCTTGATGGTCCTGGCGGGCAGGACTTGGGTGGTTGCGTCGACGGCATCGACCAATTGCCCCAACGCATACAACGAAGAGTCGAGCGCTTCGAAAAAGCTTTTCATGACCGTGAAACGGAAATTTCCGTCTCCGGTAGCGTCCAAGGCGACAAAACCGAGCCGGGTGCGTTCCTTCTTGAGCCGGCAGAACGACAACAGCGCTTCCAAGGCATCGGCGAGCATTTTTGGATTTGCAGCACTGAACAATCCTTGCGGTGGTACTTCCAATATGGTTGAAGAACTTGGCAATTTCCCGTTCAGTTCCAACAGAGTGAAAAATTTATCACCATAGTGGATGTAGAACCCAGCGTGTTCCAATGCTGCCGGGAAGTTACGCGGTCGGCGAGGATTGGATGCATTTTGGCGGGCAAGATAATCGAGATCGGCCAACGGGATGATCACCACATCGCGGTGGCCTTTCCCAGGAGATTCAAAGCGGTAGTTCCGTTTATACACACTTACCACATTGTGTTGCGCTCCTTGGCTGGCAATCTTCGGCTCAGAGCGCTTCATCCCCTGCAATTCGTTCTCCAGCGTCTGCAAACGCTCCTTGCGTCGCTGCAACCTGGCTTCGCGGGTATCTTGTAGATCAGGGCTCTTCAGGGCCATCAACCGCTTGCGCAAATCCATTGAGATGGTGTCGAGCCATTCCTTGCGCAACGGGGAAACCGAGCGGGCATACATGCGGCTGGTCTGTACGATCTCACCCGCCAAGATGAACTGGGGCAGCTCTTTGAACCAAGCCGAACCGGGATGGATGAAGATTTGATCGGCCGTCAGGCTCTTGTACATGTTCTTTTTGGACTTGATGCAGACGAATTGCAGCAAACCGGCCGCAAGGCAACAGAGATAGTCCTTCACAGGTCCGCCGTGAGCGAGCGGGAAACCCGCTTCGGATACAATGTCTGCAATCTGTTGCGACACATGTAAAATTTCCAATGTGGAAGGGTAATCCAGATAAAACTTCTTGCAGAATTTTTCACGGGCATCGGCGGTGGTTTTTTCGGCAAACTGCTTATGGATTTCCAGATAGGAGACGAAATCGCCATGTTCGGAGGCGAAGGATTGATGGGCCTTGCGTGCTTCATCCTCTTGCAGCGGTGGCAATACAAAGGGGGTTTTACAGGATAGGAACGCAACGGCGACGATGACCTCGTCGATGACGGAGGGATACCGCAACATCGCTTCGACAATGACGCGGGAATGGCGGGGAAGCAAGGGAAATTTGACCATCAGTTCGCCAATCGGGGTAAGGTGCCTTTCGGCATCGATGGCCTCGATGAAGCGCAAGGTTTGCTCGGCACTTTGGATGGCGCTCGCCTTTGGACGGGTGATGAACGGGAATTCCTCGTATCCATAGATTCCGAGCTCACTCATGCGCAACACGACCTCGGACAGATCGGTCCTGAGAATTTCCTCGGCCCCGTACAATGGTCGCGAGGCATAATCTTCTTGGCTGTACAAGCGAAAGGATGTACCCGGTTGGGTGCGTCCGGCCCGGCCGGAGCGTTGCTCGCACGAGGAACGGGAGACCGGCAGGCTCACCAACGACGAAGTGAAGTCGCGTTGGTTATAATAATTGATTTTCGCAATCCCTGAATCAATAACGGCAGTGATCCCGTCGATGGTGACGCTTGTCTCGGCGATGTTGGTCGCCACCACCACTTTGGTCTTGCCCGCCGGGGTGGGGAGAAACACCTTTTCTTGCTCTTCCTTGGACAAACGCCCGAACAGCGGGTCGATCACCAAGTTCCGCTTGGCTTTGCTGGCCATCAGGTGCTGCACGCAGGTCTTGATGTCGAATTCTCCGGGTAGGAAAACCAAGACATCGCCGGCTTTGGCGCTGGCATGGCGCTCCACGATGGTTGTGATGCTGGAAAACAACTCATCGGGGTCGTTCGGGTTGGACAAAGGCCGGTAGACGATGTCGACCGGATGGAGGCGGGCGTCGATGCTGACGATGGGGGCGTTGTTGAAATAGGCTGAGAAAGCTTTCGTGTTGATGGTCGCCGAGGAGACAATCACCTTGAACTCGGGCCGCACTTCCAAGACATGCTTGAGCAATCCCAACACAAAATCGATATTCAGGCTGCGCTCGTGGGCTTCATCGACCATCATCACCGAATACCGGCTCAACAACGGATCGGCTTTGAACTCCATCAACAGGATTCCGTCGGTCATGACTTTGATGCGGGTGTCCTTGTCGGTGGTATCGTCGAAGCGCATCTTGTAGGCCACATACGAATCCTTGTCTTCCAGTTGCCGCTTGATGAAATCGGAAACGGAGAGGGCCGCAATGCGCCTTGGTTGGGTGATTCCGACCACTTTATCCTTAGTGTAACCGGCCTCATCGAGGATCAGGGGGATTTGGGTTGTTTTACCCGAACCGGTCGGGCTCTCCACTACGATGACTTGGTTGTCCTGCAGGGCAGCGAGGATTTCCTGCCGGTGTTGGTATACCGGCAAATGGGTCATGGTCAGCACGCCGATTCCATCCCGCGGACAACCGCAATCACTGCATCTGCATCGAGGCCGACCCGATCCTGGCGGCTTGCTGTTTCGCGCAGTGTGCATAGGCCACTTTCGATTGTCTGTTCCGAAAACGTCGCCGTATAGGGGATGCCGTTTTGTTCGGCATACTTATACTGGGCGGCCGGCTTTTTATCGGCCAAGAACACATCGCAACGGATTCCTGCAGTGCGCAATTGGCGCGCCAAGCGCGAGGCTTGCCGCATGAAGCGGCCTTCTTGGTTGAGGATCAGCACATCGGCGGATCCCGCATCGTGCAACAGCGGGCTGTGCAGTTCTTCCAAAGCGCTGAGCAAGCGGTCCAATCCGATCGAGGCTCCGACACCCGGCAAACGTTCGTTGGTGTACAGTGAGGCAAGATCGTCGTAGCGTCCGCCAGAACAGACCGAACCGATCTCGTTCAAATCATCGAGGAATGTCTCATACACTATTCCGGTATAATAATCGAGGCCGCGGGTGATCGATGGATCGACCACGAACGAAGACAAGATGCCGGCATCCTCCAATAAGTCGGCGATGACGCGCATGCGTTGGGCATGGACGGTATTTCCGCCTGCCAACTCATCCAGACGGCCGATAGTCTGACGGGCGTCGGCAGCGTTTCCAGCGGTGATGTAGGTGAGGATCAAGCGGGCGCTCTCGCTGGAATGTGTAATTTCTTCAAGCTGCCCGACTACTGCTTCAGTTCCGATCTTGCGCAATTTGTCCACACACCTGAGCACCTCGACGGAATGCTCCAAACAACCGATGTGTTCGAGGAACGCGTTGAACAAGCCCCGGTGGGCGATGCGTATGGTAAACCGCTGAATACCCAAAGCGGCCAGCGAATCGCGCATCATGGCAAGGATTTCGAAATCGGCGAACGCTGAATCGACCCCGACGATGTCGAAATCACATTGGAAAAATTCACGGTAGCGTCCTTTCTGGGGATTTTCGCCACGCCACACTTTGGCGATATGGAAACGTTTGAAGGGCAAGGCCAATTCCGCACGGTGTTCGGCCATGAATCGTGCGAACGGTACGGTAAGGTCGTAGCGCATGGCCACTTCACGCCCACCGTTGTCTTGAAAGCGGAAAATCTGCTTGTCGGTTTCCCCGCCACCTTTGCCCAGCAACACCTCGGTGTACTCCAACACGGGAGTGTCGATCGGAACAAAGCCCCAGCGTTGGAACTCTTGTTCCAAACTGTGGATCAATTGTTTCTTGACGCGCTCCTGAAAGGGTAGCGAGTCTCGAAATCCTTTGAGTACTCTGGGCTGGATCATGGATGGCTCCTGTTGCATTTTTAACCTGGATGGTACAATATATTACTTGAATCCCACATAAAGCGCAACATAGACGGACTATCGAATGTTCATACGGTACAGACAAGAAGCAGATGGCAGCAGGTTGCCGGTGGCTGAGATTTACAGCAAGACCGAGCACGGAATCGATTTACGTGAGATTGACTTGGACGCAGTCTGGGCGATCAGGAAACTCAAACAGACAGGAGCCGACGCCTATATTGTCGGAGGGGCTGTCAGGGACCTCTTGATCGGGCGCAAGCCCAAGGACTTCGACATCGCCACATCGGCCTCACCCAGACAAATCCAGAAATTGTTTTGGAATGCACGGATCATAGGAAAGAGGTTCAAACTGGTCCACCTCACGTTCCGGGACAAAATCCTGGAAGTCTCCACATTCAGGTCTGGCGAGGAGGGAGCAGAGAGCGGACCGGCGATGTACGGCACCATCGAGCAGGATGCCAAACGCCGTGATTTTACCCTGAATGCCCTGTATCTGGACCCGATCGAGGGGACTTTGCTCGATTTCAACCACTCGATGGAGGATGTCAGGAAGAAACGCATCCGGTCGATCCTCCCGCTTTCCACCACCTTTGTCGAGGATCCGGTCAGGATGGTGCGGGCGGTCAAATACGCCGCTACTGCTGGTTTCACCATTCCGCTTGAATTGCGTTGGGCCATCAAAAGGAACGCCAAGGAACTCGCACGCGTGTCAAGCTCTCGGCTTACCGAGGAAGTCTCAAAAATACTCGCTTCGGGAGAAGCCGCCGCCATCATCCGCGACTTGCAGAAATACCGGTTGTTGGTCTATATGCTGCCCTGTCTGAGCGTGTACACCCGTTTCCCCGAGATCGACGTCTCCTTGCGGCACCTGGATGAGAAAACCCATCTGGCTTCAAAATCGTCGGCAGAGAAAACCGAAGTGACCAAAGGGGAGATGTTGCAAGCGTTGACGCGACCGATGATTGTGTTCGACGCAGTGCGCGATGCTGCTCCAGAAGAGGTTTTCAGGGATATTTTCAGGCAAATAAAGGTATTGGTGAGCCCGATGACTCCTCCGAACCATGATGTCGAGCAAGCTGTCGCCATCATGATGAAAGAATCGGGGCTGTCTGTACCCCGCTCATGCCTGCGCACGGCCAAACCCGGCACCAAAGCACCCTTCAACCGGCCCGACAACGTGACCAAGATCCGTCGCGACGCCAAAACGGGCGAAGCGGTGCAAGATGAACCCCACAAGAAAGCCAAACGCAGACGTAAGAAAAAAAGGCCGTCCGCGGCTCAGGCCGGCCCGGCGCCCTCCGCGACAGTCTAAGCCCACTCCTCGATCTCGAGATTCACCCCGGTGACGAATATGCCCCCGTATTTTTCCAATGAATCGGCGATGTATTCTTGCAATTCGGCCAATGTGCTCGAGATTTGGTGCTTGATCGGGACGCGCAACTTGACCGTCAAATGATAACCGTCGGTCTCCACCTTCACCACGACCTTCTTCACTTTGATCATGCTGTCGAATTCGTCCAAGCAGTGGACCACCATTTGGGTCAAGGCGGCTTCGCTCATCGTTATCTTGCCGTGCTTGCTGAATTCGGGACGGACGATGGTCTTTTCAAAGACCCGTTTTTTCTTCCACGGCAAGCGTGCGTTGCGTTTGAAAAACACCCGCATCGAGTCGTAAACGATTTGAGGATAGTTGCGCGTGATCTCGATGCTCGGTACCGGGATGACATGTTTGCCTTCCGAATAGCGGATGCGCATGGCCGTCTCGATTTCCTCTTTGGAAGCGATATCCTCGATCTTGAAGATCTTTTCTGGCTCGGGAAGCTTCAGGCGTGCGGCAATCTTGTGCACCATCCGTTCCGAAGTGCCGACGATAAGGATTTTCCGGTACTTCTCTTTTTGCAAGGCTGTGGTCGTCTCGCGTTGTTGTTCTTCGTCATCGAACAAGGCGGTCCGGACGGCCGTAAGAAAATTTTGTTCGCGTTTGGCCGATTTCCCGGCGAGTATCCGATCACCCCTGATCAACAACCCGTCGTCGATGATCAAATCGATATGATGTTTCTCCGCAACAAGTTTCGAACGGAAACTTTTACCCGTTCCGCTTCTTCCGACGAGCGCGTAGACCTTGACTCCCTTGAGTTTCCAAAATGCGTAGCGGAAGATGCGGTTCATATTTACTGTTATACTTGTTTTCGGGTAATATATGAAGCCGTACGACCGCAACAATTGGGAAAACCGTCCGTTGTGGCCTGCAACCGTGTTCATCCATCATCAAGGGAAGGAGTCGAAAATCTCAATGCTAAGGATACCGACGTTCAAAAAGGGTGGGGTGCATCCGAACGACAAGAAAGCATTGAGTTCAGCAAGCGCCATCGAACCCATGCCGATGCCCGCCGAACTCATTGTTCCGCTGTCGCAACATCTGGGAGCTCCAGCAGTTCCACTCAAACAAAAGGGCGACACCGTCATCGCAGGCGAAAAAATAGGCAAAGCGGCCGGTTTCATCTCTGCCGACATCCACGCACCGCTTGCAGGCACAATCAAGGAACTCAGGAAGGTCACGTTGGCCAACAGTGTTACGTGCGATGCCTTCGTCATCGCCGTGGAGGCCGGACAGAAGCTTCCCGAGTGGACCGAACAACCCTATGAAGCCTTGAGTCCGAAGGAAATCGTCGACCTCGTCCAGGACATGGGTGTGGTCGGTACGGGCGGGGCGACCTTCCCGACCCATGTCAAACTCATGGTTCCCAAAGGCAAGGACATCAAACATGTCGTGGTCAATGGTGTGGAATGCGAACCGTACCTCACGGCCGACCATCGTTTGATGCTGGAGAAGACCGAACAAGTCCTCAAGGGAGTGATGATTGTCGCCAAAGCCACGTCGGCTGAACAAATCCTCATCGGTGTCGAGAACAACAAACCGGACGCAATCGCGATCTTACGTGAGACGATCGGACGCCTGGGATTGCCGATCGTAGTCATCGGGCTTAAAGTAAAGTACCCGCAAGGGGACGAGAAACAGTTGTTGAAAGCCACCATCGACCGGGAGATCCCTTCGGGGAAACTCCCCAGCGACGTAGGGGCTGTGGTGGTCAATGTCGGCACCTCGTACGCGATTTATGAAGCTGTTGCCTTGCGCAAACCCCTCATCGACCGGGTGGTCACCATCAGTGGCGAAGCAATCGCCAATGCCAAAAATGTGCGTGCTCCGATCGGGACCAAAGTGGCCGATTTGCTCGCCTTGTGTGGCGGGACCACGGAACAACCCGAGAAATTCATCTCGGGCGGGCCGATGATGGGATTCGCTTTTTTTGACGACCAGACTCCCGTCACCAAAGGAACGAGCGGAATATTGGCCCTTGTCCATAGCGACACCAAGGACGCCCCCACGACTGCCTGCATATCGTGCGGCCGCTGCGTGGCTGTCTGCCCGATGGGATTGCAGCCGACAAAACTCTACAAGTTGATCGAAAATCGGCGTTATGAGGACGCCATGAAGATGAACCTGATGGATTGCAAGGAATGCGGGTGTTGTGCTTATACCTGCCCAGCCCACTTGCCGCTCGTGCACGGCATGAAGCTCGGTAAGAAATTGGGGAGGAAATGAATGGAAGCTCCTAAACTCATCGTAACATCGTCACCACACCTCCATGCCCGCTCGAGCACCGCCTCGATCATGTGGAACGTCTCCATTGCTCTGGCACCGGCCGCATTATGGGGTGTGTATGTGTTCGGCTTGAGGGCTTTGCTGGTGCTGGGAGTATCGATAGCCACCGCAGTCCTTGCCGAGTTCTTGCTCGGAAAAATCTCGCGAGAGACCACGATCCAAGACGGTTCGGCTTTCCTGACGGGCTTGCTTATCGGCATGAACATGCCTTCAGGCGTGAAGTTGTTCGTTCCCATATTGGCGTCGATCTTCGCGATTGCCGTCGCCAAATGGATTTTCGGCGGTCTGGGGGCCAATTGGATCAACCCTGCCTTGGCCGGTCGTGTATTCGTCTTCTTCTCCTTCACCGGCTTGATGAGCAGCTATACGCTGCCGAGGTTCCTCGGCACAGTCGATTCCGTCTCGGGAGCCACCATGCTTACCGCCATGAAGCTGCAAATAGTCGACAAAGCTGTGCCGGGACTTACTTCAAGTGGAATCCTCACCTCGATAGGGTATCCCTCAACCGGATTCGCCCAATCGTTGAGCGAGTCGCTCAACGGGGTGGTCTCGCCATATGCACTAGATGCATTTTTCGGCTTGATGGGTGGCTCGATCGGAGAGGTGTCGGCGTTGTTGTTGCTCGTCGGAGCGGCCTACCTGTTGGCCAAGAAGATCATCACCTGGCATATCCCGGTTTTCTTCTTGGGCACGTTTAGTCTGTTCGCTTGGGTTTTGGGAGGATTGCGCAACGGCATGGGATTGTTCCAAGGCGACGTCTTGCTGCAGCTATGTTCGGGCGGCATGATGCTGGGGGCGTTCTTCATGGCCACCGACATGGTCACCTCCCCGACAACTGCCAAGGGCATGTGCATCTTTGGAGCTGGAATCGGCTTTTTCACCTTCTTGCTACGCTATTTCGGCTCATTGCCCGAATCGGTCTCTCTGGCCATCGTCATCATGAACATCTTCACACCGACTATCGAGAAGTTCATCCTGCCTAAACGGTTCGGAGAAGTGGAGAAGAAAACGAGGACACCAAAGGAGGCCAAATCATGAAACAGATGATGAAAGTAGGCCTTTTGTTGGCCATCATTTGCGCTGTTGCCGCCACTGCCCTGGCTGCAGTCAACATGATCACCAAAGATAAAATAGCCGCTTATGAACGCAATGTCGTCATCGCGGCATTGTCCGAAGTCGCTTCAGGGTTTTCAATCGGCGAGTCGCAAGCTTCCACGGATGCTCTCGTCCAACAATTCTACCCATTGGCCGGTCAGTCCAAGACCGTTGAAGGATACTTGCTGATGTTGAATGCCAACGGGTATGGCGGGGCCATGACGGTGATGGCCAGTTATTCGAAGGACGGAAAGATACTCGCTGCCAAACTGTTGGGGAACTCCGAGACTCCGGGTTTGGGGAAAAAGGCCGAGTCGAAGACCTACATGGACAAGTTCATCGGCACGGGAGGAGCTTCACCCGTTCCCGTGAAGAAGTCCAACTTGTCTTCTGCCGATGCAGAAAGCATCGGGGGTGCGACGGTCACGTTCAGTGGAATTGCCAAGGCATTGGCATATGGATCCGAATTCGTGAAGACAGTGGGGGTGAAATAATGGCCAGCACGCATGTGAAAGAATTCACGAAAGGTCTGTTCAAAGAAAATCCGACCTTCATCATCATGTTGGGGCTGTGCCCCACTTTGGGCGTGACCACCCAAGTCGTCAACGCCATCGGCATGGGAGCCGGCGTCATGTTCGTGTTGTTGTTCAGCAATATCTTCATCTCCTTGTTGAAGAATGTCATTCCCAACAGCGTGCGCATCCCGGCTTACATCGTGATCATCGCGGCGTTCGTCACGATCGTCGAGTTGGTCATGCACGCCTATGCTCCTGGGATTTATAAAGCCCTCGGCGTGTATTTGCCACTCATCGTGGTGAACTGCATCATCCTGGGAAGGGCAGAGGCGTTCGCCAACAAGAATTCAGTGTTCGATTCAATCTTGGATGCTCTTGGCATGAGTTTGGGATTCATCATGGCTTTGCTTCTCATCTCGACGATCCGCGAATCTCTCGGTGCAGGCACGATCACGTTGTTTGCAGTCGGTTCGTTCGATGGCGTCATCGAGATACCCGTCCTCTACACGTATCCCATCCGCATCATGACCCTCGCCGCTGGTGCTTTGTTGCTCATGGGCTTTCTCAAAGCTTTCTTCACTTGGAAAAGCAATCGGAAGAGGGGGTAGGTCATGGCTTATATCGGATTACTCATCACCTATATTTTCATCAACAACTTCATCTTTACCCAATTCCTCGGGCTTTGCCCTTTCATTGGCGTTTCAAAGAACAGCGAATCGGCCATTGGGATGGGAGTGGCGGTGACCTTCGTCATGGGTGTCTCTTCGTTGATCACCTATGTGGTGTACCACTTCTTGCTGATCCCATTGCAACTCGAATACCTGCAAACCCTCTCCTTCATCTTGGTGATTGCCGCATTGGTCCAGTTCGTCGAGATGGTCATCATGAAAAATTCGCCGTCGTTGTACCAAGCGCTGGGCATTTACCTGCCGCTGATCACCACCAACTGCGCTGTGTTGGGAATCGCCCTCATCAATATCACCAACGGGTACAACCTGATGGAAAGCTTTACCGCTGGTATCGCGGGTGGCTTGGGATTCACCTTGGCGATCATCCTGATGAGCAACCTGCGCGAACGCTTGAGCTTGAACCCGGTCAGGAAAGTTTTCCGGGGAGTGCCGATCGCGTTCATTTCTGGAGGCTTGATGGCATTGGCCTTCATGGCGTTCGACAAGGCGTTGCTTGTAAACATTTTAGGGTAGGCGTGAGATGAATATATTGTTGGCATTCCTCATTGTGACTGGATTGGGTTTGTTGCTGGGCTTGTTGCTTGCGTTTGCAGCCAAAAAATTCGCAGTGAAGAAGGATGAGACAGCGGAACGAATTTTAGAAGTCTTGCCGGGGGCGAACTGTGGCGGTTGCGGATTCCCGGGATGTTCCGGGTATGCCGGAGCGTTGTCGGCCAAAACCGCGCCAAATGGATTGTGCCCTCCGGGAGGAGCGGCAGTTGCGGCCAAAGTCGCCGCCATCTTGGGGATTTCTGCTGCAGAGACTGCCGAGCGCATGGTGGCATTCGTCCATTGCCGCGGGAACCATGAGGTGTCCGCCCTCGATTACGCCTATGAAGGCATCGAGGATTGCAACGCCGCCGCCTTGTTGTTCAAGGGGGACAACACTTGCAAATACGGTTGCCTCCACCTTGGTTCCTGCATACGCGTGTGTCCGACCGATGCTATCAGCCGAGATGAAAAGGGCAACGTCACGGTAAATCCCGACCTGTGCATCGGTTGCAAGAAATGCACCCTGGTCTGTCCCACCAAGGTCATCCGCATGATTCCGGCCCGCGGTAGCCACGCCATCGCCTGCAACAGCCATGACCCGGGACCGAAAGTCAGGAAGATTTGCCAAGTCGGGTGCATCGCTTGCATGATTTGTGAGAGGAAATTCCCCGATTCGGGATGCAAAGTCATCGATTACCTATCGGAAATCGATTATGCTAAGCCCATGACGCAAATCGCCGAGGCGGCCCAAGCTTGTCCGACGAAATGCATCGTCGAAGCGAAGTGATGATCGATCGAACCATATGGCGGTGGAATGAGACTGGTATTGGGAGCGTACAGCCAATTGTCGGCCGGCACACCGGCGCCCTTGCTTGAACGGGCGTTGGCGGCAGCGTATAAGCCAATCCTGACGCATCTGTATAAACATCCAACCTTGCGGCTGCACTTGTACATTCCCGGTGCAGTGATGGAATGGATGGAGACCAACCATCCTGAAGTGAACATGCTCGTGGCCGATCTGTGTAAAAAAGATCAGCTCGAGCTGCTCACCGGCGGCTTCCATCAACCGGTCTTCCACATCATCCCCGGCAAAGACCGCTCGTCTCAGATCGAGGAGATGACTACATTCATCCGCAAGCGCTTTTCCAAGCGGGCCCGTACGGTGTGGATGTACAATCAAATTTGGAATCCGACGACCATCTCGGCTTTGGGCATGTGTTCTGTGGACCGGTTGGTCATATCCACCCACGACAGGTTGACGGGCATCTTGGGAGCGACCGGTCCGTTCGTCATGCAGGACATGGGCAAGACGGTGGAAGTCCACCCGACCTTCGAACCAATCAATGAGATTGTCCACCGATTGGCGGTTGGAGCCTTGACGTACCGGCAGTTCTGCGATGCCTTGGGGCAATTGCGCTTTCCATCGCAAGGTGATTTCTTGACGGTCATGATCGACCTCGACTTGTTGCTGCAAGCGCAGGCAACAGTGCCGGCTGTGCCCTCGGTGGCTGAGTTGTTCATCCAGATCAACGACCAACTCGCTTCCATGTGCAACGGGACGGTGTTGTTGTCCAGTGTGCCGATCGGTACCGTCGAAGAGCGCCATTACCTTCCGGCAGGTTGGTATGGCAATGATTCGTCTTTGATGGACGTGAATGCTTTCAACCAGGTGCTGGTGAAATACCCCGAGTTGAACCACGTGTACGGAAAAACCCTGTACGTGATGGAACTGATGCGCTTGTACCGCAAGAACCGCGAGGTGAAGAAACGGGCCGAGCACTTGCTTTCACAAGCCATGAACGGAGCCCCCTATACGCTCGATCCAAGCGGTGGGTGTTACCGATCGAGTTATCGAAAGTACGCTTATAAGCACCTCAACGAGATCGAGCGTTTGCTGTCCGCTGTCGAAGACGTGCCTTACCCCCGTATCGTCGATGTCGATTTCGATGGCCAAGCCGAGCACATCCATTCAGGGAAGAACATATCGGTCACGATCCAATCTACCGGTGGTGTGGTTTCGGAAATCAACTACCTTCCCAGCGGATGGAACTACGGCGACACCTTCACCGGGTATGCTGCCGAAGCCGAACGCACGACCATGCATTCATTGCGTGACGGGTCATTCCAGAACAGTTTCAATGATGTTTTCATGGCTTACGACATGTCGGTTGATCAGTATGCCAAGCACACGAGCAAAACCTGTTTCGATGCCGGCACGTTCCGCTACGATTTGGTGGAATGCGATAAAAGCGGCAATGACACCATATGCAGCGTATCCTTGGAAGGCCTCCCGTTCGGCATCGGCAACGTGAGCATAGAGAAGCGGTACCGTTTTAGGTTGCACACCATCGTGGTAGAATACGCCATCACCAACTCGGGGAACCAACGTTCACGCGGACAGTTCGGCAGCGAGCTGAACCTTTCAGTCGGAACACGCGACAACACGGTTCAGTTGTATACGATTGAATCGAACCGTACCCATCAATTCCCGAACGGAAAAGCCGTCGTCCCGTCGATGAAGAACGTGAGGATAGCCGATGAGGTGAACCGGACGTTCCTGGTCTTGGCCGCCAACATGCGTTTCACGCTGGTGAAGGATGATTATGCAGTGAAGCTTGCCACAGTGGCCGGCCTCGAAGTATTGTATCAGCACACCATGGTGATGCCCGTGTGGTCATTCGACCTCGCCCCTGGCGAATCGTTCGAATGTACGCTGGGTTTCAGAATCGAACGCAAGGCCGTCACGAACAAGGCCAAGGAGCTTTCATGATCATCAAGAACCAACAACTGCTCGCCTCCATCAAAGAAGAAGCTTACGACGTTTGGAGGCGTCTTTGACCACGAAAAACTAGAAACAGACATCGCTGCCCTCGAGCAAGAGACCCTCGCTGAAGGATTCTGGAACGATAAACAGCATACCGAAGAGGTCTTCGGCAAGCTGAATTCCTTGAAAGAAACCTTGGTGCCTTGGAGAGAGGTCATCGCCCGGCTGGAAGGCATCGATGAAATCGTGCAAGCCTACGCGGATGAAGAGGACGACTCGATCGCTGCGGAAGTCGATGCGGACATCGAACAACTCGATACGGTGTTTAGAGCATTGAAATTGAAGACCCTCCTGTCCGGAAAATTCGACGCCAACGACTGTTTTCTCTCAGTCCATGCCGGAGCCGGCGGGACCGAGGCTTGCGATTGGGCCCAGATGCTCATGCGCATGTACCTGAGATGGTGCGAACGACACGGTTTCAAAGCCGAGATCGTCGATATCCTCGAAGCTGAAGGCGGGGTGAAATCGGTCACGATGCAGGTCAAGGGCAAGTACGCCTACGGCTACCTGCAGAGTGAGGCCGGAGTGCACCGCTTGGTGCGCATCTCTCCGTTCGATGCCAATAAGCGGCGCCACACCTCCTTCACCTCGGTGTATGCCTCCCCGGTCATCGAGGATGCGGTCGAGCTTGATATCGATCCGCAAGATTTGAGGATCGACACGTACCGGGCGGGCGGGGCGGGGGGACAGCATGTCAACAAGACCGACTCGGCGGTCCGCATCACCCACCTGAAAACCGGCATCGTGGTGCAATGCCAGAACGAACGCTCCCAATTCATGAACAAAGCCTTGGCGATGAAAATCCTCACCTCGCGCCTGTATGAATATTACCGGCAGGAGAAGGAGAAAGAGCATGCTCAGTTTGCGATGGAAAAGAAGGAGATCAGCTGGGGCAATCAGATCCGTTCCTATGTGTTCCAGCCCTACACGATGGTGAAAGACCATCGCACCGATGCCCAGATGGGCAACATCCAAGCTGTGATGGACGGGGATATCGATGTGTTCATCGAGTCCTTCCTCAAGTGGAAATCGGAGGAATAGCCGATGAAAGCCGGCTTCAGGACGTCGGTATGCATGATTGTCCTGACCATGGCGTGCCTGACCGCCTCTGCCAGCACCCCTCTTCAATGTGCTGTGGTGATACTCAACCAAGCCGGCAGTTCCGCTGCCAGGCTGGCCGATCGCTACCGCCAATCGCTCGTCGAATTGCTGCCACAGGTGCAACTCTCAGCGACACTGGCAGAACGGTTGCGAGTCAAGGAAACCGAAGCAGCATACAAGGCTCTGTTGGCAGCGGCTCATGCCGAAATTGCCAAAAACGGTGGCGATGTTGCACGACTCCCCGCTATGCTTGATGCCGAATCCGACAATCCGGAATCCGATACGGTGGAATGCGTCTGGAAGCTCCTTGAAATCCCGGATGGGTTGGTGCATGCCGTGGAGAAGCTTGATCCTATCGCCCTGGATTATCTCGTACGAATCAATGCGGCCGATGTGGTGTTTGTCCTGAGATTGCAACCGTTCGATGAATTTACCCGAATACGTCTGAGCTGCCATGGTCTTGCTACCGGGGAATCGACCCTTTTGTTCGACCGGATTCAAATGCGGACAGATCCTGAGGTTTCCTTGGGCGCTCTGTCGAGCGTTACGGCAACCTATTTGACTGGCACATCGCACGGCGTGCTCCTTCTTTCCAGTAAAGCATTGTCCATAGAGGTGTTGGTTGACGGTTCTGTCAAGAAACAAAGTGTTGCGGGCATCCTGTTGGAGACAGGACTACACACCGTGGCGGTGCAAGCCGCCGGGTATGAGGGACGTTCCTATACCGTATCGATCGAGAAGGACCAAAGCACCACCCTCGAGGTTGTGTTGTCACCGATCGAGCAGGCCGACCTCGTGTTGTTCAGCCCCCAGGGAAGCGCCCGAAGCAGCATTGCAGGATTGTCCAGCATCTCTCTTCCGTATGCATGGGATGCGGTGCGCCTGCCTTCCGCCGTCACCACGGATAAAGCAGGTTTCGCCACGAACCTCTTTTTCATCACCAAGGCGGACCGCTGGGTTGCGCTGGAGCTCAAACCGGCTTGGATGGAAAACCCTTCATTGGTGTTGCATGCCCGCGACCCGGTCTATGGATCGTTGGGCAGGACGATCTTGTTGACGGGGATGGCCGTGCTCATGCACAACATTCCCTTTGCATTCGGTTCCAATGCAGCACTCTCCGTCGCCATGAGACCGGCCGTGACAGCATTCGCTGCCGCCGCCGGGGTGAGCTTGTTCGACACCCTCTGGCGGTTGTTTGATTATTCCACCAAAACACAGTATAGTTCGCTATGATCGAATGGGGGCAGTGATGAAGACATCGTTTGGAGCCAAGATTAAGGCTTTGTTCGGCATACGCGTGTTCGATGAAAGTTTTTTTGAGAATCTTGAGGACACGCTTATCGAGGGAGACCTTGGTGCCAAGACGGCGATGGCTGTCTCAGACGAAATCCGCAAGATCGCCAAAAGCGTAAAACCCTCTGGTCAAAAGGAACTGCAGCTGTTGATGAAGGACTTGCTCGGACAAAAAGTGAAGGCATGGGAACCCACTGTCTCGCCCGACGGCACCAGTTTGTTTCTCGTTTTGGGTGTCAATGGGGTGGGCAAGACCACTACGATCGCCAAGATGGCCTCCTATTACCGCAACAAGGGCGTTTCGGTGATGATGGCGGCCGCAGACACCTTCAGGGCGGCAGCGATCGACCAGCTGGAGTTGCATGCCCAACGAGTCGGTTGCCGGATCATCAAGCATACCCAAGGAGCCGACCCGGGAGCCGTGTTGTTCGACGCCATTCAGAGTGCAGTCGCCAAACAGGAACAGCTCGTCTTGGCCGATACGGCCGGCCGGATGCACAACAAGGAAAATTTGTTGCGCGAACTGCAAAAGATTGACAAGATCGCCACCTCCAAGATAAAGCCTGAGCGCTACAAGAAATTCTTGGTGATCGACGCTACAACCGGGCAGAACGGTCTCAGCCAGGCTGAATTGTTCAATCAAGCCATCGGTATCGACGCCTTGATCCTCACCAAATACGACTCCGCCTCAAAAGGGGGCGCAATCGTGCAAATTTGCGAAAAACTCTCCATTCCGGTCGCGTTCGTCGGTACTGGTGAACGGTACGCCGACTTGCATCCTTTCGACAAGGATGAGTTTCTCGATACCTTGGTGGGATTGACATGAACGGCAGCCGTCTGCCGGTATGGGTGATTGCACTCATCATGTCGTGCGCGCTTCACCCTGATTTGCCCGGTGCGGTCCATGCCTCCAACAGCTTGGGAATGAAACTCGAGGTATTGCAAGGAAACCGTGCCGACCATACTGACGGTTGGATCCTCGAGGTCTCCGATGGCGAAGGCAGCGTTTTCGATCAGAACCTCTATCGTGATGGCATTTTGGTGGTCAAGACGACCATCACCGTGCAAAGCGGAACACGTTCGCGCCGCACCGTCGTCCAAACCGACTACAACGATCCAGAGCATCCCGTTCAAACCAGCCGGGTCTATGAAAACGGCTTGATCGTGAGCGAGAGCCGAAAGGAACGCTCCGACCTGCTGCAAACCCTATTCGAATATTCACAGGGTCGTATGATATCAAAACGGGAACTCGCCAATGGTCGCCTTGTCAGGTTGACTTCGTATTGGCGGTCGGTCGACGGTACTTTGGCAGGTTTGCAGGTCGTTCAGACAGAAGGGCTTCCTTCCTACCGTTTCCTGCAGGTAGGTGCAAGTGCAACGGTTGTTGCCGAGGGCGATCCTTCGTCGTTTTCAATCCTCAAGCACGTGGTCGGAAACCCGACCGTCACCGACGTTTGGTCGCTTGACGGGCCGCTCTCCAGGTCGAACCTTGTTTCCGATGAACAAGGCAACCTTACCATCCAAGAATCAGTTGCCGGGCGGTTGACCGCCTCGACCTATCGTGCGGACGGCAAGTTGGCGAGCCGGACGGTCCTTGAAGGTCCCCAGGCCGGCAGAGTGATCGAATACCTTTATGATGGACACGGTGAATTATTTTCGGAACTAGAAACAGCTGGGGGAACGTTGCGGGAAACCATACAACGATGGTACAGTGACGGCATGGAGATTCGCAGGGAGGAGCGTGTGGCCGATGTGCTGGTGAAGACCGTTTCAGTGCTGCAAGACGGCAGCCGGCTGACCACTCTGTACGATGCAGGCAAACCGTATGTCGATGTCGTCCATTCGGTCGACGGGACGAAAGTGCTCAGCATCACATACCGATGACGGTGATGGACGTAACGATGGGGAACACTCGCGTCTTGTTGGCATTCACCTGGAGGTACGCATTTTCCAAGGGCAACCGACATCGGAAAACTAGCCTCGCCATTGTGTTCGGCATTGCAGCCGGCATGATGGCCCTCACCACCATCCTTTCGCTCATGAACAGCCTGCAAAGCGAATTGATCGACCATGTCAGGTCGGTCGAATCCTTCCATATCCAAGCTTTTTTCGACGATCCTCAAAAAGGGGTCGACATCGATGGTATGGTCGACCGCATCCGGTCGATAGAAGGGATCCAATCAGCGGTACCATTTTTCGACCTGCAAGCATTGGTGCAGACCAAGACAACCCGTCGGTCGGCCACCATGCGCCTGAGGGCGGTTCCCGCCTCCTATTGGCAAGAACAAAGTCCATTCACCGCCCATGCGGGGATCGTGTCGGGACAAACCGAGGCAAACCTGTCGATTGTACCGGGAACCACGCTCGCGAGGGTGTTGGCTCTCGATATCGGAGACGAATTGACAATCACGTTCCTGCGCCCGGGCAAGACGGCCACTTTGGCCCCTCATACAATCCAATCGCACGTTTGCGGCATGTACTCATCATCGTTGCCTGAGTTTGATGGATCGACAGCATTCATCGATTACGCCACTTTCAATGAGTATGCTGGTAACAGCGAGATCGTGTTGGGATTATACCTTGAAAGAAACTCGGTCCAAGCCAACCAGTCCATCATGACAGCCCTCCGAAAGGCTTTTCCTGAAGGACGTTTCACGAGTTGGCAAGAGATGAACGATGCCTTCTATTCCGCTTTGTTGCTGGAAAAAACATTGATGTATGTGTTTCTCTTTTCCATCTTCCTCATTCTCGGGGTCAACATCCGCAATGCTTCCGCCCGGTTGCTCTTTCAAAAACTTCGTGAAACGGCCATGTTGAGGGCCTTGGGGGCATCCAAACGTTTCATCACCGCCGTGTTCGTCCTGCAAGGGACCCTTCTGGCTGCATTGGGGACCGCTTTCGGAATCGCCACAGGAGTAATCTTGGCGCGCAACATCCAGGTGGTGTTCGGCTATCTGGATACCGTGCAACGAATGTTCACCCAACAGGCGAGCTCGCTGTTGTCGTATCCGTTCGCCATCGAACTGCGGATGAGCGAGATCGCTTTGGCAGCCCTGGCGGTTCTTGCCGTGGCTGTCTTGAATTCATTTCTCGGCATCAGAAGGATGCTGGGCATAGAGCCGTTGGAGATGTTGCACCATGAATGATGAAGCAAGCGTGGACAGGGCGTTGTTGATTGCTCTGCGCGACGTGGGCAAAACCTTTGTGTCAGGGGACGCCGCCATCAAGATACTCGAACATGTCGATTTGGACATCCACAGAGGAGAGTCGATTGCCGTCACTGGAAAGAGCGGTAGCGGGAAAAGCACTCTGCTGCATATTATCGGAGCTCTCGATCGTCCGACTGAGGGTTCTGTCCTGTTCCAAGGGATGAATATGGCCGATTCCACCGACAAACAATTGTCCCGCTTCAGGAACCTCAATATCGGTTTCATCTTCCAATCCCACCTGTTGTTGGATGATTTCAACGCTTTGGAGAATGTCTGCATGCCCGCCTTAATTGACGGGAAGCCCAAATCCCACGTGCTCGGGAGGGCCAAGGAGTTGCTGGAGCGGGTCGGTTTGGCAGAGCGACTCGGCCATTCCCCTTTGAAACTCTCGGGTGGCGAACGCCAACGGGTGGCCATCTGCCGTGCGCTGATGAACGACCCACCCATCATCATCGCCGATGAACCAACCGGTTCTTTGGATGAGGAATCTGGTGCACAAGTGGCCGACATGCTCTTCACCATGGTGCAACAAGAACACAAAGCCTTGCTGTTGGTCAGCCATGACCGACAAACAGCCGCCCGTTGTGCTTCCCTTTACGTGCTCCACAACCGCAACTTGGAGAGGGTGAGATGAACCGTTCAGGGTCTTGGTTTCTGGTGCGGCATGTGGTGTTTCCCTCGAAGGAGCACCTCGAGCGGCGCCACAGGAACATGGGCGCGGCCTTGCTGGTGGCTTTGGTCATGGTTCCCTTAGTGGTCTCGATGTTGTTCATGGACGGCATGATCGCGGCCATGACGAACAAGTTCGTGTTGCTTCAGGACGGCCACATCCAAGCGGATGGATTTCTGGAACCGCAACGGGTGCTCCCCGAAGACCGCATCGCCTCCATCGACCAGACCGTTGTCGGTTATGGCATCGCCTATTCACGGCAAGACACCACGGAGGTGCGGATCAAGGGGGTGAGGCCCTCCTATTTCAATACTTCCCGCTTAGCACAGTTGCGCATCGAAGGCTCGTTCGAAGACAGCGCGGCGAGTACGCTGATCAACGTGATGGTAAGCGCGGCGATGGCCGAGGACTTGGGTGTCTCCATCGGAGACAGGGTGGCCATGATGGTGGTGCCCGAATCGGGCTCGACCGTCGCTCGACCATTGCTTGTCTCGGTGGGCGCCATCTATGATTCAGGCTACCGCCAACTCGATTCAAACCTGATGTTCATGCCGTTGGAGTCGGCACTTGGCTTGCAGGGTACGGCATTTACACAACGGACCGAGTTCCTCCTCGCACAAGAGCATGCCGAAGACCTGACGCAGGTATTGGCGACCTTGAAAGAACGCTATCCATCGTCGGTCCGTTTCAGGACATGGGAGTCTTTCAACCTGTCCGTCTACCGCAATTTCACCACCAGCCGGCACATCATCTTGGTGGTGTTCATGATGATCGCCTTCGTCGCAGCCGCCTATGTTGCGTCGATCGCTAGCGAAATGGTCCAGGACAACCACGTCACCATCGCCGTGTTGAAAGCCTTGGGAGCGCAATCGCGCCATATCCACCAAGCGTTCCTTTTGGCAGTCGGAATCCTGATGGTGGCCGGCCTAACCTGCGGAACAACGATTGGATTGTTCATCGGTACCAGACTCGGCCGTATCCTCACACTTCTTGCCGAGGCAGACCTCCCCGCCTTGCGGTATTATGTGCTGGAGTTCCCCCTCAAAACCTCGTGGAACACGTTGCTGAGCGTGTTGGGCGTGCTCACTTTGGTCTCGTTCTTTTCCGTACTGATGGCCTTGCGGAGGATCAAGAGGATTTCACCGTTGGAGCTGTTGCAACAAGAGTGATTCCCCGCTACATTGGGACTGTCATGAACATGGAAATTTTTGTATTGGGGACCAGCGGCATGATGCCGCTTCCGGGACGTTTTCTCACTTCGGCCATGATCCGCCGTGAAGGCGAGCTTTTCTTGTTCGATTGTGGCGAGGGCACTCAAATCTCATTGAAGATGCTCAACTTGAAATGGAAGAAAATTTCCGCCATATTCATCTCGCACATGCACGCCGACCATGTCACCGGATTGCCCGGCATCCTCATGTTGTCCAGCCAAGTGGACCGGGAGGATCCGCTCTATATTTTCGGGCCGCCAAAGTTGCAGGAATACATCAATCAGAACCGCAAGCTGCTCGATATGTATATCAATTATGAGATTGTCGTCACCACCGTGGAGACCGGAGTGGTTTACCGCGGGGACGGGTTCACCATCGAAGCGTTCCCACTCGAACATACCAAACCGTGTGTGGGCTACTCGATGGTCGAAGAGATGCGCCCCGGCATCTTCCACCCGGAAAAAGCGTTGCAAGCCGGAGTTCCTATGGGCCCGTTGTGGTCGAGTTTGCAATCTGGTAATTCGGTCACCTTGGCCGACGGGACGGTTGTCCAACCCGAGGCGATCATGGGTCCGCCACGCGAAGGGCGCAAGTTTTCTTATGTGACCGACACGCTATGGCATCCCGGCATCGCCACATACGTCAAAGATGCCGACGTATTGTTGTGCGAAGGCATGTTCGAGCACGGACTGCTCTCAACCGCCGTCGAGAAGAAACACATGACCGCCGTGCAAGCGGCCATGGTCGCGCGCGAAGCAAACGTGGGAACGATGGGGTTGATCCATTACAGTCCGCGCTATACCGACCGGGAACTCAAGCTGCTGTTATCTGAAGCGAAAGAGGTTTTTCCCAGGACGTTCTTGGCCAAGGACAGGATGGCGGTGGACATGCCGCTCAAAGATTGACGCCTTATTCGGTTTCCGTTTCAAATCCGATGATGCTGAAGCCACCTTGCTCCGCTGCCAAGGCAGCGGCTAGGCCAGCTTCGTCCAACAGGGTTTTCCGTTCGATGGTGCGTCCTGAGAGGCTTGAGAACCCCACACTCGCATTGGCATCCAAAACCTGTTTCCGCACCGTGTCGAAAGCGGCGGCGAGCACTCGTTTGGTCCGTTGGAATCCTTGGAACGGGAACAGGAAGGCAATGCGGTTGTCTTCCATCGGGTAGGGGAACGAAGCATTGCCCAGTTGATTCACCAATATGGCCGCTATGCGTCGTTCCTGCTCCACATCGGCACTGGAACCGATGGTCAGGATGCCGACCGAGAGGTCGTAGGCATGACTGTGGGCACTGGCGAGTTCCTCATCCAGCCGTGCCTCCAATCCATCCTCGATGGAGACTTCATAGGATGCCACGCGTTCGTCGTATTGCAACTCGGTTGCGGGCAATGGTTCCAACAACTCGGCGGCCATGGTCCCCGGCACTACTTCGTAAGGATAATCGGTGAATTCTACGGCACGGCAAGCCCCGCTGTCGGTCGATACCGATTCATCGCGTATCTCGGCGGGGATGTGCCAAGGTTGCTCTTGTTCTTGTTGCCCAACCGGCTCTTCTTGGATGGCGACGGGCATCTGCCATGTCTGAGCTTCAACCGATGAGGGTTGGGAAAGCATTTCATCGGCAACTGTCTCGCGGGGGAGTTCGAAGCTTTGTTCGGGGGGAGCTTCAGCAAACGTGAAGGGCCAAGTGGTTGGTTCCGGCGCCCTGAACGGCTGGATGACGGTGGCCGAGGCCTTGGCGGTAGCCGGCCCCGATGCTCCTTCAATCAAGATTTCGTCATCGCTGACGCGGTCGTAGAGGCTCTCCGGCTCTGCAGGATAAATGGTGGTCTTGCCATCGGGCAGACGATCGAGCGGTTGCGTGGCTGGGGTTTGCTTGATGGCGTCGGACTCGTCGCCGGCACCCTCATCATTGGTCGGCAATGAAATCACGATGCCCATGAGGAGCATCACCAAACCAATCAGGATCGGGAACAAGCGCAGCGCGACGGTATACACTGTGGTGGGATCTATGTCCCAGACTGGCATCGCATAGCGGAAAAAGAAGAAGGAGCCTCCGGCGAGAACGATACAGGCCAACAGGGCCGATACCAAAACCTTTCCCGCGACCGATTCCCGTTTCCTCGTTCCCATGCAACTTCCTTGAACAGCGACCTAAGCTGGCGACTTGCTTTACATCGTTGGGTGCTGTGGTTATGATATAGCAGGCATTATAGTATTTCAAGGGAGATATGGCAAGGAAAACCACCCTCATATACATTGTATCCGTTTTAATTGTGTTTGCGTTCTTTGAAGGACTTCTCGGGACGCAAGGAATTGTCGTCAACAATCGCTTGGCAGCCATGGTCGAAAACCGTCAATTTGAACGAGACGGGAGCTTGTTAAGGCTGGAAGTATTGCGTGAACAATTCG
Organism: uncultured Spirochaetaceae bacterium; assembly: GCA_964543935.1. Taxonomy (GTDB): domain Bacteria; phylum Spirochaetota; class Spirochaetia; order Sphaerochaetales; family Sphaerochaetaceae; genus JAAYDK01. The sequence continues at coordinate 29,259 of CAZJAK010000010.1, forward strand.
AGAATGCCTATGAAAAGGATGCAATCCTGGATGTCGCATTCAAGATCGGGAAGACCGAACCTGGCCAAACCGTGTACTTTTTCAGCAGAATAGAGGAGCCTATCGCTCAAAACACGGCGAGCAAAACCGCCCAGCCGCTTACGCGTGATGCAGGTTTCAACGGCATCGGCTCAGGCTGGTTGTTCTTATCGGCTTCGGCGCTCGTCGCCTTATGCGGTCTGCTCTTGCATGCGTTGATGAAATCGAAAGGGAAAAGACATTCATGAGCAAAGCAACAATCGTTGTCCGTGGTTGCGAAGACGCGCTCGAAACGATCGTACGAGTGCTGAGCAACGGTGATTTGGCGATCGTGCCGTGCGATACGATCTACGGGATCGTCGGTAAGGCGGTAGATACCCATGAATCATTGCGGATGGTGAAAGGCCGTCCGGAGGACAAACCGTTCATCCAACTTGCAACACTCGCCATGGTGAAGCAGCGCATTGCCGGATTGCTCGATTCTGCCATCGAGGCCTGCTGGCCCGGCCCGCTCACCGCCATCCTTGATGACGTTTCAGGGGCCAAGACCGCTTTCCGTGTCCCTGCCGACGATTTTCTTCAGGAAGTGCTGGAGCGTTTGGGGCAACCATTGTACTCAACCAGCGTGAATTTTTCCGGGGAACCGGCCCTGCTCGATTTCGAATCGATTGCCGAGCGTTTTTCCGACAGGGTCGCCTTGATAGTGAAAAGCGGCGAGCGTCAAGGCACGATTCCGTCCACCATCATCGACGCCACGGCCAAACCGTTCAAGTTGGTCAGGCAAGGCGTCTTGGATGTATCAGAGCTACTTGCTGCAAGCGCCCGTACCGGTCAAATCCATGACATTGAGTGATATTGGATATGGTTTTCGTGAAGTACGAAATCGGTTAAGGAGTATTTGTCCACTCACATAACGAATTATGATCCTAAAAATATGAGTAAGCATACATCCAGACAGCATATGTAAGAACATTCATCGGTATTCACATGTTGTTCAGTAATTTACGAAAGTAGGATTTGGTAATTTAAAAAATTCTAATAGATGTAGTTCCTCTTCACACCACCCATAGAGCAACATGCACCTTACCTCTTTTACGATAATTTTTACAAATGTCAATTTTTGATATGTTTGTGTTCTTTTAGATATGGAGCACATCTGTTCATGGTCATACGATTTGATTGTCGGTGACGTGGCGTTGTCGCCCGAGCACCGGTCATGGCCGGCACCTGCCGTTCATGGAGAGGAATCAAAAGGAGAGGGAACATGAAAAAACTTGCTGTCATTCTCGTAACGTTGTTGGTCGTGTCGACGGTGTTGTTTGCCCAAGGTGCGACCGAACAGAAGAAGTTCATCGGAATCGCCATGCCGGAGACCCATGTGGAACGATGGTTGATGGACGGAGCAGCCCTCAAGGAAGCCGCCATAGCAGCCGGCTATGATGCCGAGGTTACCTTGGGAGATGCCGACCAAACCAAGCAGAACGCCCAGATTTCCGATTTCATCACCAAGGGAGCCGACCTGCTTGTCATCGGATCGATCAACGAAGGAGTAAACTCTGCTGTTGCCGATGCCCGCAAGGATGGTGTCGAGATCATCGCCTACGACCGCATGATGACCAACACCGACCAGTATGACTACTACATCACGTTCGACAATTTCAAGGTCGGGCAGTTCCAAGGCAAAGCCATTGTCGATGCGTTGCAACTCGACAAAGCCACCACGGCCGCCCCGAAGTTCATCACGCTGTTCGCCGGTTCCCCGACCGACAACAACGCTTTCGTGTTCTTCGATGGCGCCATGAGCCAGCTCAAGCCGTTTGTCGACAAGGGTGTTTTGAAAATCGTCGGACCGGTGGTGACCTCCTCAAAGGACACTGCCAACTTCCTCAAGATCTCCACCGAGAACTGGAAGGCTGAAATCGCCAAGCAACGCATGGAGAACCTGCTCAACGGCGACCTGAAGAACTACACGATCGATGCAGTCCTTGCCCCGAACGATACCTTGGCCAGGGCGATCATCGAAGCGTTGCTCACCGATGCAAAGTATGCCAAGAAGTTGCCGGTCGTGACCGGGCAGGACGGAGAATTGGCCTCCATCCAGTACATCAAGGATGGCAAACAAGCCATGACCGTGTTCAAGGATACCCGCTTGCTCGCCAAAGCCGCCATCCAGCTGGCCGATGCGATCCTGAAGGGCCAAGCCCCGAACATTCCGGGGGCGAGGCTTGACACCGAGTCGTACAATACCGGCAAGAAGTTTGTCAAAGCCTATTTGCTCGAGCCGATCAACGTGACGAAGGAGAACTACCAGAAGGTCATGATCGATAGCGGATACTACAAAGCCGACCAAATCAAATAGGTTGCAGGATTTGATTCATTACATCCCCGGTGGCAGGTCCTTGCGCCAGCCACCGGGGTGTCGTATGCTGGTACAAAGCAGGGTACTCAAGTGAGTGATGAATACATTCTCGAAGTACGCAATGTGACGAAGGAATTTCCAGGCGTCAAAGCTCTGGACAATGTCGATTTCAAGGTGAGGCGCGGCGAGATCCATTGCCTCGTCGGTGAGAACGGCGCAGGGAAATCCACCCTGATGGGGGTGGTGAGCGGAGTGCATCCCCGCGGCTCCTACCAAGGATCGATCCTTTTCAAAGGCAAGGAGATCGATTTCCGGAGCACCCATGACAGCGAACGCAACGGCTTGGGCATCATCCATCAAGAATTGACCCTCAGCCCATACCTTTCCATATATGAGAATTTGTTTCTGGGGCATATGAAGACCACCTGGGGAATCATCGACTGGGATGATTGCCTCAAGCGCTCTTATCCGTTGCTCAAACGGGTGGGGTTGCATGAGAATCCCCATACGGTAGTCAGCAAGATGAGTGTCGGCAAGCAGCAATTGGTGGAAATCGCGCGCGCCATATCCCAACAGGTCGACCTGTTGATTTTTGATGAACCGACCTCATCGCTGAACGATGACGAAAGCCAAAAATTGTTGAACCTGATGCGCGAGTTGCGCGACGAGGGCATGACCTGCATCATGATCTCCCACAAGCTTTCCGAGGTGCTCAGCATCGCCGACTCGATCACTATCTTGCGCGATGGCCAGTCGGTCGCCTCCTACGACCTCAGGCTCGGCAAAGTCTCCGAACACGAGGTCATCAGACAGATGGTGGGCAGGGAGTTGAAAGCCCTCTTTCCCAAAAAGGAACCGGATATCGGTGATGTCGTGTTCGAAGTCAAAAACTGGACGGTGCACCATCCCGACTACCATTCGATGAAAATCGTCGACGATGCTTCCTTCTTCGTCCGCAAAGGCGAGATCGTCTCCTTCTGCGGGCCGATGGGAGCAGGTCGGACCGAGATGATGATGAGCATTTTCGGGGACAGTTACGGCTACGGCCGCAGTGGGAAAGTCTTCTTGAAGGGTCAAGAAGTCAGTTTCAGGTCGCCCAAGGAGGCGATCGGCAAGGGGGTGGGGTACGTTTCGGAGGACCGCAAGAACCTCGGGGTCATCCTCATCCATGATGTCAAATCGAATATTTCAAATTCGAGCCTTCCCAAGCTGTCGAAACGGGGCATCATCGACAAATACCTGGAACGCCACAAGGCGGAGCATTTCAAAACGACACTGAATATCCGCACACCCTCGTTGGAACAATTGGTGCGCAACTTGTCGGGAGGGAACCAACAGAAGGTAGTCCTCAGCAGATGCCTGTTGGCCGACCCGGACATCTTCATCGTCGACGAGCCGACCAGGGGCATCGATGTCGGTGCCAAATTCGAAATTTACAGCATCCTCAATGAAATGGTCAAGGCCGGCAAGAGCGTCATCGTCGTGTCGTCGGAACTCAACGAGGCCATCAGCATGTCCGACAGGATCTACGTCATGAACGAAGGCCGCATCAAAGGCGTGCTTGACCGCAGCGAAGCCACCCAAGAACGCATCATGCAAATGGCTTTGTTGGATTAGAAGGAGTCCCCATGAACAACAACCATGCCCATATCGATCAAATACCGTTCACAACCCTGCTCAGGCAAAACATGCGCAAGCTTTCCATGTTCATCATGCTCGGCTTGATCCTCGTCGTCTTTGCCGTCCTTACCAACGGCACGAACCTCACTCCGCGCAATATCACCAACATTTTCATCCAGAACAGCTACATCCTCATCCTGGCTGTCGGGATGGTGTTGGTCATCATCATCGGCAACATCGATTTGTCGGTCGGGTCGGTGGTGGCTTTCTCGGGAGCCATCTCGGCCATGATGTACAACAGCGGCATGCCGTTCGTCCCGATGCTGATCTTCTCGTTGTGCATCGGTGCGGTCATAGGGGCCTTCCAAGGCTTCTGGATCGCTTACATGCGCATCCCGGCCTTCATCGTGACCCTGTCGGGCATGTTGTTGTTCCGCGGCTTGACCTACATCATCACCAATGTCACGCCTATAGCCATGAGGGACGACAACTTCAAGAAGATAGCGTCCGGTTCGCTCAACATCCCGGGATTCGAGATAGCGGGTCTTGACGGGCTCTCGGTCGTCGCTGCCATACTGATCATCGTCCTGATGGCTTTCTTCACGTTGCATCAGCGCAGGACGAGGATCAGCAACGGTTTTTCGGTGCTCGAGTTCAAATACACCGTCTTGCGCATCGTGGCGCTTTCAACTCTGATCCTGTTCGTGTTCTGGAAATTCGCCAACTACCGCGGCATCCCGACGGTGGGCATGGTCTTGGCCGTCGTGACGGCATTGTTCATGTTCATCACCAACAATACCGTCATCGGCCGCTACATTTATGCTGTAGGTGGCAATGCCAAATCGGCCAAGCTCTCCGGCATCAATTCTGAAAACGTGGTGTTCACCACCCATTTGATCATGGGCATCATCTGCGGGCTCTCGGGCATCGTGTTCACAGCCTACATGAACTCGGCTTTGCCGCAAGCAGGCGACAAATTCGAGATGGATGCCATCGCTTCCTGCTTCATCGGTGGCGCAGCAGCCTCAGGGGGTATCGGGACAATCCTTGGCGCCATCATCGGAGGATTGGTCATCGGTGTCATCAACAACGGCATGTCGTTGATGAACATACGGGTCGACTGGCAGTATGTGGTGAAAGCCCTCATCCTTCTGTTTGCAGTATTCTACGACATATGGAACAGAAGGAAGTCGGGACTCGGTTGATCGACCGGGCTTCACTGCGCAACGAGGTTGAAACCTTGCTGCGACATGGCAGGCGTATCGTATTCAACAAAGACAGCCTTCTGCTGACACCATTGGCCGATTTGATGGAGCAATCCAGCCATGTGACGGTGGTGGCTTGGGCGCTCGAGTGCGCCAACACGACGCTCGAGCGCTTCGAGGCCCTCCAAGGGGAAAACGAGCGGCCCCGCGTGTGTTTGGAAACCTGCTCCCGATGGGCGCACGGCTTGGTCGTGATGCCAATTGCGAAACGAGCTATCTTGGATTGTCACGCTGCTGCCAAAGAATATGGCGACCGGGAGGCGGTGGCGTTGTGCCATGCCGTCGCTCAGGCCGGTTCGACTGTCCATTGCAAAGGCCATGCCATGGGATTGCCGTTGTACGAACTGACGGCCATTGTCCACCGCTATAGAAACACTCACGGTGATTATATCGAAGCTGTCGTGGAAAAATCAGCTTGGTTTCTCGCCCGACTTGTCCATTGCCACCAAGAAACAGCCCACCTCCTGCAACAGAGGTGGGCCGGGTTTTTAGTGAAGTGACTTCACCAGACGATGCGGCGGGCTTCAAGGTAGAAGCGCTTCTCGTGCGCTTCCCCCATGGAGAAGGTCTTGCGGGGCAGGGCGCCGTCCTTCACGATGCTCTGGAAAAAGGTCTCCTTTGCTATCGCGGGCAAGAACAAACCTAGCGAGCGCTTCTTCTTCCCCAACGATTCGGTGACGTCGGTCCCGTGGATGTAGTCCACCTGGGCCAGCCTACGGGAAACCAAGCTGTCGATGGTCATCTGCAACGTGCCGGCCGCGATGGAAGCGGCTGGTTCATGGACCGTGACGACCGACAGTGAGTCGGAATCGACGTACCCGAACCGCTGCACACCGTCATTGCGATGGATTTCCTTCATCAGGCCAGTGACATCGCCGAAGGGTTGTTCTTCGTACGAGCCACAATAGCCTTGCAGGGTAGCGAAAAACTCTGTGCGCTCGATGTTGAACAGGACCCGGTGGATCGGCTCGAACACCAAACCTGGATCGTAGATGTTCTCAAGCTCGACTAAAGCGAAGCGGGCGGGGTGGTTGTGCCGTTGTGATTCGCTGAGGGTGGCCTTCACATCCTCCCAGCAAGACTTGGCCGTAGCCAGTGAATGATTGCCGTCACCCATCGCGAACAGCAACGGGTTGGATGGATCAACATCGGCATGCAGGGATCTGAATGCTGCGGCCACTTTTGCGAGCTCGGCTTCACCGGTCACACGATAGGCCGTTACCGAGCCTCCGCCCATCATGAGTTTGGTGTCGTACACCATCGCAAGGCGGTTGCACCGGAGAGCCAATGGTTCGATGACGAGTCTGCCGGGATCGTTAATGAGCACGAGGATGTGGGGCAGTTCCAACGGAGCATCCTTGCGGATGAGCTTGCGGGGGGGGATGCGGCTGACGATCGTCCCCTCTGTGGCCCTGATGTAGGTTTTGGAATCTGTGGAATAGTCGTAAAACTCCAAGTCGAGCGCAACGAGCAAGCCCCATCGTCCCGGACCATGGCCGACCTGCCTGTGCACCAAGAAGAGGCTTTCCGGGTATGTCTGGAACACTTCTTGGGAAAGATACTCACGCATGTGGCGGTTGATCGACTCGATTCGGAGTTCCGGATGGGGATCTTCCAGATACACCTCCGGGAAGGTCAGGTGCAGTGTGGAGGGTTGGGCCCCGACAAAGGCATCGACCTTGTCCCAATATTCGCGTTGCGAAGTATATTGGTCGCAAGCGACCACCGCCCATTTCTCCAGATCGATATGGTCAGCGGGTACAAGGATATCGGGCACGTGGATGCCCATTGCGCGCAACTCGGTTTTTGCGTCAGACATACGTTCTCCTTGAATTGTAGGATACTTCAATATGGTAAGTCAGAAATGAGATTTCCGCAAGGTGATTCAACAATTTGTGCGAGATTGCGTAAAGTTTGCAAGGCACGCTGAAGTCCGTCCGTCTGCGTGGCCCAAGAGGTTGTTCTGTGCTATACTTTTTCCCATGCTGAATGCACGGCGCGTATTGGCTTTTTCCGGTCGGATCCAGACATACCTCCTGTTGATATATTCCTTTGTGGTGGCCATCCACGGCTTCGGCCTCTATCATCCGTTCGAGGACCGCTACCTCGTACTGATCCAGGCTGCATTGGAAGCGTTGACATGGCTCCATTTCACCTACGGTGCCGTATTGGTGTTGATGGCGCTCTCCATCGGTCTCAAGGACAGGGTCTTCCCCGCCAAGGATTTTCTGCTCATCATCGTCAAGTTGGCCGTCGTTGTTGTGGCGGTCTTGGCGTTGCGGTTCATCGATTCAGTGATCAATCACGGATTCATCATACGCGTGTGACGGAGGTTTGCCATGTCCGGTTCAACAAAACTCATCGCTGTTCGCGGTGCGATTCAAGTCTCAAAGGATGATGCGCTGACGGTCACCGAGGCGGTCGACCGATTGTTCACTCGCTTGGTTGCCGACAATCCCGCTCTGAATGTGGATGATTGCGTGGACATCATGTTCACTGTCACCGACGATATCTGCAGCATCAATCCCGCTTTTGCCTTGCGAAAGAGCCGCCCGTTGCTCGTCACTCCATTGTTCTGCATGCAAGAGCCCCGCATACAGGGCATGGGTGGGCTCATGATACGCGTGATGGTCCATGCCATGGTGGACCAAGAAGCGAGGATGCGGCCGGTCTACCTTGATGGAGCTGAAAAATTGCGGCCCGACCTGGTAAACCGTTCTTGACAGTCAAGTTCTTCAATGTACAATTGAACTACGATTCAAAGGAGAATCCCAGATGTTGAAGAAAGCCGTTATCGCTTGCTGTCTATTCATGGCGCTCACCTTGGCTGTGGTGTCGGCCGACGCCGCTTTGCAAAAAGCCGACGACTTGTTCAAGTATGATAAACTAGAAGAAGCCAAGGCTGAATTGCTTGCCTTGCTTCCCACCAAGAGCGACCCCGTTGAGAAATCTGAGGTGCTGTGGCGCCTGTCGCGGGTCGTGTTGAACATCGGCGATGAGTTCGAAGCCGAAAAAGCCTCCAAGGATGTGTTGTTCGCCACCTATGAAGAGGCACAGGCATATGCCGAGCAAGCCTTGGCGCTGCATCCTTCAGCCAAGGGGTACCAATGGAAAGCCGCCAGCGTGGGCCGGTGGGGCGAGACGAAAGGACCCCTGAACGCCCTTTCCAAAGCCGCTCCGATGAAAAACGACTTGGCCACTGTGGTCAACGATTTCAATGATGTCGACAATTCGGACGCGTGGTACATACTTGGTCAGCTTTATTTCCAGCTGCCTGGCAAACCGATTTCGTTCGGCAACTTGGAAGCAGCCATTTCCTATACCCGCAAGGCAGTCGACACCATCCCGAAGGACGAGTTGTATCCAGGCCATTACCTCGCTTTGGCAAAAATGCTGTGGAAACGCAATTGGAGTGCATCAACCAGGAATACCAAGATCACGGCAATGCAGAAAGAATGGGACAAGGGAGCGGCAAAGAGCGCCTTGGACCGCCATTGGTACTACGAGGGCTCTAGCGGTGCCACCCTGAAACCATTCTATTCACCGGTAGCGTTGAATGCGATGAGCGACCGTCAGGAAGCCATCATGCTATTGCAATATGGCACGAACGCCTATAAGGTATGGCCGATCAAGACCCGCGGCGACGCGCGTTCGTACGATGAAATCCAGGAGTTGTTGACCGAGTACCGCTGAGTCCCGATCGACGTTTTTGCCTTGACATTCGGCACCATATCTTCGTATGCTGACCACGGTCCAGCCACCTTAGCTCAGTTGGCCAGAGCACGTGACTTGTAATCTCGGGGTCGTCAGTTCGAATCTGACAGGTGGCTCTTGACAACAGGAACCTAATTTGGTTAAGGTATCCGAGTCATTCGCATCACGGGGAGGTTCCCGAGCGGTCAAAGGGGGCAGACTGTAAATCTGTTGGCTCAGCCTTCGAAGGTCCGAATCCTTCTCTCCCCATACAGGTCTTCTTCTCTATGAGGAAGACCTTTTCTTTCTGTGAGGACGCCATGGAACGCCATTACGATGATGGCCTGAGGTTTTCGTGCACAGGATGCAGGTATTGTTGTGGCGTTGAACCTGGCTATGTGTTCTTGACTCATGATGATGTCGACCGATTGGCGGCTTTTTTCCATTTGGAACCGGCTTGTTTCATTGAAACCTATTGCCGGAAGGTACCGATGGGCGGTATCTCTTATGTGAGTCTGAAGGAAAAGGCAAGAAACGATTGCGAATTCCTGGAATCATACGGGTGCAGCGTGTACGAGGCGCGGCCGCTGCAATGCCGGACCTATCCGTTCTGGGCTGGTATCGTGGCGAGCAAACAAGCCTGGGACGATGAAGCCCGCTCGTGTCCTGGAATCGGTACAGGTCGCTTGTACAGCCGCACTGAGATTGAAAAGATGGTCCGTTCGAGGGAACTGCAAGAGCCGATGATCGTTGCCGACGATGCTCGCTAGTTGGCACATGGGAGCGTATGGCCAAATATTCCGAATCGGTCATAGAAGAGATCAAAGCAAAGGCGTCGCTGGTGGAGGTGGTGTCCAAATACCTCACGCTCAACAAAAAAGGTGACCGGTATTGGGGATTGTGCCCGTTCCATAACGAGAAAACCCCTTCGTTCTCAGTCTTGCCCGAAAAGGGCTTCTACCATTGCTTCGGTTGTGGCAAGAGCGGTTCGTTGTTCGATTTCGTCATGGAGATGGAGCACTTGAACTTTCCCGAGGCGGTCAAATACCTTGGAGACAGTGTCGGAGTGGTGGTGCAGGAGGAAACCGAGGGTGAACGCAAGCGGCGGGCCGAGATGGAAACCCTCAAGGACCTTTACGACAAGCTTGCCGCAAGTTTCCATTACATCCTGAAAGAGACTCCGAAGGGGGAAAAAGCCCGCGCTTATCTCGAAAAACGCAAGATCTCTTTTGCCATGCAAGAAAAATTCTTGCTTGGTTATGCCCCTGACGATCCCGACTGGCTGTACCGTTTTCTCTCATCGAAGCACTACAGCGACACAATCTTGGCACTTTCGGGCTTGTTCTCTAAGAACAATCAAAGCTATCCTCTGTTCCGCGACCGTTTGATGTTTCCCATCAGGGATTGGCAAGGCAATTGTGTCGCGTTCGGGGGCAGGGATCTCAGCGGCACCTCTCGAGCCAAATACATCAACACGCCCGAAACGATGTTTTATAAGAAACGGGAAGTGTTGTTCGGGATGTACGAAAGCCTCCCGGCTATCAAAAAGAGCGAGACATTCTATCTGTGCGAGGGCAATTTCGATGTGGTGGCCATGCATCAAGCGGGTTTGGACTGTGCCATGGCCCCTTTGGGAACGGCCTTCACCGCGGAACAGGGCCGCATGGTGCGCCGCTATGCTAAGAACGCCTTCCTGTTGTTCGATTCGGATCGTGCCGGTCAAGAAGCCACCAAGAAAACCTTGACGCTTTGCGAGCGACTCGGTTTTGAAAGCAGGGTGATCACCTTGGAAGGCGCCAAAGATCCAGCTGAATGTATGGAGTTGAACGGGGAGGCGGCTTTGGCTGCTGCTTGCTCGAAGAGCAGACCTGCATTCGATCATCTTGTACATTCAGCATTAAACTTGTATGATGGCAAGAAGCCTAAAGGGAAACTCCAAGTATTGAACGAAGTAAAACCGTATCTGGATGCCGTCGATTCTGAAATTGTTAGGCAAGGTTACCTGCGGGACCTCTCCGACCTGATGGGAATCGATGAAGCAACACTCATGAAGGATTACCGTCCGCCGGCCGATGCTGGTGGAAATTTTCGTGTGTCTTCCAAAGACCTCGAAGGTGCCGATAACGTTGCGGATATTGTGTACTGGAGCCGTTCGATCGATTTGTACGCCCTCACGACATTGATGAACAACCGCGATTTGTTTGCCGTATATCGCAAAAAAGTCCGCGTTGCCGACCTCAACGACGAATTGGCGGTCGAGCTGTATACCATCTTGGAGGATGCCTCACGGGCGGCTGTCACTGCCAGCGATGAGATCATCCTCGACATGATCCGCACTCCTTCGCTGCGTCAGATGGTTGCATTGAGCTTTCAGAGCAAAGAATTCACCCAGCAAGCGACCTTCCTGTTGGATGAATCGGTCTACCGGATCACCATGCGGCGACTTGAAGCAAAACGCCGCAGCATCGAGCAACTTATCAGGATAGCGGAAAAAGAGGGTTCTGTTGCCAACGACACGACCAGTTTACTGCTTGAGAAGAAATCGCTAGACGAAGAGATAGCGAAGATGAGGAAACCTGAACATGTCTGATATTGAGAATCAAGAATTTTTCCAAGAACTGTTGGCAAAATGCAAGTTGGAAGACCACATCACCATCGCCAATCTGCAGGAATTGCTTCCTGCCGAATACCGGACTGAAGAGATGCTTGACGAAGTGGTCGCCCTTCTCGAGCAACACGGGGTCCTCATCAGTTACGAACAAGCCGGTTCTGAATTGTTGGATGAAGGCGAAGTACTCGCAGGTCCCCACGATGAAGTGGGAGAACATGTCGACTTGAGCGACCTGGAAGATAATTCCTTGGAAGATACAGCGCTTGATGAACCGGGGGATGAAGAGGAGCCCATCGACGATTTGGAAAGTCCGATCATCGATGCAGGACTTCCAGATATCAGCGGTTTCTCGGTGATACCGGCCAGTCGTCCTGGCCTGGACGATATCGACGATTCAAAAATATTGCCCGATCACGACGAAGAACTTGACGACGAACTCGATGACGAGGATCTCGATGAAGACGGCGGTGAGCTTGAGAAGGATTTCGATAAAACCTCGCTCTCCTCATTCGATGAAGTAAGCGGTTATGACGGACACGAGACGATTGTCGATTTCGACGATGACCATGATTCTGAATCGAATCGCGAAAGTGGCGCCAGACGAACCGGCATCCTCGGAGCAGACCGGGCCGATTCATCCATCGATGATCCCATCAGGTTGTATTTGCGCGAGATCGGTCGCGAAAGCCTGCTCAACGCCGAACAAGAAGTAGAGCTTTCCAAGCGGATGGAAGAAGGCGCCCAGATCATAAAGGATGTCATCCTGCGGTCGGGCATCATGATCAGCAGTTTCTACGACATCCTCGATGTGGTCAACATGAGCTTCGACGAAGAGGAATTGGAGTTCTCTCCCAAAGAACTGAAGGAGAAGATGAACGATCAGAAGCGTTATCTTCAGTTCTACAAAGAGGTGCTCAAAGAGATCGGCACACCGCTACGCAACTATATGGATCTGAAGAAGAACACTATCGCCAGTGGCGGTGATATCCTGCACGACGAAGCTTTTGCGAAAAAAAGGCAGGCTTTGCTCAAACGCCTTTCCAAAATCGAATTGCAACCGGAAGAAATCGTTGGTTTCACCGACAAATATCTGGAAGCGGAGCGGAGCATTTACGAATTGCAACGCAAGAAAGCTTCCATCGAAGAGAAGCTCGGAGTCGGGAGTGTCAAAGAATTGCGGCTGATGGGCCGCAATTTGGCAGTCCCGAGCCAGCGGGGTGAGCTCGAGCGGCGCTTGAACATGGGGGCCGATCAAATCAAGGACCTCATCAGGGATGTTCAACTGACCGAAAAGAGCCTGCGCGGCATCGAGTATGATTTCGAAGAACCCTGCGAATCGATCATCAGTTACGCCAAGGAGATCATGCGGGGTAGGGAGATGATGAAGAGCGCCAAGGACCGTCTGATACAGGCCAACTTGCGCTTGGTCGTCAGTATCGCCAAGAAGTACACCAACCGCGGCCTCCATTTCTTCGATCTGGTCCAAGAGGGCAATATCGGGTTGATCAAAGCGGTAGAAAAATTCGAATACCGCAAAGGGTACAAGTTTTCGACCTACGCCACATGGTGGATCCGGCAAGCCATCACCCGTTCGATCTCCGACCAAGCCAGGACCATCCGTGTTCCTGTCCATATGATCGAGCAAATCAACAAAGTCGTGCGTGAATCGCGCATGCTGATGCAAACCTACGGTCGTGAACCGACCGACGACGAGATAGCCGAAAAACTTGGCTGGACTGCCGCAAAGGTCAAGGCTGTCAAGAATGTCGCCCGCGAGCCGATCTCGCTGGAAACCCCTGTCGGTGAGGAAGAAGACTCGCTGCTCAGCGACTTCATCGAGGACAAGGACGTCGAGAATCCGGCTACCCAAACAGCGTTCACGCTCCTTCAGGAGCAATTGCGCGATGTGCTGGAGACTCTGCCGCCGCGGGAGCAAGAGGTATTGAAAATGCGTTTCGGTTTGGAGGATGGCTACTCATTGACACTCGAGGAGGTCGGGTTGTATTTTGAGGTGACGCGTGAACGTATCAGGCAGATCGAAGCCAAGGCCCTCAGGCGGCTCAGGCACCCGAAACGCAGTAGAAGATTGAAGGATTTCATATAGACCACACAGGCAGGAGATGGCAGTATGCAGGAAGTTTTTGAGAAGCTCCGGGGGCTTCAGGACGTGTTGGCCCAAAAGTTCGCGGTGCTCGAAGAGATCAAGGAGATTCCCCACACGCTGGAGACGAAGCAGGAGTTGCTCACCCGCGGTAAGAAAACCTATCTTGAGAAACACGAACGGTACGAGAAAGCCAAGGAAGAGATGAAGAACTTGCGGGCCAGTCTCGATGAAGCCGAGATGGAACGTGAGAAGTCTGAAAAGCACATGGAGGAGATTTCCACCCAACGCGAGTATGAAGCGTTGGAGAAGGAGATCAAAGATGCCGCCTCCCGCGAACAATCTTTGCGCAAAAGTTTGCTGGCAAAAGAAAAGTATTGTTCTGAACTTGAGGAACAATTGGAAGAACAAGAGTCGTTGATCGAGCTTCAGGAAGAAGAGGTTCGCACCGAGACTTCCAAGAAGGACGAGGAGTTGGCCAAAAAACAAGCCCAGTTGGATGACTTGAAACAACAGGAAGATCAACTGAGCCCCGGAATTGACGAATCCATCCTGTACAAATTCGAACGGATCATCAAGAACAAGGCGGGAATCGGTATCGTGCCGGTCCACGGCTTGGTTTGCCAAGGCTGCCACATGACCTTGCCTGTCCAGATGGTCAATGAAGTGCGCAAGGAGGAAGAATTCAGGTTCTGCCCCTATTGCAGCCGCATCCTGTATTATGAACAAATCGATAGTGCAGAAGAGCAGTTCCGTTCGCGCACCGCAGAAATCGAGGCGGAGATACAAGAGGGTTCGTTGTCAGATTTCGTCGATAAGGACGAGTTCGAAGATTACCTTTGAGTCTTAATAGGGCGGACCTGACGATCGCCGGAAAGCGCATGCGCTTTCCGGAGGAAAGTCCGGGCTCCACAGAACATGACGCCGGGTAACACCCGGGAGCCGTAAGGCTATAGAGAGTGCCACAGAAAATATACCGCCCAGCGATGGGTAAGGGTGAAATGGTGGGGTAAGAGCCCACCGCGTCGACGGTAACGGCGACGGCATGGCAAACCTCGTCAGGAGCAAGACCAAGCAGCAGGTGGGCTGTTCGTCCAATACCTGCGGGTAGGTCGCATGAACGTACCGGTAACGGTGCGTCGAGATAGATGATCGTCCACGACAGAACCCGGCTTACGGTCCGCCCTTTTTCATTCATACCTGCGCCCGCCACTGGGGAGGGCGCTCTTTTTTTTCCGGCGGGATTCCGCCATGCAGGAGCATATGCGAACGATCGACATCCTGCAGCTCTGCAAAGGCAGGCTGCTCACCATCCAAAATCCTAGCCGTTATGTCGGCGGTGAATACATTGTGGGGAAAAAGGTTGTGCAGCCAGGGTCCTTGACTGTGGGCATGTGCTTCCCAGACCTCTATGAGATCGGCATGTCGAACCACGCCATGCGCATCCTGTACGATGTGGTGAACAAGGCAGCCGACGACATCGTCTGTGACCGTGTTTATGCGGTCGCATCCGATTTCGAAGCATTGTTGCGGGAGATGGGTATACCGTTGTACACCTTGGACCACGGCTTGGTCCTGAAAGACTTGGATTTACTCGGATTCTCGGTCGGTTACGAATTGGCTGCGACAAACATCCTGCAGGTGCTCGACCTCGGCGGCATCCCGTTGCATGCCGCAAATCGTCGAGACGATGATCCAATCGTCATTGCCGGTGGTCCGGCCATCACCAATCCGCTGCCATTCGCGCCGTTTTTCGATTTCGTGTTCATCGGTGAAGCAGAGCAGGAATTGCCTGCAATCGTCAAGGTGCTGGCCGACCTGAAGAAGCAAGGAGCCAATCGGGAACAGAAACTGGCGGCCTTGAGAAATTTCGATTCCTTATGGTTTGTAGGCAAACGTTTGGCTGTGCGCAGCATTGACGAGGAGTTCGGAAAAGAGCAGCGTGCTTTCACCCACTTTGTGGTTCCCAATTTCAAGGTTGCCCAAGACAACGGGGTGGTGGAAATAATGCGCGGCTGTCCCAACGGCTGCCGGTTCTGCCATGCCGGACAATTTTACAAACCGTACCGTCAGAAAAGTTATGCCTTGACCGATGAGCAAGTGCGGCAATATGTCGAGGAATTCGGCTACCGAGAAATCACGCTAAGCTCACTTTCTTCTGGGGATCATCCGTACATCAGTCAGATGATGACGCATTTGAACGATCGATGGGTCCCCAAACACGTCTCCTTCGCTTTGCCATCCTTGAAAGTCAGCACGTTCTCCTTGGACATCCTCGAGCAGCTGAGCGAGGTGCGTAAAAGCGGACTGACCTTTGCCATCGAGACTCCCTTGGAAGCATGGCAGAAAGCTGTCAACAAGGAGGTTCCGCTCGAGCAAGTGATCGACATCATCCTCCAAGCCAAGCGGCGTGGTTGGCGTTTGGCAAAATTTTATTTCATGGTCGGTTTGCCGTTCACCGATAGAGAGACGGAACGACTTGCCATCGTGCAGTTCATCAAACAAGTCTATCAAGCCACTCATATCAATCTGAACATCAACATAGGGACCTTCATTCCCAAACCACACACACCGTTCCAATGGGCGGCACAATTGGCACCCGAGATTGCCAAAGGGCACTTGGTCGGCATCAAACGAGACATCCTGCAAGCGGTGAAGACCGCCAAGGTTTCGTTCCACGAACCATGGGTGTCGTTCATCGAAGGCATCGTCAGCCGGGGGAGCGTGCAAGCCGCAGACGTCATTGAACAAGCCTACCGCAATGGCTGCCGGCTCGATGCATGGGAAGAGCATCTCGACATCGAAGCCTGGAAAAGAGCCATCACAACGACTTCCTTCGATGTCGATGCAATTTTGTACCAAGAACGCAATGTGGACCAGGAATTGCCTTGGGATAACGTTTCGATGAGGGTTTCGAAGAAATTCCTAGCTTCGGAATGGGAAGCCGCCCGCCAAACCATGCTCACCGGCCGTTGCGTTCCTGAATGCGACCACCTCTGCGGGGTGTGTGGGAAAATTTATCGCGTTTATGACATTGAAGATCAGAATGTTGATGCAAACCAATATCTTGAACGAGAACAGGCGGAAATTGATACCATGCCAGTGGTGCGACAGGTCATGTTCTTTTACCGCAAACAAGGTAAGGCAGTACTTTCCTCGCACATCTCGGTCATGAGGGTGTTTGAACAGTCGTTCCAGCGAGCCAAAGTGCAATTGGATTTCACCCAAGGATACAATCCCAAACCTCGATTGGAGTTCGTCAATCCGCTTTCGATGGGGATTGAAGGAGAACGCGAAGTTTTGTTGGCGGATGTTGTCGTATCGATGGCAGGAGCTCCAGAATCATGGCTTAGCCGGTTGAACGCATCGATTCCGGACGGATTTGAATTCATCGAATACTACATGCTCGAAACTGACCGAAAGATTTCGCTTTCCAAACACCTTAAAGGAAGCCATTACCTCATCTCATCAATCACAGACGCTTCTGTCCAGAGGGATATGGAGACGGTTGCTCACACTTCTCCTGACTGTATGGTCACACCACAATCAGACGGGACGTTCCTTATAAAAATTCTCGGCGAACATAACTTGATGAAAGCTCTCTTCGGCACCGACGCGGACCGCTTCCGCTTGCTGTCGGCGATGACTGTGAGACGACTCAAGCTGTTTGTCGAGCTGCCAGATCAAGCCGAGGCTGACTTTTCCGCATTGAAGGTTCTATGGCAGAATACCTGGTGTGTCGGCGACAAGGATACCTTAGGCGGTTCCACACGGTGACAAATCTCTCCGAGCTGTTTATGGCAACGTCCTGCAAACGGGCATCCTTCCGTTTTCTTACCGGGGTCGGGCAATTGACCCTCGAGCCGTATCTCAACCCGTTCATAGGTGGGATCGGTATCAGGTATTGAGGAGAGAAGTGCCTCTGTGTAAGGATGCCGTGCAGTTTTCATGATCTCATCGCGAGTACCATATTCAACAACCTTTCCTGCATACATCACCACGATTCGATCGCTGATATAATTCACCACATTTAAATCGTGAGATATGAACAGATAACTCATCATGGTTTTCTGTTGCAATTCATGAAGCAAATTCAGCACTGCTGCTTGGACCGACACATCCAAAGCGCTTGTGGGTTCATCACAAACAATCAGTTGCGGCGAGATTGACAATGCCCTGGCGATGGCCACCCGTTGCTGTTCTCCGCCGCTGAGTTGCCTTGGCTTCTTTTTCAAGTATTCGGAACTCAGGTCAACCTTTTCCAGCATTTGAACTATCTTCATTCGACGCTCCTGAGCTGTTTTCATACCCAACAACCGTTTCATCGGACGGGAAATGAGTTGCTCAACAGTATGTGAAGGATTCAGGCTGTTTCCAGGATTCTGGAAAATCAGCTGGATATCCTTCAGTATCTTGGGAGTCCGTTTGTTCCAAGGAATGGAGATATCCGTACCGTCGAATAGAATCTTGCCTGAGGTTGGCCGGTACAATCCGGCAACCATGTGGGCGGTAGTGGACTTGCCACAGCCCGACTCACCGACAATACCGAGGACCGCACCTGGTTCCACGTGCAAGTCGATTCCATTGACCGCATACACTTTGCGGTGCAAACCGTATTGCTTCGTCACGTCAATCATGTCGAGCAGTGATGGCCGGGGAGGGGATTCTGCCATTGGCTGCATAACGAGAGTTCTTTGTCTCTTTGAAACATCCGGAACATCTGTCGCATAAGCCCTGTCGCACGTTGCGCGATGACCACTAGAAAATTCATGCTTCCCGTACTGAACCTCACAGGTTGTGGTTCGCTTCAAGCATCTCGAAGCGAACGGACATCCCATCGCATTGGAAGAACGCTTCTGAACGTAGCCAGGAATGGTGTTCAACAATACAGCTTCTTTGACGACACCTCCCCGCGGCATGCAATTGATCAATGCCCGGGTGTAAGGGTGCATCGGATGATTGAAGACATCGACCTTAGAGCCTTGTTCTACTATTTCACCGCTATACATGACCGCAATGTTGTCAGCAACCTTGTTTATCACACCCATGTCATGAGAAATATAGATGAGTGACATATGGAGTTCATCACGCAAAGTGTTGAGCAAATCCAAGATAACTGCTTCTGTCGTGACATCCAACGCAGTGGTGGGTTCATCGAGGATCATGACATCTGGGCGGCACAATACGGCCATGCCGATGCAAATCCTCTGCTGGATCCCTCCACTAATCTGATGTGGATACCGTTTTATAATCCTTTCCGGATCGCCGATATTCATCAGCTCCAAGACTTCGATAGAGGCTTTTCGAGCCTCGTGCTTTGATAATTTTCGATGGATGAATCCGATTTCGTCAAGTTGCCTGCCGATGGTCAATGATGGATTCAAGGAAGAGTAGGGGTTTTGATAGACCATTGCGATTCGGTTTCCGCGATAGGATTGGACTTGCCGTACAGTCATCTTCAATATATCGTGGTCTTTAAATCGGATTGAACCGTTAATCGAAGCAGTGGGTGGCAGATGATGCATGATCGAGAAGGCTAAGGTGCTTTTCCCGCATCCTGATTCTCCTATTATTCCCAATGATTCGTTGGTACCAAGAGCGAAGGAGACTTCATGTACCGCTCGGAAATCACCTTCAGTTCTCGAGTAAGTAACGCACAGCCGGTCAACCTCAAGGATATTATCGTTCATGAATCAACACCTTCCCTATGAAATCGGAGATGATGGAAATAGCGATGACAAGTGAAGCGATTGCAATTGCTGGGTACAGCACTGTCCATGGCGCTTGTCCAATTATCTGTTTGTTCTCGATTACCATCATGCCCCAGTCTGGGGTCGGAGGTTGCAGGCCGACTCCCAAGAATCCCAATGAAGCGATGGTCATGATGGAATAAGCAAAA
>CAZJAK010000011.1:0-1396 GCA_964543935.1 uncultured Spirochaetaceae bacterium
TGACTTAGTTCGTTGATCCGCTCTCAGATACCGAATCTGCACTCAGGATGCGGTCCATCTCATCATAGACTCCTTGGGTGGCATCCCCGAAGTCAAACAGTGGCCTGAGCCTTTCAAACAGTGGCCGCACAAAGTGCCTGAGTTGGCTTTGGTCTTTTTCCATCGGTGTTTCGCTCTGCAAAGCCAACACGGTGACAGCCGACGGGGAGTAGTAGGTGCCCACTTCGACGAATCCGAATTTCTTGTACAGCTTGATCGTCTTGACGTCGTCGCTGAACACGTCGATGACCAAATCCTTGATCCCACGGCTTCTGGCCAGGAGGAACACCAGCACGATCAGACCGATCGAGACGGTCGTGTTGCGCATGTCGGGCAAGACCGCCAGACGCAGGATCTCCGAATAGCGTTTCGCTTTCAAAACCGAATCCACATCGAAATAGCGGGTGATCGGCAACGGACCGCATTCGTCCGAGGTCATCAACGACACCGTCCCGACCGGATGCAAACCGCGGAAAGCCAGGATATGGGTGGCCCGTTCGTCCACCTCCCTCTGGATCGTCCCTTCAAGATAACCCTTCTCACCGATAAGGACCTTGCGTTGGATGAAGAACACGTCGTTCAACCCAGTCTGGTCGCATACCAACGAGAAACTGATGGCATCCCGCCCTTCGTCGCTCAAGGGGAAGATGACAGTGAATTCAGAACCAACCTGGACTTCGCTCTTCACCTTGATACGGCCTCCCAGTTTCTCAACGATGTTATAACAGTTCGACAGTCCTAAGCCAGTCCCCTTGCCGGGAGACTTGGTGGTGAAGAACGGCGTGAATATCTGGCTCAGATTCTCATCAGGAATCCCGCACCCGGTATCACCGACCTTCACATGGACGAAATTGTTGTCCTGCATGCACGACAATGTGAGCGTGCCTTTGCCATCCATCGCTTGGATGGCATTGACAATCAGGTTGAGGAACAGCTGCTGCAGCTCTCCTTCGTTGGCATCGATGGTGGGCAGCGCATGGTAGTTGCGCTTCACCACGATCCCCTGAGAATCGGTCCCGCGGGTGGCCAAACGCAGTGAGAATTCCAAAACCCTGACCACCTCGACCGGCTGGGTCTCTTTGTTCTCTTCCTTGCGGGAATAGACTGAAAGCTCCTTGATCACGTCGGCAGCTGTCTTGGAATAACTCAGGATGTCCTGAAGGTATTCGTGATGGGGATTGTCCTCGGTGGTTTCAGACAACATGATTTCTGCCGTCCCGGCGATGCCGGCCAACGGATTGTTCAATTCATGGGCGATGCCCGCCGCCAAGGTCCCGATACCGGCCATCTTCTCGGTGCGCACCAGCTCTTCCTGCATGTTGCGTTGCTCGGTGATGTCGTTGATGATCTCGATGAA
>CAZJAK010000011.1:1496-15399 GCA_964543935.1 uncultured Spirochaetaceae bacterium
ATGGCCTCGAGCTTGTTCTTGCTCATCGTCAACTCGTTGCCTTGGACACGCAGTTGTTCAAACGACAACGCGTTTTCCAACGACAACGACGACTGGGCAGCCAGAATCTCCAACGCCTCCAACTCGATCGACGTGATCAAGGCCTTGGTGTAGTCGTACCCGATCAGGATGAAGCCGGACAGCTCCTTGCGGGAGACCAAGGGGATGAGCACGTCGGCCGGTGGAAATTGCGGACTAACCACCAACTGCTTCTCGTCGGGACTCACATTGATGATCGACGACACATTCTCGCGGCGGTTCTGTTGCAGCTTCTCCTCAACCTCTTTGGGGATCGCGAGGGTGACCTCGTCCCCCACCTGCAAATCGGTGGGACACTTGCTGTTGGCCACAAGCACGAACTTGTCCCCATCGTTGAGGCGTTTGACCACGAAGACCACCCACTCGGTCTTCAACCCAGAACTGAGGTTCTTGACGACCTCTTCGCCCAACTCAGTCAAATTGACAATCGTGGTGAGGCGCTTGCTCAAATTCTTAATCGTCTTCTGATACGGATGCCGCTTGGGGATGATCAGGCTGTCGACCACGAAGCTCAACAAGTTCCTCAACGGATGGATGACCAAAACGGTCGCCACACCCAGGATGAACGACAATTGCCCGACATCGACCGGGGCGAAGGCCGGATTGATCAACCTGATCAGCACGATGATCACATAGTAGGCAATCGTGGCGATCACCGCCAAGATGGTCGAATAGATGATGCTCAAACCGACACGCGAGTAGTTGATCAACTTGTACTTGTAGATCGTATAGAACAACAACAGCGCGTTGATCGTGGAGGCAAAGATATCCAACGGGTACTTGCCCAAATCAGGGAAGATATTGATGAAAATTCCCACCAGCATGATCACCACGCCGATCAGTGGCAATATGAGGTTCTTCGACTGGCGCTCGGGCGACTTGCGCCTGGCCCCCACCAGCAGGATCACCAACGTGAAAAAGAGATACACATAACTGAGCGAATAAGCGAACACCGAACCTTGTGCAAGCTGGTAATAGAATTGACCTTCAGCGGTGAACCCGACATCGCTGACGATGTTGCCGCTAAAGTTGAACACCATAAGCGGGATGATCAACAGATAACTCAGCTTGACGAAAAGCCTGACCGACTTTTGTTTGAATCCCAAGATATCGACAATGAAATTGGTCAAAGCAAACGAAGCCGACAACAGGCCAACCAACATGATCCGGTTCCAGAACAACGGCGTGGCCACCCCGCTGTTCAGGTGCATCATCATCGAGCCGAAACTCCAGATGGCGAATAGAATCATGTAGGCTTGGAACGACCAGTAGAAACGGTCCTTGGCGTATTGCAAAAATCCGAAGATGACAAAAAACACATATAGGATGAACGCAATGGCAGGAATGATGACAGATATATCGATGATCATGGGAAATCCTTTGCAATACTACAAATTGTCAGTAACTTGTACTATTATATGGACAATCCATGACTTTAATCAAACTATTTGTTATTGGTGCCATCGGATATCTTTTCTCAGGCCTTTACGATGTAGCGATAATCCATCGCAAGTCATTATTGAAAAAGTTTTTATACATAGGATTCTTCATCACGGCCGTTCCATACGCCATCCTGTTGGCAAGCTACCCTACCCCTCATGCATTGCCCCTTCGCTGGATCTTGTATCTCTTATTCATAGTGTTTGGGGCATTATCGGCCTATTCCGTGCTTATCGAGATCGCCGTGGCGGCCAAACACGCCGACGGCGGTCTCTATCGTGGCGGCACCTACGCCATCTCTCGACATCCTGGTTTTCTTTGGTATACTGCTATCACCATTCTGGCGGCCATGTATTTCTGGAACGGACCGATCGCCCTGTTGTGCTTCGCCCTGTGGGTGTGCGACCTCCTCCTCATCACCATCGAGGACCTGGTCCTCTTCCCCCGCATGTTCGAAGGTTACCGCGAGTACCGGCGGCAGGTCCCGTTCTTTGTGACACCGCACAGTATCAAAGGTTGGAGAACGCATCATGATCAAACGCATCGTGACGACCGATGATGATCCGGCAATCCGCAAGGTATTGCAGATCATGCTCAAGAAAGAGGGCTACGACGTGACGACCTGCCAGGATGGCAACGAGTTGCTTTCCACCCTCCGGACCGAAGGAAACGATATCGACCTCATCTTCTTGGACATCAAGATGCCAGGGCTGTCGGGCTTCGACCTGTTGGACATCATCCATCATGATTACCCCCGCATCCCCACCGTCATGCTGACCGCATTCAACGACCTCGACACCGGCATGAAGGCCATCCGCCTTGGCGCTGTCGATTATCTTGCCAAACCGGTACGTCGCGAAGACCTGGTGTCCTGTGCCAGACGGGTTCTCGAAGCGGCCGAGGCCAGGCAAGCCGAAGAAGTGGAGAATTCGCTCCACCAAGCGCAACGGCAAGAACTCGAGCAGCGCTTACGCGAAGCAGTCGACACCCTCAAGAACACCACCCGCACCACATTGCTCGCCTTCTCGGAGACGATTGAACAGAAAGACGCCTATACCAAAGGCCATTGCAGCCGGGTGCGCGCCATCGCCATGGCCATCGCCAAAGCCCTCAACCTGCCCCAGGAGGAGTTGCAAATCATCGATGGCGGGTCATTGTTGCACGACATTGGCAAAATCGGCATCCCCGAGGATGTTTTGAACAAAGCCACTCCACTTACGCCGCAAGAGGAGGACTTAGTCAAGAAACACCCGGAATTCGGTGAACGGATTGTCGCCCACATCGAGCTGTTCCACCCCTACCGGGCCATCATCCGCAGCCACCATGAACGCTTTGACGGCAAAGGTTACCCCGATGGCCTCAAGGGCAAGAACATCCCGTTGGAAGCACGCATCGTCGCCTTGGCCGACGCCTATGACGCCATGACCAGCGACCGGGCTTACCGGGCTGCCTTGCCGACCGAGATCGCTGTCGAAGAGATAAAATTCTGCTCTGGCACCCAATTCGACCCCGAGTTGGTCAATCTGTTCTTGGACAAGGAGATTTTCCTGCTCTGAGATGGAGGCCGCTTACACCAAGTAAGCCGCTTTCCCTTGGGCCACATAGCCGTCGGTGATTGAACGGATAGTGGCCACCGCCTCGCGGCAACGCTGGTCAGAGCTTGATGAGACTTCCCAGCGGGCCATGCCCTCCTCGCTGCGCGAAATCCGTTGGGCAACTTGCAACCAATCGCCCTCCAGCGAAGTCTCCTTGGAGATCAACTCGGGCAATCCGCCCCGCATCAACGTCGCATCCAAGCTCGAGCCATCCTCCATCGTCTTGAAGACCGCCAATCCTTGCGAGGCGAAGGCTTGTTCGACCTCCTGCATGACCTGTTCCAACAATCGCTCTTCGAAGAAATGGCAGGGCCATTCACGTTCGCGGAACATGGCCTTCTGGCGCTGGACCGCCTGGCTGTACGACTCGGGGTGGGCAGCCCACATCCGGGCCGTCAACAAGGTGAAGTAAAGGGTGTTCTCGATGGCCGCGAATCCTTTCGATGGATCGTTCAAGTCATAGGGGAAATTCATATAATAATGGGCCGATTCCTCGGAAGCCACCAGATACTGGCGCTGCATGTTGGCCCGCAGGGCCTCCTTGATGAACGAATGTCCATTGCGGATGATATGGACGCCGATGCCGCAACCGGCTTGGACCACCACGGAAAGCGGATTGGCTTTCACATCGTAATACATGTGCGGACTGTAGGGAGCCGTTCCGAACACACCGGCTTCATGGACGGTCTTGAAATAGTCCATGATCCTCGGGATGAGGATGGCCAAGTTGAACGACGGTGCCAATTGCTCTCCGTTCTTGTCCATCACGTCCATCCGGTCCCCGTCTCCGTCGAAACAGAAACCGAAGTCGAACCGCTCCCGCCGCATCAGGTCCCAAGTCGGCTTGATGCTGTCCAAGACGATCGGATTGGGATCCCCGGCCGGGAACATCCCGTCCGGAACGAGATTGCGCACCCGCACCGAGGCTCCGCAGGCCTGCAACGCCTCAGTGACCTCGGTGCCGGCTGAACCGCTCAGGTAGTCAGTCAGAATCGAAACACCGCGCAGGCTGTCGGGCCCGAGGCCGGCCAAACCGATCGAATATTGGATGAACTCGTCCACATACCTGGCCACCCTCACCGAACCGCGGCCGGCCACTGGTCGCTCCGAACTGCCGTCCTCAAGATAAAAATCACGGATGCAGGCGATGCCGCCAGCCGGACCGCTGCCGTAAGCCAACGTCTGCATGCCCGGCCCCATCAGCTTCATGCCGATGTAGATGCCGGGGTTATGGCTGGCGGTGAACATCACCGCAGCCGCATCACGGTTGCGCATGCAACTGAAATAAAACTGGCAGGTCGAAACCTGCAACGGATTGAGGATCACGTTCAATCCCATCGCCGGCAAAACCTCAACGGCCAACTCCAACAGGGCGGGTGCCGCCAGACGGGCATCGCGACCGAGCACCACAGAACTGACTTTCAAGACATCGGAAAAATAGCGGCCGATCGCTCGCATCAGACGGGCGGCCAAAACCGGAGTCAAGGCCGTGCTCTTGGTCCTGATATCGTAAGCCTTGAACATATCGAGATTCAATTGTTTCCTGATGCGCTCATCCTGCATAGTCATCCAACCTCATCTCGTGCTGGTTGCCGAATAGCTCCATCGCCAACACATGCATGCGCATGATGTGGTACGGGTCCTTGACCGGCAATGCCACCACAGCCTCGAGCGGGACACCCGCACGGTTCCTGATTTGAATCCATTCCCGACCCGGTCCGGCAGGAAACACCCGCGCCACATACTCTTTCAGGCGCTGGTACCACTTCACAAACACTTCGTTTCCTGTCACCCGGTACATCCGGGCTGTGCAATACAGCGCCTCGGCGTGGGGCCACCACAGCTTGTAATCCCACGTACGCACGACCAGGTCCTCGAATGCCGAATCCCCGCGCACGCCCTGAGGCTGGCCACCGTCGCGGTCGACATAGCGCAACAAGCCACCATGCAGACTGTCCCAGCCCAATTGCAACGATGCCAGCACCACTGAAGCCATCCGGTCGACCGACTGGGCATCGTCCAAGCAGTCCAGAGTGAACCACATGCACTCGATGGCATGCCCCGGATTGCAATGGCGGGCCAACAATGTGTCGCGACATTCCTCGGGAGAGACGATTTCACGCAGTAACTCCCGTTGCGGATCGTAGAAATCCGTCAGGATTTTTTTGGCTTGCCCTCTGGCGAAATCGACAAACCACGCTCTCTCGGATGACCCGAACGATTCCAAAGATGTTGCCAACACCCATGCGGTGTTGCACAAGATCATCAAAACCGCTTGCGTGGCGTGACCGGGCGGCAAGACATACGGTTCACTGCGCACTCCATGCAGTTCCATGAACGCCTGCATCCGTCTGAAAACAGCCACGGCCTCATCCAGGATGGAACGGTCTTTCGTCAGGACAGCGTAGCGGGCATACCCCATGATCACGAAACAGTCGACATAGAAACTCGTGTACAATCCTTTGCCGGCCACCGGTTCCTTGGGAGTGCCCTCGCGGTCGGTGAGGAAAGCGCACACGCCCTGATCCTCATCGAGCAGGACATGGGCATGCAGGAACCGGTACAGTGCGTCTGCTTGCGAACGATACATGGTGCGCCGAGCGCTCGACAGTTCGCCACACACCACCTGCGAAACGAGCATCTCGCTCAGACACCACAACATCCGCCCTTGCGACCAGACATACTTGTCGGTCGACAGCAGGCGGTCGCCCGCATTGGAATAGCAGGTGAACACCCCGCCACACCGGTCGTCGAAAGCACCGTCCCAAAACGGCAGGACTTGCTGCGTAAGCTCTCGGGCATGCCAAGCGTAATCGTTATGTATCATGGCGGCCTTTATCCCATCTTGAAGCTTGAGGAGATCGACTTGCCCTGGGATTTGTTCAACAGGTAGATGATGCCGAAGACCACCACCAACAAAACCACCGACAACGCGCTGGCTTCGCCAAGCTTGCCGTCGGCCACCGCTCCGTAAATCTGGATCGGAACCGTGCGGGTCTTTGAACTGTACAGCAATATCGTGGTGCTCAACTCCTGCAACAAGGTCGTAAGGGTCAAAATCGATCCGCTGATGATGCTTGGCAGGATCAACGGCACACTCACCCGCCGGAACGTGTACAACCAGTTGGCTCCCGCGATGGTCGAGGCCTCCTCCAACGACGGATTGAGCTGCGACAGGCTTGCGGCGACGGAACGGTAGACATACGGAGTGCGCCGCACCATGTAGGAAATCACGATGATGGCGTATGTTCCGGTCAATTTG
This sequence comes from uncultured Spirochaetaceae bacterium, assembly GCA_964543935.1. GTDB lineage: Bacteria > Spirochaetota > Spirochaetia > Sphaerochaetales > Sphaerochaetaceae > JAAYDK01. Next base: position 7,872 of record CAZJAK010000011.1, read on the forward strand.
ATGATGCTGTTGCCGCTGAAAGCCGACAGCAGGGCTACCGACACGACCGTACCTGGCAGGATGAACGGTGCCATGATCGACATGTCCAGCAAGGCCGCCCCTTTGGGTTTCTTGCGTTCGGTGATGTAGGCGATCAAGCTGCCCAACGCCGCTGCCAACAGCGTTGCCAGCACCGACAGGTAGAAGGTGTTGAACAACTCCTTGCTCGAATAGGAAGGAATCCTGAGGTAGTTCTTCAAGGTGAAGCCCTCGGGGAACAATCCGACCCATCTGGTCGAGAAGGACATCACGATGATCGTCAGCTGGGGCAACAACGACATGACCAGCACGATGATGCAGTAGATGAAGGCGATGATGCGGATGCCTTTGCCAGAATGCAACTTGATCTCTGAATGGGTAGCCGAAATGGTTTCGTATTCACGCCGGCTGATCACGTATTTCTGCAACCACAATACGAATGCGGTGATCACTACGTTCACGATGGCGATCGAGGCGGCCCCGTTGAGGTCCCAGAAGCCGTTGACACGGAAGTAGATCAACGTCGGCAACACATACTTGTCGCCCCCGATGACCGCCGGGATGCCGAAGTTGCCGATGGCCCTGACGAACACGAGCAAGGCACTGGCTCCCAAACTGGGCAGGATCAGGGGGAAGGTGACGGTGCGGAAGATGCGCCACTTCGAGGCACCCATGAGCATGCCAGCCTCCTCCAACAACGCATTGGCCGAGGCGAAAGCACCGTAGGAGAGCTGGAACACGAACGGGTAATAGGTCAGCGTCATGCACAAGATCATGCCGAACATGCCGTAGATGGTCGGCACCTCGATTCCCAACGGTCCGAGCGCCACATTCAAAAAGTGGCGCAACACCCCGTTGCGGCCCAACAAGATCACCCAGGTGAACGCCCCTACGAAGGAAGGCATGATGATCGGCAGGATGCCGAGCGACAGCATCAAATTCTTGGCGGGCAGCTTGACCCGGGCCACGAAGTACCCCATCGGAACCCCGATGACCAATGAGAACGCCGTAACGGCAAAACTCACCACGAAGGAATTCCACAACGCCTTGCGGTACATCGAGCTCTCAAAGAACTTGGTGAAACCTTCCAACGAAAATTGGCCGAGCACGAGCTTGTTGCCGGCCGGCATGAAGGCCCGCAGCACCGTGGTGGCCATCGGGTAGACCAGGAAGATGGCCATGAATGCCAACGGTATGGCGAACACCATGTAAGGCGTCAAGTCCTTCTTTAAGAATTGCCGCAAGGTTTTGGACGAAACGTCCCGGCTTGTATCGCGCAGTTTCATCAGTTGGCCACCTCCGGGAGGAACAAGAACGGCAAGCCCTTCTTGAATACCACATGGATGCGGTCATGCTCGCGCACGTCCTCGAGCATCGACGGCATGTCGACCTCGATGACCGAATCGCATACCGCCTTGTCGAGGGCCACTTCGTAGCGGACCACTTGGCCCAAGTGTTGGATGATCTGCACGACACCATCGAGCGAACCAGGCAACTTGGAACTGCTCACCTCGAGTTGTTCCGGGCGGGCCCCGACAAGGACCTTCGCGCCGGCTTGCAGTCCAGCCGATGCAGGGATGCGGTTTTTATGGGGCTTGACCTCCACCACCACGGGTGTGGATTCAACGGTGGCTTGATTGGCACCCGACAGCTGTGCGTTGAAGTAATTCATCTTGCCGATGAAGTTGGCCACGAAGGCGTTGTCGGGACCAGTATAGAGCTCGTTGCTCGAACCGATTTGCTCCACCACACCCTTGCGCAACACCGCCAAGCGGTCGCCGATGGCCATGGCCTCCTCTTGGTCGTGGGTCACGAAAATCGTGGTGATGTTGGTCGCCTTCTGGATGCGGCGGATTTCAGCACGCATGTAACGGCGCAACTTGGCGTCGAGGTTGGCCAACGGCTCGTCGAGCAACAGCAAGTCGGGTTGGTAGACCAGCGCCCGGGCGATCGCCACACGCTGTTGCTGACCACCCGACAATCCGGTCGGAGAAGGATTGCGTTTGAGCTCCTCGGTCAAACCGACCAGTTCCATCACCTCGGTAACCCGTTTGCGGACCTCGGCATCGGGCATCTTGCGGACCCGCAGCCCATAGGCCACGTTTTCGAAGATGTTCATGTGGGGATACAATGCGAAACTCTGGAACACCATCCCGATGTTCCTCCTGAACGGAGGGATGCTCGTCATGTCGGTGTCCCCGTACAGGATCTGACCGCTGCTGATCGTCTCCAGACCTGCAGTCGAGCGCAACAGCGTGGTCTTGCCACAGCCCGAGGGTCCGAGCATGCAAAAAAGTTCGCCGGGATTGATCGTGAAGGAGACATCCTTCAAGGCGTGCACGGGGTTCTTGCCGTGCTCGCCAAAAATCTTGTTGACGTTGAGGTAGGTCAGATTCCGACTCATGAGCTTCACTCCTATGGGGAAAAACCGGCCTGCGGAAGCTTCAAAAGTCTCCGCAGGCCACGACAATCACATCATGTTCGAGAACTTGGTCACGAGTGCTTCTTTGATTTCCTTGGCTTCCATGTCGTCGTACGGGAACAACTTGATGTCGCCAAGAGCAGGAAGGTTCTCCGGTCCGGGCAACTCGGGAGTCACGACGCGGCGGTTGCGGGTGTTGCGGATGATCTCGTAAGCATCCTTGGAAGTGATGAAGTCCATGAACAGCTTGGCGGCGTTCGGATGGGGGCCATTGGCGATCATGGCGGTGGCATCGAAGCGAGCTCCGGTTCCTTCGGAAGGATACACATAGGTGACCGGGGCTTTCTCCCCGATGTACTTGCCGATGTTGGACTCACCGGTCACGGTGATGGCGTATTCGCCGCGGGCGACCGATTCGGGCCCGGCTGTGGAGCTGGCGGTGAACACGGCATTCTTTGCCAATTTGGCCAAGAAATCATCCCCGTAGAGCTTGTAGATCATGTAGACCTGGGCATAGGCCGAGCCAGAGAGGGCCGGGTTGGCCAGGATGATCTCGCCCTTGAACTTGGGATCGATCAGGTCGGACCAACTCTTGGGATACTCTTCCTTTTTGAGCAGGTTCGTGTTGATCATGATGGCCTGCAACGGCATCGACGACCCGTAGTAACGGGGAACCTCGGCGTCATCACGCACCGCCACATCGATTTTGGCATGGTTGGCAGACTTGTACGCGGCCAAGTACTCATACGCCATCTCCATGTTTTCCTTGGCGATCATCAGCAGGATGTCGCCTTCCGGCTTCGGTTGCTCGGCCATGAGCCGGTTGACCAGTTCTCCCGAACCAGCCCGGATGATGCTGACCGTGATTCCAGGGTGAAGTTCATTGAACTTTTTAGCCAAAGCCTGGGCTTCATCTTCGGCAGCACCGCTCCAAATGGTCAGTTCCTTCTCAACCACATTGGTCGCTTGCGGTTCGGCAGCTCCCTGAGCATAGACCGCGCCGACAACCATGACGGCCACAAGCACGAGCGTAACGATTTTCCTCATGTGTTCCTCCTTAGAGTGATGACCGGCCTGTTGTCGCTACGCGAGAAACACAGGCCGGTATTCAAGTATACGGCCAGTCACCCGAGGACGCAATCTTTTTTTGCGTTATGAGAGTATTTATTTCTAGATGTAGCTCTTTTATAGTACTTTCTGCCAAATAAGAACAGAAAAAGAAACCAATCAGACAAAAAGTCGCAAATATGCACGATCGTCATAGGAAAGGTTGCCAGGCATCAAGCCCTTGGTCGCCCGGTTCTCCCGGAAACAACGCGGATCGCTTGCAAGCAACCTGGCCAGATGTCTTTCCGATTCCTCCAAAGTTGCCGCCAGCACCGGATAACCGTCGGTTGCCAACACCACTTCGGTCTGGGATCCACCGAGCGGAACGATTTTCACCGCAGCCATATCGGTGAAAAAGCCGTCCAAGGTCGGATAAGAGAACGGGCCCCGGTTGCGGGTGTTCTGGAACAAGGATTGCAAACGCATCACCGGTGCGAGCAAGCCGATCGCATCACCGTCGCTGGCACGCAACTCGTCGGCTTCGATCAGGAAAGCCCGTAGCGTTTCCATCAAGGCATCGACCTCTTTATGGACGGTATGGAGCACCGAGCCGACCAATGCTTGGCAGTCACCGAAGACCCATGCTTGCCTATGGTAGGCACTGACGACCGCTGCATAGGCCCCGCAGCGCAACGAAGCATCGCCACGGGCCTCGTGCACCATATCGTGGGCGCCGTACCAGTCGAAGATGGCTTCGTTCATCCGGGCGAAGGCCTCCTCCATCGTGGCTTGCGCCGGCAAGCCGGACAACACCTGTAGGCAACACCGCTTGGCAACCACTCCCGGAGAGGGGGAACCCCACCGGGGGGTCTTGCTGGCACTGCACCCGTCGATGACCGCTGCAAAGCGCCCGTCGAAGAACAGGCCGTCCTCGCACAAAGCCTCATGCCCAGTCTTGGGAACCAATTTCGATTCGATCACTTCCATGTCCGACTCCCTGGCAAGCTCCACCCGTCCCGCTTCTTCCTTGTGTTTTCACACTCGAAACTATATACTACCTTATAATTTTTCCATCATGTTTGAAAGGAGCACCCCATGCAACTTGGAATTTATGAAAATCCAGCGGTCCTCGGACGCGAAGCCGCCCGCATCGGCGCCACCGCCATCCGGGCAGCCATCAAAGCCAACGGCGAGGCCCGCATCATCTTGGCGACGGGAGCCAGCCAGTTCACCATGCTTGAACAGTTGATCCGCCAAGAAGGAATCGACTGGTCCAAGGTCGACGCTTTCCACCTCGACGAGTACGTCGGCATCCCCGTCACCCATAAAGCCAGTTTCCGCAAGTACCTCAAAGAACGCTTTGCCGACAAGGTCCCCTCGTTGCGCAGCTTCACCTACGTCGAAGCCGATGCGCCCGACCTGAAGAAGGAACTCAAGCGTTTGGCCGACCTCATCGGCCGCAAAAGCATCGACGTGGCCTTCATCGGCATCGGTGAGAACGGACACCTGGCCTTCAACGATCCTCCCGCAGACTGCACGACCGAGGACCCCTATATCGTGGTGCAACTCGACGACGCCTGCAAGCAACAACAAGTCGGCGAAGGCTGGTTCGCCTCGCTCGAAGTCGTTCCCAAGCAGGCCGTCTCCATGAGCATGCGCCAGATCCTCAAGAGCCGCACGATCATCTGCACGGTACCCGACGCCCGCAAGGCCGCAGCCATCGACATGGCCCTGCACGCCCCGGTCGGACCGATGGCTCCTTGCGCTTATTTGCGCAGCCATGGCGATTGTTACCTGGTATGCGACCGTTTTGCAGCCGCCAAGGTCGTCTCGATCGCTGACTGAACACTATCTGACGGCGGGTGGCTTCGGCTACCTGCCGCAGCACGCTTTCAGCAACGCCCGGGTGTTGCCCTCGGGGTCGTGCACTGTCTCGAGCACTACATTGGTGTCGGGTACGGCAACCTCTTGGAGAATGCTGGCGACGGGAAAGCCGTTGCCGGCAAACGTGTCGTGATTGTCGACAAAGAGGTCCCTGTCGCGGTCTGAAGGGTTGCTGTGCAGATGGCAATTGATAACCTTGCCAGTGGCCATCACCTGCCGGACCGCCGCCATGTAATCGAATCCATACACGCAGGACGATATCCACAGGTGGCCCACATCGAGACACAAAAACAGGTTTTTGCCCATGGAGGCCAAAGCAACCATCTCATCGGGAGTCTGGAACAGATACCCCACCCGCGGATTGAGGTTTTCCACCGCCAAGCGCACACGGTACAAAGCGCACAAATTGGCTGCAGTGGGCAACAGGTCCAGCGCTCGGGCCATGTGGTTGGCATAGACCGGTTGCCGCACATAATCGGGACCACAGATGGAACCCTCCGGGCGCCACACATAGCGTTTGAACTGCTCGCCCTCCAACAGCACCTTGCGCCGTTCATTCTCGGCCGGAACGGCACTGTCGGTAGCATATCCCGGATGCAGGACCAAGATATCGGCGCCAAAGGAGGCCGCCGTGCGCGCACTGGCTTCGATTGCCTTGAGGCTCTCGTCCACCACAGCCGGATCGTGGCTTCCCAAGTTGGGGAAAATCGGTTCGCTCGGACAACAGGCGTGCACCGAAGAGACCCGGCCCTGCACCACCGGCCGCACTGCTTGCAAGAACGCAGCGCTCATCTTGTAGGAGAGCTCGAACATCATCGATGGGAAAGCTTTGCGGTAGGAGTCGACGGCGGCTACCGACTGGAAGCCCACCAACGATATGCTCGTGCGTACTGCGCTCATTGTGTATCGACGGCAAGTACCTTGACTCCCGCCTCCGTGATGCTCTGCTCGACCTCGGCCGAGATCGTGTCGGTGATCACATAATCCACAGCGTTCCAATCGCACACCCGGGCGAGCGACAATCGTTCCATCTTGGATGAATCGACGAGCAGGCAGACCTTGGTGGCGCTTTGTATCATGGCCTGCTTGGTCTCCGCCTCGATCAGGTTGGTGCAAAACACCCCTTGGGCTGCCGAATACCCCGAAGCGCCCAAGAACAACCAGTCGGCATGGACCTGACGGTAGACGTCTTTGGACAGGTTGCCCATCAAGCCCATCGACTGCCTGCGCAAGACCCCGCCCGACACGATCAGGTCGACCTTTTCAGCATGCATCAACTCTTCGATGACCAACAAGGAACTGGTGGTCACCGTCACAGCCATGTCGCGCAGGTACTTGGCCAGATGCACCGTCGTGCTGCCGTTGTCGATGATGATGTTCTGCCCGGGAGAGACCAACGTGCTGGCCAAACGGGCGATCTGTTCCTTCTGTTCGTAATACTCCTTCATCGTGTCGGCGATGAAGCGTTCCGTCCCCCGTTTTTCGGGCAACACCGCCCCGCCATAGGTACGCAAGAGGAGCCCCTTGTTTTCCAACTCGTCCAAATCGTTGCGGATGGTGACCTTGGAGACATCCAGCGAGCGGGCAAGCTCCAGGACCTGGACCGATTCCTGCTTTTGGAGCATGCGCAGGATCTCTTGCTTTCTTGCCGCTGGATTCATGACGACCCCTCCATTGAACGAACACTGCCTGAAGCATAACGTATCTTCATCCCGTTGTCAGCAATTTGCTTGTCGGAGCGATTTTGTTTTCTTTCACGCGCATTGATTTTGCGTTTGGTTTCCTCTTTCACTACAGAGTACGGAACCAAGGCTTGAAAGAGGCCGCCCTTTCAGGCGGCCTGCAATCAATCGAAATTCCTTACTGTATTAGCGTGCAGCCGAAGACACAGCGTTCCTAACAGCCCTGGCCGCTTCAGCCGGAGGTGGATCTCCAAACACATCCTCAAACGGCAAGTTGAAGGTGTAGAAAATCATGTTGGGATAAATCTGGCGCGGATTTTGTGAATACACCCAGTGGAATTCGAGCGGTTGCCCGGTGGCCACCACCCGGCCTAAACCGACTTTATACTCGACCAGCGTCGCACCCCCTGCCTCATCAGTGCACAGGATCGTGGCATTGGCCGGAAGATTGGTGAAATAGTTGTGCGATGCATAG
>CAZJAK010000011.1:15499-17067 GCA_964543935.1 uncultured Spirochaetaceae bacterium
TCGTCGGCAAAGATGATCACCGAAGCGGCCTTAGGCCTCAACCACAGGTCATCGGTCGTCACGGTCTGGTCAGCCGTCACCGTCTTGGTCACGCTGTCGGTCGCATACCCCCAAGAATTGTTGACAGCGAAAGCCGTGAACACATAGCTTGCTTCTCCCGTGACTTCGTCGACCGGGACGTTCTCGAACTCGAAGAATCCTTGTGCATCGGTCAACGCGATCAAATCGGGTAATTCTTGGCCGGCGAGGGTGCGGACATTCACTGCGATGCCCGAATGATCCTGACGGTCGATGAAATAGGCGTGGCCCTGCACCATACCGAACCGCTCAATCGGATAGAGGATCATCTGATCCGGGATCTGGCGATCCTCGTCATTGACCGCTGTGACAAGCTTACTCGTCGGATAATACTCGGGAGCGGATGCCTCGATGACGAAATCACCTTCGGGCAGGTTCTCGAACACGAAATTACCAGCCGAATCGGTCACTGTGTCGCGATCGACGCTTTGTCCGATCGCACGTACTGCGATTCCGGCATGATCCTGCAGATTGGAGAACACTGCGATGCCGCGCACAATAGCATTGGCAACGACATCCACAACCTTGAACGAGATTGTGGCAGACGACAACACGTGCTCCTCTTGGTTCCATACCCGCACGTCAACCTGATATTTCCCGACCCCTAAACCTGTTCCCAATTCGATCTGCGGTCCATCCTGATCCACGACAACCTGGCCGTTCACATACCAACGGTAGATGTAATCGGCGTTTTCAGGAACGACAGTCGCCTGGATCGTGACTGCTCCCCCCAATAGGACCTCCTCCCTATCGGCTGTCAAGGTTACTCCGTAGGGTTGGTGGATCTGGTTATCGATCACAATATCTGCTTCCGAGGTGAATTCCAAATCCTCGGCGGTGATCACGAATGTCCCTTCGGTTTCGTATCCTGCCACAATCCAGACGGCGCAGTATCTTCCCACCAGGAAGGTCTGCCCATCGGAAAGGCTCAACGTAAGGTCATAATACCCTTCAGGAATTCCCTCCAGCTCAGCAAGAGCAGTACCGGGAACTCCCGGCACGAACGTCAAATCGAATGTGGTCAGTTCATCTTCACTGACCAATTCTCCGGCAACCACCGGATTCAACACAGCTGCTGCGGGCCAGGATACCGCTATCTCCAATGACCCGGTCCCGTCGATCGGATACACTTCAACCACTGCTTGGGCAGTCTCATTGCGCACTACCGTCGCGGTGGTGGAACCTTGTCCGATCACCACGCCATCGCTGTTTTTAGCCTCCACGTCGATCGTCCATTGGCCGACCGCCAAATCGGTGACGGCAAGCGTATCTCCGGTCGTTTCGAATGGGCCAAACTGAGCATCACCGGGCCCGTCTCCGGTTACGACATATTTTGCAACATCCATCTCTACATCCGGGACCAGCGTGGTACGGGCGATGCGTTCAGAAATTTCCAACTGGAAGTTTCCCTTCGCCCCTCCTTGCAGATCACAACCGCTCAGGCCCAGAACCATCAAGCCCACACTCACCAAAGCAAGCAGAACGATGAT
>CAZJAK010000011.1:17167-48410 GCA_964543935.1 uncultured Spirochaetaceae bacterium
GACTTGCATTTTTTCATGTTCATGGGTATCGTTCATCTGAACGAAGCCTTTCATTGGAATATCCATCCATGATGAAGGACTTCCAAAGGAGTGTACCGCATGTGGCTTTCCAAGACCCTGACGGCCATGCTGGCCTTGACCATAGCCCTGTCGGCATCCGTTCAGGCCAAGGGAACGGGTGAAGCTGTCCCTTTGAGGTCATCCAAACCGATTGTCGCCGTCAGCATCCTTCCCCAACAGTACTTCGTGCGGGAAATCGGAGCAGACTCGGTCGACACGATCGTCCTCGTCGGGGAAGGGCAGAGCCCCCATTCCTACGAACCCACCCCCCGCCAAATGACGGCCCTCTCCCAAGCGGACGTCTGGATTCTGTCCGGTACCGATTTTGAAATCGGCTTGACCGGCAAGATCACCTCGCTGTACCCCCGCTTGAAGGTGGTCGACGCGACAGAAGGCATGAAGCTGCGCCTGCTCGAAGAAGAGCAAAGCGCTCACGAGGAGGAAGATCACGGGCACGGGGCTTACGACAAGCATACCTGGCTCGGGCGGGACAATGCCAAGGTCCTCGCCACGCATGTACGTGATGCCCTCATGGCCCTCAATCCAGATCAAGCGGGAGTGTATCAAGAACGGTATGTGAAATTACTGGCATCGATCGACTCCGTGTACTCCTCGTTGGCCCAACAGCTCGCGCCGTTGCAAGGCCGCGCGGTATTCGTCTACCACCCGTCGTTCGGGTACCTGTTCGACGACTTGGGCATCGTACAGAAGGCGGTCGAGACCGGGGGCAAGGAACCCACCCCGAAAATTCTTAGCGCCCTCATGAAAGACGCGATCGAACAGCGAGCTGCCGCCATTTTCGTCCAAAAACAATTCCCCAGTGCAGCCGCAAGCACGATCGCCACCAGCATTGGAGCCACGGTCGTGGCACTCGACCCGCTGGCGCCCGATTGGTTGGACAACATCCAACGCATCGGACAAGCTTTGCAACAGGTCATGGAGGAACATCGATGAGCATCCAGATCGGTCGGCCGTTGTTCAGATCGGCTTCATCATCCGACGGCGACCATACCACCAAGCCGATCGCCTTGAAATTCCATGAAGTCAGCTTCTCCTATGGTGACACATTGGTACTCGACCATGTCGATTTCCATTTCCACGAGGGCGATTTCACTGCCTTGGTCGGTCCCAATGGAGCCGGGAAATCGACTGTGCTCAAACTGGCGCTGGGTCTTGAGCGACCCGACTCCGGAACGGTGACTGTATTCGGCAGCGATCCACGCAGTGTCTTGGACAGCATCGGCTATGTGCCCCAGAACATCCAGTATGACCGGAGTTTCCCCATCTCGGTCAAAGAGGTGGTGGCGATGGGTTTGCTCCACCCGAAAACAAAGCTGAAAACACAGATGGTGAACACGGCCGTGGCCGAGGCCCTCGAACAAGTGGCAATCAGCGATTTGGCCCGACGCCCCTATTCGGCCCTCTCTGGCGGCCAACGCCGCCGGGTTTTGGTGGCCCGGGCGTTGGTCGCGAAACCCCGCTTCCTCATCTTGGACGAACCGACAGCCAACATGGATGCTGAAAGCGAAAACCTGTTGTTCCAAACCCTCGGGAAAATTAAAGGCAGCACCACCATCTTGATCGTCACCCACGACAGTGGTTTCGTCTCGGCATTGACCGACATCGTGCTATGCCTTGGGGATCGCAGCGAATGTGGCCATGCCGCGACCATCGTCCGCCATCGGGCAGCTTTCGACGCCCATGCCCCGGCTACGCTGTTCGGAGGCGAAGCCCTCAGGGTCCTGCACGATGTGAGCATACCGGGCGACAATTGCCACCCGGAAGGGGGCCCCCATGCATAGCCTGTTGCAAGCGCTGACCGACCCGTCCATGCCGTTCATCCGCAATGCATTGCTGGCTGCCCTGCTTTCTTCCGTTTTGTTCGGCGTGCTTGGAGCAGTCGTGACCGTCCGCCGCATCGCCGGCTTGGCAGGCGCCATCTCCCATGCCGTCCTCGGAGGTATCGGCTTGGCATTGTATCTGGCGGCGAGCGGCACGCTTCCCAACCTTCCTCCGATCGTCGGTGCGGTGGTTTTCGCTGTCTTGGCGGCAGCGGTCATCGGCTTGGTATCGTTGAAAGCAAAGCAACGCGAGGATACCGCCATCAACGCCATCTGGGCCATCGGCATGAGCATCGGGGTGCTGTTCATGGCCAAGACGCCTGGTTATACCGACCCGACCAGCTACCTGTTCGGCAACATCCTGCTCATCTCGAACGGCGATTTGATGCTGCTCGCCATGCTCGACGCAGTGGTCGTCCTGCTGGCGTGGCGCTTTTACCGTCACATCGAGGCATCGGCCTTCGATGACGAATTCGCCCGAGTCAGGGGCGTGCGCACCAACAGTGTCTTTTTCATCATCTTGGCAGTCGTCGCCATCGCCGTGGTGTTGCTGCAGACCTTTGTCGGGATCGTGATGGTGATCGCCATGCTCACCCTCCCGGCCGGGACGGCCGGATACACGGCCCGCAACCTGGCGGGCATGATGGTGGGGGGCTGGTTGTATGCCACAGCGTTCTCGATCGGCGGTTTGGCAGCCGGTTGGACGTTCGACCTGCCTGTCGGGGCGATGGTGGTCGTGCTGGCCGGTTTGGTCTATATCCTCTTCGCCATCGCCGGGACCGTACGCAAACGGTTGACCCCTTCCAAGGAGGCCAAAGCATGACGAAAGCCCGCCAAGCGACCCTCGCCGTCTTGAAGGAGGCTGAGGTACCGCTGACCGCCGCCGAAATCCACAACCGGGTCTCGTGCCAGTGCGACCCGGTCACCGTCTATCGTACCTTGCATTATTTGGAGCAACACGCCCAAGCCGACTCATTCATCCTGCACTGCAGCGCCCACGGCACCGAACGTTACTACACCTATCGCGACGCATGCGGGCAATCGGTCGACAACCATCGCCATTGGTTCCACTGCGAACAGTGCCATCGTTTCATCGATCTGGGGAATTGCACAATCGATGCCTTGGTTGAAACGTATTCGCAGGTGCATGGCTTTGAAGTCCACTCCCATACGCTGTCGCTGACCGGCACATGTGCCGCTTGCCGCTCGTCACAGCAAGCCTTTGGGCAGTGCCTCCCCGGTCAAATCCAATCCATCGGCAACCAACTCGAATAAGAAATCCCGGGCAGGCTGCAACTCAAGCCGGCTCTCGTAGACCCCGTATTCCCTGCGCTCTCCGGCAAGGAACAACACCGCCCTGACCTCCGAGAACCTGCTCTTCGATGTCCCGCCGTAATCGCTTTGGCGTTCACCGGTCAGACGGGACAGCACCCGGTAATCGGTCTGTTCCAAAGCCGCACAGGCCACAAGCCTGCCGTGGCTGTCGAACACGCTCACCGCATAGGGGAACACGATGAACTCGTTGCCGTGCAGGTCCGCTGGATCGACTTGGACTTGGCAACGATGGCGGTCCCATACCCACAATTCGCTTCCCCGCCTGCCCGCGTCGTGTGGATCAGGAATTGCCTGCCAGGCGGAGGTATCGACCGGAGCATGTCCGTCCGACTTGTTGGTGAAACGCTGTACAGCCATCGCGGCCTCCTCATCGACTGAACTATACCATCTGTGGCCCGTTTGTTCCAAGCCGAAGCCCAAAACCGCTCCGACCCGGTTGACCCCTTGGCCGACTCCCCCTAAAATTGCTCTAAGGCATTCGGAGGGAAGGAACATGAGGACACTTACAGAACAACCGGTGTTGATGGCATTGCTGGCTACATTGGGCACATGGGGCTTGACCGCCCTTGGCGCAGCCTTGGTGTTCTTTTTCAAACAAATCAAACAACATGTCTTGAACACCATGCTCGGTTTCGCCTCGGGTGTGATGATCGCAGCCAGCTATTGGTCCCTGTTGGCCCCGGCTATCGAGATGGCCGAGCACAGTTCCAGGGTGCCGGCTTGGTTGGTCGCTTCGATTGGGTTCCTCGGTGGGGCGGGATTCTTGTGGCTGGCCGACCAACTGCTACCCCACTTGCACTTCGATTCGATGAAAGGGGACAAAGCCGAAGGGTTACCCACCCACTTGCGCCGCAGTATCCTGTTGGTCCTCTCCATCACGTTGCACAATTTCCCCGAAGGGCTGGCTGTCGGAGTGGCCTTCGGCGCTGCCGCCACCGGTCATGGCGAAGTCAGTGTGCTGTCGGCCTTGGCCGTGGCGATCGGCATCGGCATCCAAAACTTCCCGGAAGGAGCCGCCGTCTCCATCCCGTTGCGCCGTGAGGGTCTGTCGCGCGGGCGCAGTTTTTTCTACGGCCAAGCCAGCGGCATAGTCGAACCGATCGCCGGAGTGCTCGGTGCCGCCTTGGTCACCGTCATGCAACCGATTCTCCCCTATGCATTGGCCTTCGCCGCCGGAGCGATGATCTATGTCGTGGTTGAGGAACTCATCCCCGAAGCGCAACAAGGCAAGGACCACCTCGGAACCCACTTGGCTACCTTCGGGACGATCCTCGGTTTCACCGTCATGATGATTTTGGATGTCGCCCTGGGTTGAGAGAAGCCTGCGCTCAGATGCGTTCGAGCAAATTGTATATCGTCAGGTTTCCCAAGGTCTTGATGCCCTTGTCGCTCACTTGGGTGGCGATGGCATCGCCGATCGTGTCGAGGTTCTGTTCCAGATAGACCTCGCCGTACAAGGCACTCACCAAATCGACGATCTTCATATCCTCCAGCGGCTTGGCCGGCAGGTAAGCCGTCTTGGCGGGATTCGTGGCGATGACAAATTTTTTCTCCGCCAACATGTCTATGACGGAGAACAACTCGCGGTCGTTCATCAACAACTTCTCGGCAATGTCCTTGACCCGGGTCTCCCCGGAGCCGCTGCGGAAATTACTGCCGACGACCATCATCACGTTGATTCCGTTGGCCAATTGCTCAGCCGGGGAAACCGGGCGAGTCAACGAAATTTTGTCGGGGCGGTATTGATGGACATAGCTCACCTCGACCGCCGCCAAGATGGCGATCCACATCAGATAGACCCACAGCAGGAACAGGAAGATAGCGGCGAATGAACCGTAGATGACCGAGTAATTGAATCCCAACGAGATCAGGCCGGAGAACACCAAGTTCACGATGGCTACCGCCACCGTACCCACCAAGGCTCCCAAAGTGGCGCTCAAGGAGGAGACCTTGGTATTGGGAGCCGCCATGATGATCAAAAAGATGAACACCCACACGATGAACCACGGGACTATCGTCCTGATGACGGCCAACCCACGGTTTTCGAGCGACGCCCATCCGAGCAGATTGGCCACACGGGCGCTGAGCAACGATTTGATGCTGATATAGGCCACCAAGAGCGCAGCCCCGACAATCAAGATGGTCAGGAACGCCAACATCCTTTTCCAGACCTTTCCCCGTGACGGGGAGGTGCGGTAAATGTGGTTGACGATCGTCCATACCTTGTCGATCAACAACACCGAAGTGATGATGAAGGAAATGAATCCCACAATCCCCAATCCGCTAGCCTTGGTGCTGTACTCCTCGATCCATGTCGAGAACTCGGCCCCTGCTTGCTCCCCCAATATTGATACGAACAACTCGTCGAGCAAGCTGAAGAACGGTTGGATGACGTTGAACAACGTCAGGAACGACATGAGGAAAGAGACCAGCGGAACAAGCGAAATGAGGGTGGTGTAGACCGCACCGGATGCCATGATGGAGACGCGGTCCTTGGCGAATTTCCCCGCACAGACCCGGGCGAATTCGACAATCCGGTAGCGCTGTCGCGACGCGGCATCACCGGGATGGTCGGCTTTCCTGCTGTTTTGAGCTGCTTGTCGTACCATCATGAATCGCTCGCCCCTCCCGGATGCCATCCTAGCAGGAAGCAAGGACGGTGGCAACAACCACCCACCCTGCTTTGCTGGCAATCAACGATTCTTGCGGGACTTGTGGGCTTCGAGCCATTTTCCCAACAGGACGTGGATTTCCTCCCGGTTGATTTCGTTGAGCAACTCATGGCGGGCTTCGGGCACGAGTTCGAATGTCAGGTCGGTCAAGAGCGCATTGCGATACGCTTGATGGACCTTGCGCACCCCTTTGCCAAATTCGCCGACCACGTCCATTGCCCCGCTGATGATCAACATCGGCATGTCCTTGGGGACCTTGGCGATGTTGGCGGGATTGTTGGCGAATTCGATGCCGTCCAGCAAGTCGACGAAGAATTGTGAGGAACAGATGAAACCGCAGAAATGGTCGTCGATGTATTTCTTGACTTCCACCGCATCCCTGGAGAGCCAATCGAAATTGGTCTGACGCGGTTCGAACTTCTTGGCGAAAGCTCCAAAACTGAGCTTGTCGAGCAACGCATCGGGCGTGCGAGTCCCGTACTTCTTGGCCCGCGCCACGGCAAGCAACCTTCCAACTTGGCCCATCAATCCTTTGGAGGCACTCGTTCCACTCACGATGACACCGCGATAGAGTTCGGGATGGATGCAGATGAGCGTCCGCACCAAGAGCGACCCCATGCTATGGCCGAAGAGGAACACATCCTTGCCGGGATGAGTGTGCACAATCTCACGGTCGAGCTCGTAACCGTCCTCCACCACCCGCATCCAGCCATCGGAATCGGCGAACCAACCCCGTTCGTCATCGGTGGCGGTCAAACCGTGACCGCGATGGTCCTGGGCATACACCACGATGCCCAGGCTATTGAGGTAGCGGGCGAAGCGGTCATACCGTTCGCTATGCTCGGCCATGCCATGGTAGATGTGGACGACGGCATGGTGGTTTTGGTTCTCAGGGGTCCAACAACGGTAGATGAGGATTTTCCCGTCACTGCACGTGAGGCGTTTGGTTTCTGTCACGATAGTGCCTCCGATGTAAACATGAGTGCTGCCCTGATTGTAAAGCACCCCGCTGGACGGGGTCAAGGGAAACGATGGAAAGCTCTTGGCAGTAGCGATGGTGGGAATTATGATGGGCGCATGGACAAAGTAGCCCTTTTCTCTGACATCCATGGCGATTGCGGCATGTTGAATCTTGTATTGGCCAGGGCGCACAACGAGGCTGTCGATGCAGTGTTGTTCTTGGGCGACTTCGGACAGCACGACCTGATGGAGATGTTCACCGTCATCCGGTCATCGGGCATACCGCTCCTCGGTGTGCGGGGCAACTGTGATTCGCCTTGGATGTTTTCCGACATGCAGGTGCCGGTCCCACCTCTGTACCGGTCGATCCCCTTGGGTACAAGGACACTCTTTTTCACCCACGGCCATGCAGTCAGGTCGTGGATGGAAGCCCCCGTCGCGTTACACCCCGACGACATATTCGCCTATGGTCACAGCCATATCCCCGAGCTCTCGAGAACCGAAAGCGGACCGTGGGTGGTGAATCCGGGTTCAGCCTCGCGTCCTCGAAGCCACACCGATGCAAGCATGGCCCTCATCGACCATGAGAGGATCAGGATCGTCTCGGTGGTTGACGGGCGACCACTGAAGGGAATGACGCAACCTATCTGACCAAACGTTTGGCGATCTTCCGTCCATACCCGTTGACGACAGCTTCATCGGGATGGTTCGATTCAGGATCGACAAGGAACCTCAACGGCAACGAGCAGCGCGGATCGACGTGCATGCCGGCATCGAGCGCTTGCTTCAACTCGATGACAGAGTTGCCCATCGCCAAGAATGCTCGTGCATCTAAGGAAACACCCGTCAGGCCTTGGAGTACCTTGGCGAACACGGTCGGGGCGGTCACGCGGCACCCGATGGACGGGAATCGGACCAACAAGGCCGCCAATGGCCTGAAACGCATCAGGTTGGCCCAGCCGTGCTCGAACAAAACAGCCACCGCCATGGGCGGGCAATACCCGAGTGTCGACAGGGCCGCCAACAGCTTCCTTTGGAAACGGACCCATGGCAATTTTCCACGCATGGAAGGGCCCTTGAGCAACGGCAACACGATTTCTGGAATCAACGGGTACTGCTCGCCCATCGATAAAGACAGCGCCTCACCCCAAGCTCCCCGTGGATCATATGGCGGCATCTCCAGACCACGCACATGGCAAGCTGCCTCGGCCATGCCGTAGCGGGCGGCCAACTCTTTCACTCCCAACGAAAGTTGTGCCCCCGGTCCCTTACGCAACGCAATCTGCTCGATCACCTGGGAGATTCCGTCGGTTTGGCCCCACGCCAGCATCGGGGCCCAATCGATCACGTTCCGTTGTTGGGCTTCCATCGCCCAACCAAGCACATTCCCGGTCGATAGCGGATCCAGACCATAGGTGAGAACGGCATCGTACCATGTGGTGATGACAGACAGGTCATAGTTCTCCAAGTTCGGACCCAACGCCACGGCCTCTTCAAAACCCACCAATGGAGCTGACACCCCGCTCGGCAAATGGATCGTCTTGTGGCAATCGAAGGGACAATCTTCGCAAGGATTGTTCTCCAAAGCGTATCTGCGGGCACATTCCTTGGCTCCGATATGGCGTAGGCGCAAGTCGGTCCGGTTCGAGAAGTTCTTTACTGCAGCAAAACCGGCTGTCTTGGCATGGTCGATCCGCTCCAAAGAGCCCGCCACATGCTGAGCCGCCAAGAAACGGCTGGCCTTGACCCGCTTCCTAATCACAAGCTCGTTGCGGTCCATCAGGGCGAAATCTACCGGCATAATCTCGCAATCGCCCTCGCGGACCACCACCGCTTTGATCCGTTTGGAACCGAGCACCGCCCCCGCTCCCCCGCGGCCGACCGGGAATCCTTCCGACATGACCGTGGCGAAGGGCACGCGGTTTTCACCAGCCTGCCCGATGGTCAAGGCCCGTTCTTCGGGAGTCAATTGCAACGCTTCGACTGTCTGCCGGCAATTCAAACCGATGAGTCGCTCAGAGGTCTTGAATTCCACCTCGGTCGTTCCGATGCGCACCACCATCGGCCGCCGGGCGCTTCCAACCACCACCACTGCGTCCCAGCCGGCCCGTTTGAGGGCTCCCGCAAACGGGGAGTTGCCCGAATAGGTCCCCAATGCACCGGTCAACGGCGATTTTGTGACGATGGAAATCCAGTTGGAGCACTGGGTCTTGGTTCCGGCCAAGGCTCCGGCAGCCAGGCAGAGCGGATTCTCCGGACCCAGTGGATCGAAAGAGCTCGACACACCGCAGAACTGCGACCACAAGTAAACCGCAAGGCCCTCACCCCCCGGATATTTCTCGTACAGGGGCAATGGCAGAAGGCGGACATCCCATTTCTCAGCAGTCAGGTCGACGACTAGGTACTTACGCCCATTTCCTTGCAGTGTGGTCATGTAATTCCTTCACAAGCTTCAACTCTACCGATGGACAGGGAACATGTCAACCGTACATCGTACGGGTTGTTCACCGGCAGACGGTTGCTCTTGCGTAAGAACCGTCAGGGAAGTAAAATGCCGTAAGGAGCAAGGCATGTTAGCCCATCGTCCCCACAACACCCTCAGCCACGTGTGTGCGCGTTTGTCTTTGGCTCTGGTAGGCCGCGGCATTCAGAGCGCATGCCGTATCGATCCGCGCTTGATCAGGGAAACCAACGAGTTTCCCGAAGGCGCTTTGGTCTCATTCATCCTCGAGCCAGATGGTTTGCAGTTGTGCATGCGCAAGTATGGCAACCGGTTCGAGCATGTCAGCACGGCCATACACCGCACCTCGTTGCAAGGGCAGACCTCTTTTACCGGCATCATCACCTTCAGGATGCGTTCGTTCAATGAGTTCAAAGACCTCATGTGCGGCCGCCTGTCGATACCTCAAGCCATTGCCGAGGGGCGGATCATCACCGAAGGCCCTGCTGCTTTGGCATGCCGGTTCTTACGGATCGTCAACGCCACCCTGATATACCTCTATCCACGCTGGGTCGCCACTCGCTTGGTCAAACGCTACCAGCGGCCGACCCGTTTCCTCACCAAACGCATCAGGTTGTTCGCCCTGCTGCCGTTCCAGAAACAGGGGGTGTCCGATGACGACCAATAGGACGCTCAAACAGACCATCGAATTCGATTCGGGGTGCCGTCTTTTCATCGGGGCCAAAGCATGCGACGCCACCTTTGGACGGCTTGCCCTCAGCGGTACGGTGCGGCCGTTGGTGATCATTGCGGCCGACCGGCACCGAAACAGAGCCAAAACGCTGCTGACCAATGCGATTGCTTCCGAGGCTGTGGTGCTGACAGTAGGAGTCGACGATTGTTCCGAAGAGGTGCTCGTCGAACAATATAAGAACAATGCCTGCGACCTTGTGGTGGCATGCGGCAACCAAACCGCTTTGCACACAGCCCAACTGGTGCAAGAGCGGCTTTCACCCCTCAAGCGTCCGATCGACCTATGGATCCCGTTCGGGGCCCATGATCCCGATCCCGGCGCTGCTTCGGCGATCGCCATCGATCCGCGCTTCGCCAATCTTTCGTGCGTTGAAGAGCTCACCGCCATCGCCGCTTCGGCTTGTTTCCACATGGCCACTTCATTCATTGAAGACGACCATATCTTCATGGAGGCCTGGGTGGCGACCGGGTGGACATCATTATCGCGTGGCTTGGAGTTGCTCGATGGCAGCCTGGTGCGCCGCCAAGGAGGCTTCGACATCATGACGGGTGCCTTCATTGCGGCCTTGTGCGCCCATAACCGAGGCAGACAACCTGTCTCCGCTTTGGCCGACGCACTGGCCATACCGGGCTGGACAACCATTCACGAAGCCCGCGCAGCCTTGACGGTAGCGGTGTTGGCATTGGCCAAACGCGACAGGGGCCAGCGCTATGACGAGTTTGCTGCAGCTGTGTACCCGAGCGACCCATTGGAATTCAGCAGGACGGTGATCGACCGAGCCGGGTTCTCGGACAAAGTGGCCGTCATCGGGCAGGTGTGCGCCAACGGGACAGTGTTGTTGCGGGACGCTCAGACCAATGCGGCCCTGGTTTCGTTGTTCACTGCTCTCGTCGAAGCTCAAGAGGCCTCAAGGAGGGTGACATGACGGGAAGCGGCCATCATGTGTTCGGCTTGGACAACACGACGGTTGCCGGTCACGACAGCCTGCAACAGCTTGGGGCATTGGTTGCCGCATCCGGCATGAAAAGTCCTCTGGCGATCGTATCGACCAGTGTGGCGAATGCCGGTATCGCCGACATCGTCCTGCGCTCGTGCGGGATCGGCAAGGACCGTCTGGGGGTGTTCCAGGGGATTCCGGCCGGTTCGAGTTCGTCGCTGGTGGGGAGAATCGCCCAGCAGTACCGCTCGGGAGGACATGACGGGTTGCTCGCCATCGGGGGGAATTCCGTCATCGACACTGCCAAAGCAGTTGGCCTGTTGGTCTCCCGAGGAGGAGAGGACGTCACCGCCTTCGTAGGACTACGGGCCATGGAAGAGCCCGCCGTCCCCTTGATCGCCATCCCCACCGCCATCGGATGCGTCAGTGGCGGCAACGCCAGCGCAATCATCGAATCATCGCGTACTGGCCGGCGTCTGCTGTTCTCTTCCCCTTGCCTGGCCCCCTATGCCACCGTCATCGACCCGCAGACAACCCGTTCGCTGCAACCGTTGCAGATTGGCGCCGGCGCGCTTGCCGTCGTGGCTTTGGCCCTCGATTCCGCCACCTCCTTGGCAGCCAACGAGCTTGGAATATCCTTTTCGGAGCGGGCGATTTTCCTTGCGTTCACATGGGGCTTGCGGGCCACCTCGTCGCCGTTCGACGCCGAAGCAAGGCTTCAACTTGCTTTGGCAAGTCAATTGGCCGGCATGGCCTGTGCTTTGTCGCGACCCGGTTCGGTGCAAGCAATCGCCAACAGCTTAAGCGCGATGTGCCTTATCCCGTACACCCTCAACCTAGCCATCCTCAGCCCCTACACCCTCTCCTACCACTCCCATAAATCCCAATCGGTGTTAGCTCGGCTAGAGACATTCTTGCGCCGAAGCGATGCCTTCGCCGCTGGCGAGGCAGCTGTCGCTGTGCAAGGTGCGGGCAAGACGACCCTCAAAGAATTGCAAAAAGAGCAACAAGAGGCTGCCCAGGCACTCATCGAGCGGGTGAAATCTTTCTCAGACAGCCTCAGGCAAGCGACGCAGAACGCGTTGCCTAACCGCCTGTTCGACATACTCGCAGCTGACGGACGCAAAGCAACGGGGCCGTCTCAATTCAATTCGATCGCCGCCATGGCCCAAGGTGACGCCGCCATGTTCACAGCTGCCGAGGAGATGGACATGCAGGACATCGTGCGGGTTTTGGAATCGGCTTACTGGGGCTATCCCCTCGATCCAGCCACCATCCGCAAAGGCCATCAACGCACCCCCCTCCAGGAGACGACATGACTGTGAAAACCATCAAGATCAGCTATGGCCAAAGCCACTTCGAGGTTCCTTCAGGCATCACGGTGCAAGAGGTCCTGGTACGTTGCTTCGGCATCGACACCAATCATGTGACCTATATAGACAACCCGGTGGTAGGTTTGCGGGCCAACAACGAGCTTTTGCCCTATTCAGCGCGCTTGAAAACCGATGCCGTCATCGAGCTTCAGCTGTTGTTCTCCGATCTTGGCAAGCGGATGTACCGCCACACGATGAGTTTCCTGTTGGCTATGGCGAGCCACCAGCTGTTTCCCGAACGCCGCTTGGTGATCGGACACTCGCTTGGCGACGGTTACTATTTCACCTACGACGGTCTGTACGCATTGGAAAGCAAGGATGTCGATGCCTTGCGCGAACGCATGCACGCCATCGTCCGCCAGCAGTTGCCGATCGAGCGTGAGGTGCTCTCCTACCGCTCGGCCGTGGAGTACTTCACCCGCATGGGCTTCACCGCCACCGCGACCCTGCTGGCCTACCGCAATGATCCGAACATCACCCTGATGCGTTGCGGCGACTACTTGGACATCAGCTACGAGCCGCTGGTCCCCAACACCTCGATCGTGTCGCTGTGGGACCTGCATCCCTATGGCGACCGGGGTCTGTTGCTGAGGTATCCCCATTCAAAGAACTTCATGCACCTCGACCCGTACCGGGACAATCCCAAGTTGTTCGCGGTGTTCCGCGAGTACAAGCTGTGGGGCAACATCCTCAAGGTCGACTGCCTGGGGGCGATGAACAAGATATGCGGTTCGCGCGACATCGCCACATTCATCAGGATGAACGAGGATTTGCAACACCGCAAAATTTCAGAGATCGCCGACCTTGTGGTAGCCAAAGGCTCGGTCAAGGTCGTGTTCATCGCCGGTCCATCCTCTTCTGGCAAGACGACCTTCTCCAAACGGTTGTCGATCCAATTGCGCCTGTTGGGGCACGATCCGGTGCAGATTTCTTTGGACAATTACTACCGGCCAAAGAATGAAGCCCCCAAAGACGAGGAGGGCAAACCCGATCTCGAAGCCTTGGAGGCGCTGGATTTGGACTTGTTCCGAGAAAATTTGGCCGACCTGTATGCCGGTAAAGCCGTCGACATGCCGCGCTTCGATTTCAACGGCAACGGCCGGCGCTACTTCACCGGCCAGAAGTTGACCCTCAAGGAGCAAACCGTTTTGGTCATAGAGGGCATCCACGGCCTCAACCCCTCCTTGATTCCCGGCATCGAGGCCAAGACAACCTTCAAAATCTATATCTCGGCTTTGACCCAGCTGAACTTGGACGACCATAACCGCATCTCCACCACCGACAACCGGATCATCCGCCGCATCGTGCGCGACAACCGCACCCGCGGGACATCGGCCGAGGGGACCTTGCTGATGTGGCCGTCGGTGGAACGGGGCGAGTCGCAGCACATCTTCCCTTATCAGAACCAAGCCGACGTGATGATCAATTCCGCCCTCGAGTATGAGCTGGCGGTGCTCAAACCGTATGCAGAACCATTGCTCAAGACGGTGAAACCAGAATCGCACGACGCCTATCCGACAGCCAGGCGCCTGCTGACTTTCTTGGAGAACGTCTACCCTATCCCGGCCGACATGGTGCCGAGCGACTCGTTGTTGCGTGAGTTCGTAGGGGGCAGCGAGTTCGAAGGTTCGTGAAGCACCCGCCCTATCGAGTCCCTGTACATGGAAAACCGCCCGGTTCAATGGGCGGTTTTTCAGTCAATGCGTCACATCCACTGCCGGTGTGCTCAGACGTTGTAAATATGCTTATATTCGTCGAACAACTGGTGGACCTTGAAGCGGCACTTGCCGCAGACAGTGCCGAACTGGGTAATCTGTCGCAACTCTTCGATGGTTGTGGCCTGTTTGGTTTTCACGAGCTCTTCGATGCGCTGGTCGGTGATGCCTTTACATTCGCAGATGATCTTGGCCACGCTGCGGCGATACGGATTTTCACGGCCACTTTTTTCCAAGTAGTCGTCGATGGCAGCGCGCAACGCCTTGTCGCCTAACACCGAGCAATGGAACTTGTGTTGCGGCAGACCGCCAAGCCGCTCGGTGATCATGGCGGGAGTCAGGTGGTAAGCCTCTTCCAGAGTCATGCCGATGACAATCTCGGACATCATCGAGGTGCTGGCGATGGCGCTTGCGCAACCGTAGGTCTGCCATTTCAACTCGCTGATCTTGTCGTCGACCACCTTGATGCCGACCCGCATCTGGTCTCCGCAAGCCAACGAACCGACTTGTCCGAAGCCATCCGCTTGGAACGAATCGTTCTCCCAAACATTGCGGGGATGCATGAAGTGGTCTTTGACCGTATCGGTATACACCCAATCGTTGCTGAATGTGCTCATCGTGTGGATATCTCCCTGAGCCGCTTGATGATTGGCGGCAATTTTTCGAGTACGTAGTCGATGTCGGCGTCGGAGTTGTACCGGCCGAGACTGAATCTGATCGAACCATGGGCAAGCTCCACATCCAGGCCACAAGCGAGCAGGACATAGGAGGGTTCCAGCGAACCGGTGGCGCACGCCGACCCGGTCGACACGGCGATGCCGTTCAGGTCGAGCATCAACAGGATCGATTCCCCTTCGGCGCTGGCAAAGGAGACATTGAGCGTGCCGGGCAGGCAATCGCTGGGATGTCCGTTGATCGTCACATGATCGATGGTGGCCATGATGCCGTTTTTGAGCCGTTCACGCATGGCCCAGAGCCGGTCGTGCTCTTCGTGGATCGAAGTGGCCGCCATCCGGGCGGCCTCCCCCAGTCCGACGATCGCTTGGGTGTTGTAAGTCCCGGCCCGGCGGCCCTCCTCCTGATGCCCGCCCTTCACGAAGGCTTCGAACGGGGCACCCCTACGCACATACAACGCACCCACCCCCTTCGGACCATAGAACTTGTGGCCTGAAAGGCTGAGGTAGTCCACGCCCCACCCGTGGGCGTCGACGGGCATTTTCCCGATTGCTTGGACGGCATCGGTGTGGAACAACGCACCTCGTTGTCTTGCCAAAGTTGCCATTGCTTTGATGTCTTGGATCGTGCCTGTCTCATTGTTTCCAGTCATGATGGAAACCAACAAGACATCGTCTGCAATGAGAGCATCAAGCTGCTCCATATCAACCTTGCCGAAATGGTCGACCGGCGTAAAATCGACTTGGTAGCCCCGCTTGGCCAGGTATTTGCACGTCTCGATGATGGCGGGATGCTCGATCATCGATGTCACGATCCTGGTGCGTTGAGAACCTTCGTCGATCATCTCGCGTGCAATGGAAAAAACGGTATTGTCCGATTCGGTGCCACCGCTGGTGAATATGATTTCATCGTCATCGGCACCGATGAGGACCGCACACTCATGGCGGGCCTGGGCCAGCAAGCGGGCGGCATCACGGCCGAAGGCATGCATGCTTGAGGCGTTGCCGAACACATCGGCCACCCGATCCATGGCCGCCATGACTTCATCGGCGGTCCGGGTGGTCGCATTGTTATCCATGTAGACTGTTTTCATGTATCGCTCTCTTCGAACACAAAAGTACTTGTTCGCGCCGAAGCCGTCAAGGAACCTTGCCTGAAGCCTCGGCCACCCGATCACCCGTCTTAATCCAGGGTAACGGCTGTGAGAGCTGCCGGATCTTGATCGCACGAGCCTTTCTGTCCGCCGAGGAAGCGGATGCGGCGTTTCAAAGCAAAGCGGAGCCGATGGGTCCTTGCCCACTGGACATAGGCGCATTCATCGGGTAAATAGCGGGCGAACATCGCCCTGAAAGGGGTCACCCGTCGGCAGCGTCCGTTGAGGCTCAACCGTTCATTGTAGATTCTGCATTGGTGTGTCTCGGCGTCGTAGTGTTCACAGCGGGACTCGAGGTCGAACAGCAGTTCATCCCCGATGACGACCTTCTCATGGCAACACAAGCCACAGTGCGTGCACTTGCCTTCCCACAGTTCGAACTTCATGGACAACCTCTTTGCATGGCTTCCATAGCAGCGAACGCCCGTTCGTTGATGGCAGGCAGCACCTGCAACGGAGTCACGCAGACGTCGCCTTCGGAGAGAATGACGTAGTCGGTGATCTGGCCGTCGTCGACAATGCCGGGCAATTTGCCTTCGGCTAACGCCAACAGCATCTCGCCCCCGATGTGCATGTCGCTGTCCGTCTCTGTGCCATAGGCCAAACCCAATTTGGTGGAAGAGGCATCGAACATCGTGGTCTTGGAGGAGGTCACTTTCTCGACTGCGTCAAAATATTCGAGCACCCCGACGCGGCCGACCCGCCAGCGCCCCGAGTCGTGCGGAGGCACGTTGATGTTCAGCAACGTATCGCTCGTGCACAGCGGCAAGAACTCTTCCAAGTGGGAGGCGAGGAACCCGGCCGCTTCTTTGAACGGATAGCGCCCGCTTTCGTGGTCGATGCGGGCAGAGATGGCGATGCCGGGCACTCCCCGTAAAATCGCTTCACGCGCGGCCCCGACAGTTCCCGAATAGAGGATGTCGGTACTGGCGTTATAACCATGGTTGATGCCGGAGACGACCAAATCGGGGCGCACCCCGATGGTGCCGCCCGATAATCCGTAGAGGATGCAGTCGGCCGGGGTCCCGCTGCAATGATAATGGCGTTGGCCGTACCTGACGATCCTCACGTTGCCACGCAATGTCATGGCATGCGATTGGGCGCTGCGCTGGTCCGAAGGCGCACAAACCCATGTCTCATGGCCGGCACTCGAAAGCACCTCCTCCAAGACATTCAGCCCTTCGGCTTGATACCCGTCATCATTGGTGAGCAGTATGACCATGTTCAGACCGAGAGTATCTTTGCGGCTCCCTGTGGTTGATAAGCCGACCATTTCGGCCTGAACCCAAAGATATGCTCGTATTCCTCCATACGCGCGGTATAGGCACCGACCGTCTCTTGAGGAATGAGCACCATCACCGTCCCGCTTGACCCAGTGGTGATCATGGTGGCCCCGAGGCATCCAGGAGTCTCAATCGCCCGTTTGGTCAACCAATCGATCTCGGGGCAGGTGACTTCGAATGAATCCCGCAATCCGGCTTGCACCTTATTCAAGACCTTACCATACATCACCATATCGTTTTGTGCAAGCAGACGGGCTCCTTCACGGGCCAAGCGGCTTTCACCGATGACGTACATGCAGGTGCGCTTTTCCTGTTCGGTCAGCGGGACGGTCGGGTCCTTGATGTCCTGATCGCTTATGTCGCGCAGCAATCCACTGGGAAATTGGATGCGCAGCTTTTCGAAGGCAAGCTTGCTCTCCCTCCTCCGTGTGGCCAGTTCCTCTTTGAGCGCATAGGGCGAGACCTTGCTTTCGACGATGATCGAAGAGACCGCAGCGGTGACGGGAGGAAACGGGATGTATTCCCAGCTGAGGCTCTGGATGTTGAACAACATCAAGGCTCCCGGGCGGGCATGGACCATGGCGAGGAACATGACGTAACGCCCTGTTTCAGCACAGAAGGAGGTTTGGGCCATGTAGGCGATCGCCGCAAGCTCGTCGATGGTCATCGATGCTTTGAACAATTCGTTGAGCACGATCGCGCAACCCAAGCACATCGCTGAGGAAACCACCGGGCCGTCGTTTTTCAGCAATGAGCCAGACAACGAGATGTTCACTCCCGCCACGCTCACGCCCTTGTTGGCGAACAACGCCATGACACCTTTGGCATAATTGCCCCAGCGGTCTTCCCGCCGGTATTTCAAGTTCTGGATGTTGAACCGTTTGCGGTCGTTGCCCTGGCTCGAGAACAAGCGGGCGCTTTGGTCGGGGCGCAACGAGGCGGCGATTTCGAGTGTGCTGGAGGAGGTGCCGCACAAACTGAAGCCCTTGCAGTAGTCGGTGAATTCACCCAACAACGTATGGACGCCCGGAACACTTGCAACTACTTGAGGCTGCTCATCGAACTCTGATTGGTGCAATTCCGTAATGTCCTTCATACCGTCCTTGTTGCTCAATCTTAGGTCAATACAGAAAGGATTGCAATAAAAAAACCGCTCCACCCGGGAGCGGCTGTTTGTGAGACTTGTATGGCTCGATGCATTCGTCAGTCGGAAATTCCGTACTTTTTCTTGAAGCGCTCAACGCGTCCGGTGGTGTCGACCAACTTCTGGGTCCCGGTGAAGAACGGATGGCATGCACTGCAGATTTCCACCTCTAGGTTTTTCACGGTCGATTTGGTATCGAATACGTTGCCACAAGCGCACTTGATCTTGGTCATCTCATACTTGGGGTGGATACCCTGTTTCATGTTTTTCCTCCAATGGCTCTATGCTGCTGTCTTCTGCTACGGTCCAGGCCTTGACAGAAGAACGACTTCAGATTCATGCCCCGTGCTGGTACCGCATCAGAGTGAAGCGGTGTTCATGGAGCGTAAAAACGCTTCATTATTCTTTGTTTTCTTCATTTTGTCAATCAGAAGCTCGGTCATCTCGATATCGTCCATGGGGTTGATGGCATTGCGTAACGCCCAAATCTTGGCCGCTTCTTCGGGAGTGAGCAACAAATCCTCGCGCCTGGTACCCGATTTCTTAATGTTCAAGGCAGGGAACAACCTGCGTTCGGACATTCTGCGGTCCAGTACGATTTCATTGTTGCCGGTTCCTTTGAACTCTTCGAAGATGACTTCATCCATCCGTGAGCCCGTCTCGATGAGGGCCGAGGCGATGATCGTGAGGCTTCCGCCGTGCTCGATGTTCCGCGCGGCACCCAAGAACCGCTTGGGTTTGTGCAACGCATTGGAATCGACTCCACCGGAGAGGATCTTGCCTGAAGCGGGCACGGTCTGGTTGTAGGCGCGGGCCAACCGGGTGATGTTGTCCAGCAGGATAACCACATCACGTTTATGCTCGACCAAGCGTTTGGCTTTCTCGATCACCATCTCGGCGACCGACACGTGGCGGGTGGCTTGTTCATCGAAGGTAGAAGCGATGACCTCGCCGTGCACCGTGCGGCGCATGTCGGTGACCTCCTCGGGCCGCTCATCGATGAGCAGGACGATGAGGTACACTTCGGGATGGTTGGCGCTGATGGCGTTGGCGATCTTTTGCATCAGAATCGTCTTGCCTGCCCGGGGAGGGGCCACGATCAACGAACGCTGCCCCTTGCCGATCGGGCAGAACAAGTTGATGATCCTGGTCGATATGTCCCCGTCCTCCGTCTCGAGATTGAGACGCACATCGGGGTACAGCGGGATGAGGCCGTCGAACGAGACCCGAGTCTTGGCCACCGCAGGCGGATCATAGTTGATGGTCTGCACCCGCATCATCGCGAAGAAACGTTCGGCGTCGCGCGGGGAACGAATCTGGCCTTCGACCGTGTCGCCGGTCTTCAGGTTGAACAACTTGATCTGTGATGGTGAGATGTAGATGTCTTCGGGTCCGCTGAGGTAGTTGTTCTGCGGAGAACGGAGAAAACCATACCCATCGGGCAGGATTTCCAACGAACCATAGGCGAAAATCACCCCTCCCGCAACCGTATGGGCCTTGAGGATCTCGACGATGATCTCCTGCTTTTTAAGATCTTGCAGGAAGTCCTCGGTCAGGCCGTACTCGATGGCCCTCTGGCGCAAGCTGAACATGGTCATCACCGAAAGGTCGTTGACCGTGATCTTCGGCGCATCGGGATTGTCTTCGACATATTCGGCAGCGGCATCGTCGATCTGGGGGAACGGACTCTTGTTGACGATGCGGGGCTGGAACCCATTTTTCTGGTGGTTCTGTTTCTGACGGTTCAAGCGTTGGTTCTGTTGCTGATGTTGTTGGTTCCTGCCTTGCTGGTTGGGGCGCGGATATTGGTTCTGATTCATCGGCCGGTTAACGGATGGTGCGGGCGGACCGGCAGCAGCAGCGACAGGTTGGGTCACCGGGTTCGCCATCACGGCGGTTTGGCTTTGCTCGTTCTGTTCAGCTGGTGTGGGGCTTTGCACGACAGCCGGTTGCGGATCGCTCGCAACGGGCGCGGCCACAACCGCAGCGGGAATCTGGGCAGGTGGGACTGGTTCCTGAACCGCTTTCTGTTCTATCCGGCTTGCAGACCGGGGCGGCCGACCACGCCGCCGTGCCGCGACGGGACGTTCACCACTTTCTTCTTGGGTCGCCGTTTTATTGTCAGCGGAGTTTTGGGTTGCCGGACGCCCGCGTTTTGCCGGAACTACAGCCGTACTGGTTGCAAGCGGTTCTTCGGTCACCGCAGCTACCGCGGGTTCGCTGTGCACACTCGGGACAGGCGGGGCAACGACCTCGGCAGCGATGAGGGGTTCGGGTTGTTTCACCTTCACCACCCGTTGCTGGACGGGATTGTCGGCGACTTTTCGGCGGATGATGCGGCGCGGACCCTTGCGTTCCGGTTGCACCTCTGCCACGGCAGGTTGCGGAGTATCGAACAACTCCGGTCCTTGTTCAAATTCAGATGTCATTGAATGTCTCCAAAAAGGCACTAATCAAGCGCCTGGATTTACCAAAACATGCTAATTCTGTATGGCTGTATGAATTCGCGGAAACACTGTGGAATAAAAAATCTGATCCAGTCTGTCCCGCGGGATATCCTAAATATATTGCCAGGTTTTCACCCTGTCAAGCAAATCGATGCCGTTGAGGTAGCTGAAAGCCAAAAGGAATGCAGCCACAGCCGCCCGGCGCCGCACAGAAGCCCGTCCGAACGAGCTGATCTTGACCGCCACCGAAGTTGTCGGCCTGTTTTTTGCTGCAAATCCGAACCAGACCAAGCCAACCGGTTTTTCAGGCGTCCCGCCGTCAGGGCCGGCGATTCCCGATATCGCCAAAGCGGTATCGGCATGGGATCGGGACAACATGCCGTCGGCCATTGCCTCGACACAACGGCCTGAAACGGCTCCTTCTTGCTCGATGATGGCACTGTCGACACCCAAAAGGCCAGTTTTTGCCTCGTTGGCATAACTGACGACTGTGCCCCAGAACCAAGCTGAACTGCCCCCCTTATCGGTTAAAAGCTTCGACACCAACCCACCGGTGCAGGACTCTGCACACGCGATCGAAAGGTGGTGGTCAGACAGATACCCGCTCAGGATGTCGACCGCCTCGATATCGCCAATCTCGACCAAGCCCAAACCGACGATGGCTTCGATACGGTCCCGCATGGCCAAGCGTAGAACGTGGTCACCTCCCGATATGTACAGGCTGATGCGGTGTTCCTGTACCCGGGTGCCCCATTGCAAATCATCGACAGCCGCTTGGGCACAGGCCTCCTCGAGTTTCGACTCAGGGATGAGGAAGGTAGAGAACTCGTCCCGCTCGTTGTCGGCATGACCGGACAGATTGGCCAACTCAGGCAGCACCCTGTGGTAGAACATCTCGTGCATCTCGACCGGAGGCCCCGGCATGGCGTAGCACAGGATGTTGGCTTTCACGCCAGCTTTGTCCACCTCAAGGATCCCCTTGAAACCGGGGGCGGTGCCCTTGGGGTTCACGATCGGAGTGAAACCTTGCGGGAAATAGACTTGGCGGATGTTCGATCCATTGATGCGGTCCCCGATGCGCTCGCGCAGGTCTTGGTAGGACTGCTCGTCCATCACCAAGGGCACTTTGGCGATCGATGCCACCAACGACCTGGTCAAATCGTCGCTGGTAGGCCCCAAGCCACCGGTCAAGATGACGATGTCGCTCTCCTGCAGGCATTGGCGCAACACCTCTCCTAGCGTGCCGTCATCGGGGACTATGACCATGCGGTTGATATGGTATCCCAAGCGGGTCAGTTCATTGGCCATCAATTGGCCATGTTTGTCGGCTATGATGCCGCGGGTGAGCTCTGTGCCGATGATGAAGAGGGAGACAGTGGTGTAATCCATAGGTGGTTCAACTTTTTTCCTTACGAAGCATGCGGGGCCGGATGGCTCCGACCAAAGCCCTGACGGCTCCAAAGCCCAACAGGCCGAACGAGAGGTAGATCATCGCAAAGGCCAGATAATCGTCATGTCGGGTATACAACGTGTCTTGTTCGTTGGTGAACACCGGCACGTCGTAGATCTTCCAACCTTTGGTGAACGGTTCCATCGGGTCGACGATCTTGCCGGTCGGCTCGATGACGCAGGTCATGCCCGAGTTGGTCCCCCGCACGGTGGACTTACGGGTCTCCACGGAACGGAACACGGCCATCGCCAGATGTTGCATCTCTGCCGACACGGCTCCCGACCAGCTGTCGTTGGTCATATTGACGATCACATCGGCCCCGTTGCGCACGAAGTCGGCGGTGAGATACCCGAACACATCCTCAAAACAGATTGGAGTGGAAAACTTCACACCGGCAGCGGTCTCGAACACCACCGGGTCATAACCCGTTTCCCACCAGTGGTAATCATTGGCCTCCAACAGGTTGTAAAGCCACGGCATCTCTTTTTCATAGGGAAAGTGCTCGGTGAACGGCACCAGATGCTGTTTGCGGTAGGTCTGTTTGATTTGGCCGTCCTCAAACATGATGACGGTGTTGTAATCCTTGCGGTTCCACGAGCCGTCTTCAAGCAACGGCGGTTTCGATTCGTCTTTGACCGAGCCTTCGGGATTGCCGGTGAGCAACGGCACGGGCAAAGACTTGCCGAAAGCGACGAACTCATCGACCAACCTTCCGGTGACCTCATCGGTCTTATAGGTGGTGTGCCAGTATACAGACGGGACGAAAGCCGTCTCGGACCACAAGACCATGTCGGGTTTCTCGGCCAAGGCCTGCAGGCTCATCGTCCGCAGGTTGTTGAAATTGCGTTTATAGGTCTCATAACCGCCTTTCCAAGAATCGGCCGAATGCTGCACGGTGGCAACCCGCCAGATCTTGTCGGGTTGCTCAGCGCGCCAAACGCCCAGCATGGCGAACCCGTAGGCGAACACCGCCACCAGTGCGCTACCGTAGGCGATCGCCATCGCCTTATAGGAACGCACAAAATCTAAAAACGATTGGCGGCTTCCAGCCAACACATCGCCGATGTAACGGCCTACCAGCGCTTGGGGCAGGATCATGATGAAATTGATGCCCCAGATACCGGCCAAATCGGCGATTTGGATGAACGGCAGGTATTCGTAGGCGGCATACGCCACCGTCCCGTACGGGTACCCGGCAAACCAAGTCTGGCCAAGGTATGTGTAAGCCACCCATATCACTGTCTGCACCAGATACCCGTGCCGTTTGAATAGTTTGTCGGCGGCCTTGAGGGCGGGGAACAAAGCAATCATCTCGCCCCCTTTGATGATGGGGACGATGAGGATCGCCAACGGATGGAATGTGGTGAGCCAATAATTGAAACAAGTGTAGAAGGTGAAGCCGAACAGGAATCCGTACAACGGCACGGCCACCCAACTGGTGTTCCTGATGACGGCAAACAGGGGGATGAGCGCAAAAAAGGCAATGGCGCCCAATCCCCTGTCACTCAGGAATCCCGGAAAAGCGAATGAGAAGACGATGGCTGTGACGATAAGCAGGAAGACCTCGAAGCCATAGGATTTGAGGCCTCTCTTCCCATACAAGTTCACGGCTTACTGATTCTTCTCTTCCCGCAAATTCCAGACGAAGTCTTTGAGTTCCTTGCCAGGCCTGAAAATCGCCACCCCGTGGGTGTCAACGGCAACGAGGTCTCCCGTTTTGGGATTGCGGGCTTTCTCGCGACCCTTGCGGGTACGGACTTCGAATGTGCCGAAACCGCGTAACTCGATGACCCGATCCTGCTCCAATCCACGTTTGATTTCCTCAAAAAATTCGTCGATGACCTTGTGGATGTCGGGCCGGTTCAACTCAAGCTTCTGCTGGATGCTCTCGATAATCTCGGCTTTAGTGAGTTTCTGCGTTTCCATTGATGACTCCTCTATGAACATGTAGGGCTTCAGACGGCCTGTTCGGTTTTATTCAGAGCATTGTACTTTGCGTACAGCCTCGATTTCTTGCGTGACACGGTGTTGCGGTGGATGACTCCCTTGCTTCCGGCCGTATCGAGCAACTTCACGGCGAGCTCGAGTTTCTCTTTGGCGAGAGCTTGGTCGTTCTGTGCAACGGCGGTCAGGTATTTCTTGACGGCGGTGCGAACGGCGCTTTTTGTCTCCCGATTCCTCATTCTTCTCTTTTCATTCTGGCGTTCTCTCTTCGCCGCAGAACTGCTGTTGAACACGTACTACCTCCAACGTATTGCTTATCGTATACATGCTTGTCATGATTCTTCGATGTCTGAATCGACGGATACACAACATATCACACTCAATAAAATGGGTCAATATAATCATTTGTGTCAGACTGACAAAATATCCTCCAAATAATCCTTGTCTATCTCCCAGCGCGAGGTTTCATCATTGTAGATCACGGCATCGAAGGGAATGGTCAGATAACGCCCCTCGGGTGCGGTCAACAGGATCTTGCGCGAAAGGAGATTCACTTCGGAAACTTTCATGAGGTCTTGACGAACCTTGAGCTTGCTCCCCTCGGGGGGCAACTTCTGTTTCTCCTCATAGTAGAAATCATATTCGTAGGAAAGGCAACACAACAAGCGGCCACAGGGACCGGATATCTTGGTAGAATTCAACGAGAGGTTCTGTTCCTTGGCCATCTTGATCGAGACTGGATTGAGTTTGTCGGTCACGCAATGGCAACAGAAATCGCGGCCACATACCGCCAGGCCGCCCAGCACCCGGGACTCGTCCCTCACGCCGATTTGGCGCAACTCGATGCGGATGCGGAACACCGAGACCAAGTCCTTGACCAAGTCGCGGAAATCGACCCGGTTGGCGGCGGTGAAAAAGAATATGATTTTCGGTTCGCCGAACAGGTAGTGGGCCGTGACGAGCTTCATGTCCAAACCATGCCGCAGGATTTTCTCACGGCACAGGCGCAGGGCTTCCTCCTCCATCTGGGCATATTCGCGCACCCGCCGTTCGTCGTCCTCGCTGGCCAACCGCTCGATCCATTCGATATCGCCGTCGATCTCGACCAAGCTGTCTTCCATCGGTGCTTTGGCGCATCCTGGACAACCGGAGCAATCGTTTTGCACGTCGGGCTGTTCGACAATCGTTGGTTGCGCTTCGAGCACAGGGGTTTCCAGCGGTGGTCCATCATAATCGGCCGCAGCCACCAAATCCTCATCGGGGTCGAACGGTTCACCAACGGACAGAATCCGCAGGCAAGCGCCTTGCGGTTCGAGCGAGCCCGGTTCATAGGGAGCCAACGAGGAGGCCGAGCCGACCACTACGGCATAGTCGAGGCCGTACCGGGTCGGAGCGATCACTTTGGCGCCCCGTTTCAGGGCAGTGCGCGATGCACATACCGAGGTCTCGTTGGATGAAGGATTGCGTACCAGATATATGTAGCCGGTTTCGGACCGGGTTTTCTCATTGGAACGGCCTTGGGTTCCCCGGGAGGGACCGTGTTGGCTGGATGTATTTTTCATCGTACTCCTATCTGCTTTACCTAGAAACTATTATCTCTATCCAAGCTTTTCCTAAACTATCACGAACCACTGGGAATGTCAAATACAATTCTTCCTTGACGGTCCTAAGGGTTCATGCTATCTTCATATATAGTCTATAACAGACATATTTCTCAGCACTTTCAGGAATAAACATGCAGCTATTCGATACTCACGCACACATCGGCCTGATACACGAGGACCAAATCGAGCAACTGCTCGTCATACAAAGCGCCAAGCGCAAGTCGGTCGCCCATATCGTCAGTATTTGCAACAGCCTGATCGATTTCCCGCATGTCTATGAGAATCTCAAGACCGCCTCCTCGGTCTACCATGCGGTGGGGGTCTCCCCGTCCGAGGTCGCCCACCCCGGTCCGGATTGGGAGCACAAGCTCACCACGTACGCCAAATGGGACCGGGTCATCGCCATCGGCGAGATCGGCCTCGATTATTATCGTGAGTTCGGCGACAAGGCCTCGCAAGTGGAGCTGTTCATCAAACAACTCGACATCGCCAAGGTGTTGGACATGCCGGTGATCATCCACAACCGCGAGGCAGGGCGCGACATCCTGGATATCCTGCGCAACCGGCTCGGTGAGGCAGGCGGTATCCTGCACTGCTACTCGATGGATTGGGCCTATGCGATCCAAGCCCTTGAACTGCCTCTCTATTTCTCCTTTGCCGGCAACATCACCTACCGCAACGTCAAGCATTTGCACGACACTATCGCCAACCTCCCGCTTGAGCGGATCTTGATCGAGTCTGAAAGCCCCTTCATGGTGCCGTCAGCCTACAAGGGTAAACGCAACAAGCCGGCCTATTTGGTCGAGACCGCCCAGGCGATCGCCGATATCCGGGGGATCAGCTTGGAGGAGGCTGCCGATGCACTCTACCGCAACAGCCTGAGGGCATTCCATCTACCGGAGAACGCTTGAGAACATCCATGGATACATCCTCTTTTTTCAACAAACTCTGGCATCCGGTCAGCATCGGGGCGGTGACGATTCCCGGCAACATCTTCCTGGCCCCTTTGGCCGGTTACACCGATCGGGCCTTCAGGGCGGTTTGTCGGCAACAGGGGGCCGCTTTGACCTATTCCGAGATGGTCAGTGCCGAAGGAGTCGCCCGCAAAGGAGCCAACAGCGAGTCGTTGATGCTCCGTGGCCAAGGGGAAGACCTCTTCGCCATTCAGTTGTTCATGAACGATGCCGAGGTGGTCGAGCGGGCCCTTGAACGGGTTTTGACCTTCAATCCGACCGTGCTGGATATCAATTGCGGTTGTCCTGTACCCAAAGTCGTCAAGACCGGAGCCGGTTCGAGCTTGATGCTTCAGCCGCACAAGATCCACGACATTGTCAAGACCATCACAAAAGCCTGCTCCGTCCCCGTCTCCGTCAAGATCCGCACTGGATGGGATGCCCGTTCGATCAATTGGGCCGAAACCAGCGACGCCGCCATCGAGGGGGGCGCTTCGATGATCACGATGCACGCCCGCACCAAGTCCATGGGGTACTCGGGCAAAGCCGACTGGCAGGCCCTTGCCGACCTCAAAAACCATGTCGACAAACGTTCCCGGGAAATCGGCCGGCCTATCGTCGCCTTCGGTTCGGGCGATGTCTTCTCAGCCGGCGACGCCCAGGCGATGCTGGCCGAGACTGCATTGGACGGCTTGATGTTCGCCCGTGGAGCAATCGGCAATCCGTTCGTCTTTGCCGATACGATCGCCCTGCTCACCGGCCAAAGCGTCCCTTCACTCCATCCGATTGCCGAGCGGGTGGCCGTCATGCGCCTGCACCTGTCCTTCCACGTTGACTCTGTCGGCGAACACCTTGCTTGCCGACAGATGCGCAAACACGCCGCCGCTTATCTGCGCGGCATGAAGGACGCTTCCAGGGCCAAACAGGAATTGGTACGCGCCACAACGGTCGAGCAGTACGCACGGGTTTTCGACCGCTTGCTCGCAGACGGTGATACGCTTTGGGAAGAAGTCATGCCATTGGCAGATATCGTCGAGAGTTGACCTTTGCGCTAAAGGCGTGCTACGTTTTCCCTTGACCCGTTCAAACTGCCGAACGTGGAGGAAACGACATGAAGGTATTGGTATTGGGTTCCGGTGCTAAAGACCACGCCATCACGTGGTTGTTCTCACAAAGCAAGTTGATAGACGCCTTGTTCGTAGCTCGCGGCAATGCCGGAACGGGTGCCATCGCCGTAAACCTCCCGAACGTGGACCCATCCTCCCCGGAAGCCGTCCACCACGCCTGCCTCGAACATGGCATCGACTTCGTCTTTGTCGGTACGGAGGCTCCGTTGCTCACAGGCGTGATCGATTACCTCAATGCGCGTGGCATAGACACCTTCGGGGCCCCCGTGCACGCGCTGAAGTTGGAAGACGACCGCTATTTCGCCCGCAACTTCACCAGCCGCCACAACATCCCCATGCCGCCCTACCATTTATTCAGCGATGAGGACTCGCTGTCCAACTACCTCAAGCGGCATCCCGGTGAAAGTTTCGTCCTCAAACGCAACGCCATGGCGCCAAGCCGGATCATGGTGGATTCCAATGATTACGACACCCTCATGGCGTTCGGCCGCGGCATCTTGCAATCTGATAAATTGCTGTTGGAAAGCCATGTCGATGGCTTGCCCATCACGTTGACCGTATTCGTCGACAACAATGGGTATTTGATGCTTCCCAGTTGTTCCGATTACACCAAAACCGATGAGAACGATGTCGGGGCGTCCACCGGCGGAATGGGGTCGATCTGCCCGGTACCGCTCAAACCAGCCGTGCGCAAACACATCGAGGACCTGATCATCGCCCCGACCCTCTACGGCATGCGGGTCGAACAATTCGCTTACAAGGGGGTGCTGACCTTCAGCGTCATCATGACCAAAGAGGGACCGTTCCTCGTCGATTACCACGTCCGCTTCAACGATCCGGCCACTCAAGCGATCGTGCCGTTGATCAAGTCGGACATCGTGGAGATCCTAGGAGCGATGAAGGCCGATACGGTCAAGG
This sequence comes from uncultured Spirochaetaceae bacterium, assembly GCA_964543935.1. Taxonomy (GTDB): domain Bacteria; phylum Spirochaetota; class Spirochaetia; order Sphaerochaetales; family Sphaerochaetaceae; genus JAAYDK01. The sequence goes on from CAZJAK010000011.1 coordinate 45,953, forward strand.
ATTTCCAGTTGGAGGTCACCACCGACTCGACCGTCGCGGTGGTTGTCGCCAGCGCGGGATACCCGGACAAGCCCGAAACCGGCAAAGTGCTCGGGCACATCCCCAACGTCCTCGGGTACAACTATTTCTCCAAGCTACCCATGCTGTTCTATGGGGCGGTCGAGGAAGTTGACGGCAAACCCGTCACGGTGGGCGGGCGCAACATCACCGTAGTCGGCATTGGTGAGAACATCATCCAAGCCAATAAACATGCCTATGATTATATCGACTCAGTGAGGTTCGAAGGCGCTTGGTACCGCAAGGACATCGGCAATAAATTCTTCGAAAACTGAACAAACGGCCTCCGGAATTCCGGAGGCCGTTCTGTGTCCACTGGATTCAGCTCAGAGCGAATACGAGACGCCAAACGAGAGTTGGATGTCGCTGACCGGGGCGTTGGCCGAGACATTGCCCGGATTGGCGATGTTGATGAAATCGGCTTGGGCGAACACATTCAGACCAGGCAGGATGGTGTAGTTGCCCTTCACCCCCACCACCAGCGTTTTGCTGACCGCATCGCGGGCTTCTTCGTTCAAGTCACCGTTGTTCTCCGTCTCATGGCTGGAAGTCGGGGTTGGTTGATACACCGGGTCGTCATCGCCTATCCCGTCGCCGTTGTCGACATACGACCACAAAGTCCACTTGTCGTGGGTTCCGTGGAGCATGTAGAACAGGTTGCCCTCGACGCTCCACTTGCCGTACTGCTTGTACCCCGCGTTGGCATTGATGACGATGGCGTCCGGCCCATACTCGTACCCGAGGAACTGTTCGTCGTACAAGATGCCATGGGCGTAGTATTCGCGGATGGCCACCACCCAGTTGATGCCGTATTCATCAAGGTTCTGATCGTAATCCCCATTGTCGCGCAGATAGAGGTACGGATCGGTCTTGGCGTATTCGAAGGATCCGTACAACATGCCGCTGCCCATCGGGTAACTGGCCTTGGCACCGGCCATGTAGCCGAATGCAGCCGGAAGGGCGTTGTCGTCTTTGCCGGGAACGGGTTCGCCAGGCAGCGAGAACTCATCCACCGCCACTTGGCCGTACACGTTCACACCGGCAATCGGGGTGTAATCGGCCTCCACCGTCAGCAACGAATTCCCGTTGCTCCTGATGTAGTAGTTGTGGAAAATCGCGGCCGGGTTGAGCACCCTCAGATCCAGGGTGTTGTCCAACGACTGGTACATGACCGCTTCGGAGAGGGCCAGACCGACCTTGTCGGCCAGCATGCGCCATTCGAGCCGGTGGGCCATGAACATGTTCAGCCCTTGGCTGAGCTGGGTCTGCCCTCTGTTGTTTATAAAATTGCCCGAACCATCGATGACTGGGTAATATTGGCTCGGATGGGGGAAGAACGAGGTGGCGAAGGTGTACTTGAAGGTATCGCCGTAAGCGGTCACCCGTCCGACGTTATGGTACTTCAGGTGGTCGCCGAGCATGAAGTTGCCTGTCACGCCAGGACCCCACGAGAGTTTGTCGCGACCGACTTGCACGCTCCACCCGTCTCCGCCGATTGCTCCGAAGGCCCGGTAGGGCATGCCGAAATCGAGATCCTGGATGTCGGCCGGGGCAGGAGTGAAGAAGATGTTGGTGGAAAACGGTGCGGCACCGAAGGAATAAGAAACCGGCCCCTTGGCGGCGCTGTAATCGTTATACTTGGTGCCTCCGACATAGAACGATGAATATCCGTAGAAATGCTCGGAAGGCCACGTCTCCAAGACGATGTCCAAAAGCGGGTTGCGCTCATCGTAACCCCGCACCCAATCAGCTTCGTCGGTGAAATTCACCGCATCGGTATGATAATACCCTTCCAAAGCCACATCCAAACCGAAGCGGACGGCCCTGTGAGCCTCGTTGAGTTCGGCGGCCACGAAATCGTAGGCGGCTTGTGAGCCCTCCTCCAACTCAGAGCGGTCGATCTTGGCCAGCATCTTGGCCAATTCATCGCTGCTCCACGGTCCGCCAGTCGAAGGCAAGGCCTTCCCGCTGGCGATATACAGATTGGTGATCGCCTGATACACATCGGAGTCGACCGAATGGATTTTCTGTGCATTGGCGGCCATGACCATCGACAATCCCAACAACAACACGAGAGCCAGTGCTAGTGGCTTCTTCATCTCTACCCTCCATGAAAAGATTTATAATCAATGCATTATATCATCGAACAGGAGAATCCTCCACCCTGACTTTCATTGGGTGGAAAGAACGATCCGACTGAAACCAGACGGATCGTTCTTTTCCGGACAAACATGCAGGTAGGCCTCCAACCCGTATTCAAGCGCTCCATCGATGGCTGCATCCACGGCGAAGGTAAACCGTCCGGGAGCATGCAACTCATTGCCGATTGTTTGGTGAAGAAGTCGTATGGACCCGGTACAGTTGTCCGATACGCTCGAACACGACCGAATCGACCGGCCAC
>CAZJAK010000012.1:0-46291 GCA_964543935.1 uncultured Spirochaetaceae bacterium
TCGTGCTTCTTTAAATGCATCAACGCGTCCATTGTTGTCTCAAACACCGCCATGGCTTCGCTCCAAATCCAGCAAAAATTGTTTAAAGTGCAGTCCCCCGGCATAACCCGTCAAGGTACCGTCGGCACCGATGACCCGATGGCACGGGATGATAATCCCGATGGGATTGCAGTTGTTGGCCATTCCCACAGCCCTGGCTGCTTTGGGGTTGCCCACTTGGGCGGCTATCTCGGCGTATGTGCGTGTCTGTCCGTACGGTATACGCTGCAAGGCCTTCCAAACGCGTTGTTGGAAGTCGGTCCCGCGCGGGGCAAGCCCAACGGTGAAGTCCTTGCGCTGACCGGCGAAGTATTGCTCCATCTCCACCCGGGCCTGCTCAAGCACCGCATCTGTTCCTTCTCCGATGCCAGCTGGCAAAGGACCGAAAAACACCCCGACCACCGCCACACCGTCTGAAAGGATGCTGACCGGCCCCATCGGTGAGTCCACACTCCCACCGTTGACCTGCTTTTCTATCATATCCATGGGATTCTCCCTCATGCTGAACGCAACTTTTCGGGTGCCACAGCTTTGATGGCTGCCTGGGCCACGATCTTGGTCGGATCGACCAGCGGACATGCCACCATGCCTTCATGCAAAGCCAGCGGCAACTCGGTGCATCCCAAGATGATCGCCTGTGCTTTGCGCTCGATCAAACGCTCAGCCTCCCCCTTGAGGATCTGGACTGCCCGGGTTGTCACCGGGGAGACTGCTTTGATGCCATAAGTGCGGTCGTAGATGGCACCATGGACCGCTTGGCGGCCGGCTTCATCGGGTTCGACCAACTCGAGCCGGGGATATGCTTGCAGATAGTGCCGGTAAATACCAACCGAATGTGTTCCCAAGGTGGCCATGAGGCCCACGACCGCCCCCTGAGGGAACAGGGTGTCAAGGAAGGAACAGGTTTCGGCAATCATGTTCAAGAATTGAACATGAGGCCAATCGACAGCAGCATGACGGGCGACCTCCCCGTAGATGGCCGGGGCGTGGGCTGTGTTGCAGGGAATCACGATGGCGGTAGCCCCGATCGAAGCAAGCTTGGAGAAACAGCGGTATATCCCATCAGCGGGATTCTCGCCACCTGAAAGCAAGAACCCGGTCCGGTCGGGGATGATCGACGGACACGAGGTCAGATAGAGGTCGATGTGTTCTTGATCGGTTGTCGCGATGGTCTGGTCGAACACCTTCTTCACCAAATCGATTCCGGCATAGGGCCCCACCCCCCCGATTACCCCAATGGCGTGCTCCATGATCACCCCCTTTGTCACGATGATACACATCCGGCCGAGCCGGCACAAGCGCCCATCGGTTCCACACTGTCGGGTCACACCAGCATGTGCTATGATAAGCCGGTACGGAGGAAGCGATGGCCCGAGCGAACACAGCGAAAAAAGACGTGCGCGAGCGCATGCAGGAATTGTATGTATATGATCTGTACGGTTTCAGACCGGAGATCAAAAGTCTGTCGGCCCTTCTCTATCCGTACGAGACCATCAACTGTTTCGCCACCGGCGTGCATCAAGGGTTGCGCCGCATGGTGGTGGTCACCGTCTACCGGGTGCTCGTCATCGGCAACCGGCTGGCATCGGGGGCCGACGTCATCGCCATACCCCGCAAGGATGTTCTCTCCCACACCCACCACAAACGGTTTTTCACCAGTTCGATCGAGTTCGACACTGCAAAGAACCACTACGAATTCACCAATGTCTCGCGCCGGGTGCTCGAGCTGTTCGACTGGGCCCTCGACCAACCGTTGCCCGATACCAAATAAAAGAGGGAGACCCTCGCAAGGCCTCCCCCCCAACGCATCATAAGCAACTTTCGTTTAAGCCCATTTGCCCATGTCGAGCTGTTTCAACCCCTTGGTGACCACGGATGTGCAGACCAAGTCTCCGGTCACGTTCAAGGCTGTGCGGCCCATGTCGAGGATGGCGTCGATCCCGAGGATCATGGCATACGCTCCAGCGACTGCGGTTCCTTCCTTGACCGGCAAACCGACCGCTTCCAGAACCATCAACAACATGATGGCACCGGCTCCGGGTACTCCAGCGGTCCCAATCGAGGCCAATGTTGCCGTCAAGACAATGAGACCCATCGTTCCGATGGTGAAGTTGGCTCCAGTGACGGTCAAGCTGATGAAAATGGCGCAAACGCCCTGATAGATGGCCGTACCGTCCATGTTGATCGTCGCACCGAGCGGCAACGAGAAGGCATAGACATCGCGGGGGATTCCCAAGCGTTCAGCGGCATCCATCGTGACCGGCAACGTCCCGTTGGAAGAACGGGTGACGAATGCGGTGATGAACGGATCCTTGGCATCTTTGAAGAAGCGTTTGATGCTCAGCTTGTTCAGCTTGAGTAATCCACCGTACACCAAAATAACGTGGATGGCATAACCAAGGAAACAGGCCAAGGTGACGATACCCAACGCTCCGGCGACCTTCGCTCCCTGCTTGGCGAACACTTCGGCAACCAAGGCCAGAACACCGATCGGGGCGTACTGCATGATGCCGGTGACCATGCGCATCATGGTCTCTGCAACGGCGTCACAAGCGGCATACAGCGTCTCGCCAGCCTTCTTGAGCCGTTCGTCCTTGCTGGTCTTCAAATAGGAAAGGCCGATTCCAAATATGATCGAGAAGAAAATCACCGGGAGCACAGTCTCGTTGACCACTGCTTGGGCGAAACTGGTCGGGATGATGTTCAGCAGGATCGTCGAAACCGGCTGGCTGGCGGCAGCTTTCCCGGCGGCGCCGGCAACCACCAATGATTCAGCAGCAGCACTCGGTTGGAAAATGGTTCCCATCAACAAACCGATCACTACGGCAAACGCAGAGGTGACCAGATAGAGCAGCACGATGCGGATACCGACTTTTCCGAGCGTGGCCGGGGAAATCGATGACGAGCCAACAATGAGGGTAGAGAGGATGATGGGCATCATGATCATCTTGAGCAGCCGGACGAACAACGCACCAAACGGAGCGACCCACAAGATCTTATCCTTGAAAATGATACCGAGCAATGCACCGAGGACCAGACCGATGAGAATGCGGTACAACAAGTTGAAATTGAAGTACCAGCTGAGCCAGCCCTTTTTTACCGGGGCTTTCATTTGTTCTGCCATGTCATACTCCTTTTTTCCTTCGAATCAAGAACCAAGACTGAACATGGATGCCAGGAGAAACTCTCCCCATCCTTTGTCACTTTACTACATGCCGGCTGAAAGTCAATCGGGAAACGTGATTGCTCCCAAGGCCCGTTTGTCTCGTGACAAGCGTCCCCCTTGATAGTATGATGAGAGTATGTCCGCTGCTTGCGGACCGCACCATGCATCCTCTAAGGAGCGCCACATGAATCCATTGGCAAAAGAACTCAACGACACGCTGGCGGGAACCATCGCGGGACGGTTGCTTTCGGACTACGGCACACGGATGTATTTCCCCAAGGGAATCATTTCTCAATCGGCTGAGGCCAAAGTCAAAGCCACCCGGTACAATGCGACTATCGGCATCGCCACCGCCCATGGTTCGGCCATGTGCATCCCTGCAGTATTCTCCGCCTTCTCCGATTCCTTGACAGCGGACGATGTCTTCCCCTACGCCCCCACAGCCGGAGAAATGGCGTTGCGCAAGCTGTGGCTTGAACAGATGGTCCGCAAGAATCCCTCAATGAAGGGCAAGAAGGTCTCGTTGCCCATCGTCACCAGCGGACTGACCCACTCCATCAGCATAGCCGCGTCGTTGTTCTTGGACAAAGGCCAATCGATCATCGTGCCCGACATGTATTGGGGCAACTACAACCTGGTTTTTGCCGAGCAACGAGAAGCAAAAATGGTCTCGTTCCCGTTGTTCGCCAATGACCGACTCAATATAGATGGATTGGCGAAAGCCATCGATTCCGTCCCTGGCGACCGTTGCGCGATGATCCTCAACTTCCCCAACAACCCCACCGGTTACACACCCACTCTGGACGAAGCCAAAGCACTGGTCGCCATGCTTGTCGACAAAGCAAATTCTGGCCGGCAATTGCTGGTGTTCACCGACGACGCCTACTTCGGATTGTTCTTTGAAAAGGACACCTGCACCGAATCGTTATTCGCCCTCTTGTGCGCAGCCCATGAGAACATCTTCGCCGTCAAAGGCGATGCCGCGACCAAAGAAGAGATGGTGTGGGGCTTCCGCATCGGATTCATCACCTACGGAGCCAAAGGCCTGAGCGAGGAACACTACGAAGCCTTGGGCAAGAAGACCATGGGCGCCATCCGCGGAGTGGTCTCATCGTGCACAAAACCAGGCCAGAGCATCCTCCTTAAAGGAATGCGCGCTGCCGGATACGCCCAAGAAAAAGAAGCCGGCATCGAACAAATCGGCAAGCGTTACCGCTACATGAAGGAGGTGCTGGCCCGTTACAAGGACAACAAGTTCTTGCGGCCGCTCCCCTTCAATTCCGGCTATTTCATGGCCTTCGAGTGTGCCGGAAACGCCGAAACCTTGCGCCTGCACTTGCTGGACACCTATCAGGTCGGTACGATCTCCATCCAGGGCAAGTACCTGCGCTTGGCTTTCTCCAGTATCGACATCGAGCAGATCGACGACCTCATCGCCGTTGTCTACAAAGCGGCCGAGGAGCTTTTCCAAGCCGAACGGAGCGACCTGCCCTGATGGAAGAAGCGAACACCCACCGGATCGGCCATATCGCCAAACAAGCCGGAGTGACGGTCCGCACTGTACGGTATTATGAATCCTTGGGTCTGCTGAAGACCCAAGGACGCAGCGAGGGGGGACAGCGCTGGTACACCGATGCCGATGTGGTTTACCTCAAGCGGATTCTGCAACTCAAAAAGCTGGGGCTGAGCCTTGAGGAGATTAAAACCATCATCCGCATGGGAGCCGAGGATTCCAGTGGCCAAAAACGGCGCTTGGAGTTGCTCAAGCAATACCGCAAACAAATTACCACGGTCCTGCACCGCCGCTTGGAACTGGACAAATTACTGGAAGAACTGCAGTGGCATGTCGAGCAACTCGAAGCAATCAAGGAGGGTTTCGTGGAATGTCCCGGAAGCGCCTGCCGCACCTGCGTCTACGCCGACCGTTGCGATTTCCACCAAACCGACCCTGCATGAGCACACGTCACGGCCTGTTCATCCGGTTGTAATCCTCCATATAGCGGTTGAGCACCCCAGCCAAAGAGGCGACCGTCTCGTCTATTCCGACTCCCTTCTCCAACATCTCGAGGATACGGTTCTGGATTTCATAATACGCTTGGTATGAATTGGGCCACCATACGCTTTGCAAACGGGGATTGCTTTCGTGCAACTGATCGATGGCGACTTTGAACAGCGGATTGGCTTCGATATGCCGTTGGAATTCGGGCAATGCATAGGTGGCCAGATTGACCGGAAAGTACCCGGTGGCCTTATGCCAGGTAAATTGCGCCTGGGGGCCCATCAGGTACTTGAGAAACTCCCAGGTGGCGGTTTTGCCAGGATCGTTGCCGTTATCGAATGCAAAGATGGCCCCACCCCCGATATTCACCCCCCCGGTGGCTGTCTCATCCACCTTCGGAAAGCGTCCCACCCCCAGTTCGAAGCGGCCTTCGATGGCGGCGAGCAACGTGGACAATCCGCTTGTCGAAGCCACATGCATGGCTACCTTGCCGGCGACGAACTCTTGACGGACATTGGTCGTGAGGTTGCCCAACCCACCCGACTGGTATACGCTCCGCCAAGCTTTCAGGAAGTTCGCCAAGGTCCCATCCGAGTCGAACACCACCTTGGTAGGATCCCCGGCATGGCCGTTTTCCTGATCGGTCATATAGGACAAGCCATGCTGTTGCCCGATCCACGAGACCAACTCATAGGTTGTGGGAACCCCGGCAAAGCCATAGCGCAGCACGGTTTTGCCATCGGGGCTCCGTTTCACCAATTTACCGGCGAAGGTAGCCAACTCAGCCAGTGTTGCTGGCGGAAAGTCGGGGTCCAGTCCGGCTTCCCTGAAAGCGTCCTTGTTGTAGTACAACAGGATCGTGGAACTATTGAACGGCATGCCAAGCAGAAGGTCGCGGTAGGTCATCGACCATACCGCTGCCGGCTCCAGGGTGCCGATATCGAAAGAAGGGTCCCGCGCGATCAACTCGGAAGCACTGACCAGCAGGTTCGAGTCACGCACATCCATCACCCCGGTAGCATCTAGCTGGGCTAAATCGGGCAGGTCGGCCTTACGTTCTGCTTGCAAGGCGGAGCGCAGCTTGGTGGCCACATCGGCGGCTTTTCCTTGGAATATCTCGCGTACGACAATGCCACGCGCAACGCCGACGGTGGCATTGAAATCTGCCACCAACGCCGTCATCGCCTCACCGGCCAAGCCGCTATTGGAATGCCAGATGACCACTTCAACCACAGATTCCGCAGGTTTGACAGATTCTTTTGCCCCTTGGGCCCCAATCGGTGCCAGCACCGCTGCCACCACAACCAACCAGATCACGACACGATGAATCATTCTCATGGTACACGCTCCTTCATGACAACCCTTTTCAATCTCACCCCATCGCAGCGCTCGCCATTCCCTCCACAATCCGCTTGCGGAATGAAACAAACAGCACTACCGATGGCACCACAATCAATGAAATGGCCGCGAATGTCGGCCCGTAATCGAGACTCTCGGCATAACCCAACATGGTGATGCCCACTTGGACTGTCCGCATGAGGCTGTCGTTGGTCACCAACAACGGCCACAGGTAGGCATTCCACAGCGAGACGAACGACTGCAACACCAACACGAGCGTCACCGGGCGCGTCATCGGCACCACTATCCGTAAGAAAAAATCCAAGTCGGAGCTCCCGTCGATCATGGCAGCTTCGCGCAACTCACGGGGGATCGATTTATAGGCTTGCCTGAGCATGAACAGCTGCACCGGTGCAAGCAGGTGGACCGAGATGATGCCGGCGTAGCTGTCTATCAAGCCCATGCGGCTGATGAGCAGGTAGTTTTCCAACATGAGGGCGTCGGCCGGCAGGAACATTGTGCCCAGGATCAATAAAAAGAGCACCTCGCGCCCTTTGAAGGTAAGGAACACCACTGCAAAGGCTGCCGATGCCGCAATGGCGATCCTCATCACCGACCCAACCGAGGCAACGACCAATGAGTTGAGCATGAAACGGGCAACCATCGACTCCCTCAGCGCCCGCACGAAATTAATGGCCGACAACGAGCGGGGAAACAGCGTCGGGGGATAGGATGAGAACTCACCAATCGAAAAAAACGATCCGGCCACTACATAATACAGGGGAAAGGCCACCGCCAAGCCCAAGACAGTGGCAACCGAAAACCGAATCATGTCGGCCATCCTCATCCTGCCGGTCATTGGTAAAACACTCCTGTGCGTTCAACCTTGAACGAAGCGGTGATCATGAAAAAGGAGAGGACGAAAACCACTACCGAGATGGCCGATCCAAGACTGTAGTTGCCCGCTTTGAACCCCTCCACATACATTTGATAGACCAACGTCTGGGTGGAACGGTACGGTCCACCCTCGGTCATCACCATGACAGGGCCGCTGAGCAAGATGCTGTCGCGCAACCGATTGGCCGCCACGAACATCACTGTCGGTGAAACCAAGGGAAGTTGCACGCTCCAAAAGATACGCCATCTGGAAGCCCCCTCCAGCTCGGCCGCCTCCACAATCCCGCGCGGAATGGAGCGCAATGCTCCAAGAAGCAACAAAAAATCCAAACCCATCGCCATCCAGATGCACAAGATCACGATGACCCACATGGCCCAGATCGGGTCGTTGAACCATTGGACGGCCAAGCCGGTCAGGTAGTTGACCACACCGATGGTGGGATTGAACAATGCTTGGAAAAGGATGGCTGCCGAGGACATCGCCACAACCATCGGCATCATGAACAGCAGTTCATTGAAGGCATTGAAACGGCGCTTACGGTGCACGAGCAAAGCACAGGTCATCGACCAGATCAGTTCCAATGGAACGAACAGCACTGCAAACCGGAAGGTGTTGGCCAAACTGGTTTGGAAATTACGGTCGCTGAACAGACGGCTGAAATTTTCAAAACCGACAAAACCGACGATGCGGCCTAAACGGTTGACCAAGCTGAGGCTGTTGACCACTGTTTTCACAAACGGGCGGTATCCGAATGCGATGGCCAGCATGACAGCCGGAACGAGGTACACATACGGTGAAATCCACCGGAGATGCCGGCGGTTCCGTTTGGTACTGTCCTGTAACAGCACGAGATTGTCTTCCATATGTCCGGATAATATGCATCCAAGCCGACTTTGGCAAGGAGCCATCAAGCAATTCTTTTGTTTATCACGAATTCCTTACGTTTAAAAAATGAACGTAAGGTTTTATTACGTCACTTTCCCATGCAATGCGCATGCGTGGCAATCTTGTTGAAATATTTACAAATATGTATTGGGAAAGTCTGTCCGTACTTGAGAAAATCGTGACTGAAGGATACAGTTTCAACGATATCCCCGAGCTTGTGGAGTTGTCCTGCATGGAATGGAATGCTGCACCCGAACTCATAGCGGCGATTGTCCTCGTCGTTCTCATTGTCAATTCCAAGGGGGCCTACTCCGTCCCTTCGCTTCGCAACACCCTGTTTACTGCCTCGTTGTGGTTCACCACGGCCTGCTTGTTGGTAAACTCCCTCTCGGTGTTCACCATCGTGTACGCCACATCCATCCCGTCATGGATCAATGTCACAGTCAATTCCATCTACTTCCTCATCTATCCCGTGATGTCCTCTCTGTTCATCTCCTACATCCTGTTGTTCATCTTTGAACAGACACCAGAACGCCACCGCATCCGATTGAACGTCGGTTTGGCGATCATCGGCTTGACCGTCGTGGCCAACATCGTCATCGTCGTGGCCAATGTGCACACCGGTTGGTTATTCTCGTTCGACAGCTCCTTTACCTATGTGAGGGGACCCTTCAACCGGTGGACCTTCTACATGGCGGTGATCAACATTGTCGTGGGTCTGGTGTTGGCGTTCATGGAATACCGCTACATGGATCCGTTCTTCCTCAAGATCATCGGATGGTTTCCGTTCCTGTCGCTCGCCATCCTGATCATCCAGCAGCTCTACCGTGAGTTGATGCTCTCCGGGACCGCCATGATGATGGCAATCCTCTCGGTGTACCTCAACTTCCAAGGCAGGCGCCTTACCGAGGACTATCTGACCAAGGTTGCCAACCGGGAAGCATTCGCCACAACCATGAACATGTACGTCCAGCGGCGCAGGCGTTTCAGTGTCGTGCTGGTGAGTGTCGACGATTTCAAACTCGCCAATGATACCTTTGGCAGGGAGAAATGCGACCGCTTGCTCGCTTCAATCGCCGCTGTGCTCACCTCGCTTTATCCGCACCAACAAGTCTACCGTTACAGCGGCGACGAGTTCGCCATCATTTTTCACGGACAACGCGATCATGATGCCGAGGACTTGGCCCAAGCGGTGCGCGACCGATTGAAGGAACCGGTCGCATTCGCCGGTTTGCAGACCTATGTCGACGCTTGCACGGTCCTGCTACGCTTTCCGTTCGAATACGACCGCATGGCTGATCCGATCACACTGCTCGACTACGCCATCCGCTTGGCCAAAAACCGCGGCAAGTCACAACATGTCACCATCGATTATTCGGTGTATGCTGCGATGCGCCGGCGCAACCAGATCATCGAGCGGTTGAAGGCGGGGATGGATCCGGCTGTGTTCAGGGTCGAATACCAACCCATCTTCGACACCGAGACAAACCGCATCGTCTTGGCCGAGGCGCTGTTGCGTATGAACGACCCGGTCCTCAAGGAGATTTCTCCCAAAGAATTCATCCCCATCGCCGAGGAATACGGGATCATCGACCTTATCGGCCTCTGGGTATTCGAACAGGCTTGCAGCTTGGTCCAACGGATGCAGGGCTTGAGCGACGATTTTCCTGCGGTCACCGTCAATTTTTCGGGGCGGCAATTCTCCTTGGAACGACAAACCGAACAACTGCTCGCCATCCATCGCCGCTATGGGGCCATCCGTAACAAATTGAAACTCGAAGTGACCGAGTCGACCTTCATCGGTTCCGATTATCCCGATGTACTGAACGTCATGCAACATCTTCAGGAGGCCGGCATCGGCTGGTTGCTCGATGATTTCGGCACCGGTTATTCGAATTTCACCACCTTGGTGAAGCTTCCGTTCGAATCGATCAAGCTCGACCGCTCGTTGGCTACCGAGGTGTTGGAACACGAGCAACTGAGCACCTTCGTACGGGCGCTCATCGCTGTGATCGTGAACACCGGCGCTCAAGTGATTGTCGAAGGGGTCGAAACTTTGGACCAAGTGGAACACTTGCGCAGCATCGGCTGCCGGCTCGTCCAAGGTTATGTCTATTCCCATTCGGTCTGTGAGGATGACTTCATCGCCTTGTGGATGACGCCACAGGCGATTCCCCTTGACCAAACAGCGCCGCTGCGCTAGGTTATCAATGTTGCCACGGGGGTATAGCTCAGTTGGCTAGAGCGATAGGTTCGCAATCTATAGGCCAGGGGTTCGAATCCCCTTACCTCCACTAGACTCAAAACAGACACAAGCAGTGCATCGGGCGGGATCGACCGCCCGATGTTCGTTTCAATAGACCGTGCGCTTCTCAGCAGCATAGCTGTCGAACAAAGCCCGGCTACGTTCGTGCCCAAGCTGTTTGAAAGTCACCAAGACCGGTTCTGCACGGTGGTTTTCAAACCAGCGGTAGATGAAGTCGTCCCTGAAACCGATATTCTCAGCCTCCTCGGGAGTACAACCATAATACACGGTCCTGATGTTGGCCCACACAATCGCCGCCAAACACATCGGGCACGGGTATCCCGTGGCGTACAATTCACAACCGCTCAGGTCATGGGTGCCCAACACCTTCCCTGCCGCTCGAATGGCGTTCACCTCGGCATGGGCGGTGGCATCGCGATCGGAGAGCACGCTGTTGCTTGCCAACGCCACCAACTGACCGTTTTTGACGATGGCGGCTCCGAACGGTCCGCCATGGCCGAGCCTCATCGTGCTGAAAGCCCGCTCGACCGCCAGTTCCATGAAATCATCGTGTCCATGATGGTTGTCCATTGAATCTCCTCCTGGATCATCACCCCTGGATGAGGTACACGACCATCACTGAGACAACCGAGACAAGCGTGTCCAATGACAGGGTGTTGGCCACATAATCGCTTTGACCGCTCGTTTTGTCCGACATGTAGATGGAAATGACAAACGGAGGCGGCAACATGAACATCGTCAGCAGAGCGGCTGAATACATTGCATCCATACCCAACAGGCTCCGGATCAGCACCTGATCGATGACGAGCGCCCATCCGATCAGCAGGATTTTCCTTACCGCGATGGTCTTGATCGCGATGCCAAGAGATGCACGACTGAAGCGGATGCCATAGCCTATCGTCAAGGCAATCAAAGGAACCGTCAGACTGGCGAGCAATTCTACGAAGCGGCCAAGCTGGTCAAGCACGGCATTGCGGGGCACATGAGGACCGATGAAGCTGGCCACCAAGCCGGCAGCGATAGCCCAGATGACCGGGCTTGAGGTAATTCTACGCAACAACGTACTCAGCTGAGCAGACCCATCGCGTTGTTTGATCAACAAAGCCATCAGCACGGTGAAGACGAACACTACTTCTCCGAGATCCATCAAAGCCATCTTGCCCAGATGCGCTTGCCCATGAAACGAGACGAACAAAGCGTATCCCAGCATGCCCACTTCAAAACCACCCATCATCAAGGCGAAATAGGGACTGTCGATCTTGAGCAGCTTGGCCACCAGTTTACCAAGAACTACCATGACTGCGCAGATAGCAAACACTACACCAACTAAGAACAAATAGCGGCTTTCCAACTCAATCGAGGCAAATGCTTGGAATACCACAGCAGGTAAGGCCAGATCGGAGACGATCCGTCTGACATGAGACAGCGATTCGGTGCTGAAAAAGCGGATTCTCTGCAACCCGAATCCCAACAGGAACAACAACAGCAACGGCAGCACCGGAAGAAGACTCGACATCATCGGAATACCTCGTTTCATCCATGGTAATCTTGAACGATTCTGACGGCAAGGCCGATTCAGAAAGATACTAACAGTATCAAATACAAAGGCTGTTATACTACTTTAGTCAAGTATTGGGAAAAAGTGTCATAACTTATGTCACTTTTTCCCTTTACAAATCTTATATAGATAGTACAATTTCTATACAGAAACCTGTAGCACCAGATCTGTAGACGAAAAGGAGAGATTACGATGAAAAAGAGGATTGCAGTGATTCTGCTCATTCTGATGACCGCAACCACCGCCCTTTCTGCCGGCAGCATGTTCGACGTGGGTGTGGTAGGATATTATTCTTACTGGGATCTGGAGAACCAGAATTTCGAAGCATTCATTCCAGCTGTGCGCGTGCAATGGAACATCCTCGATTACATCGGCGTGTCGGCCGATGCCTTGTATTTTGGTCAGGATGAGTATGAGGTCAATTACGGCGCAATTGTCCTCGATGCTGTCTTCCGCTTGCCGTTGGGATTCATCGAACCCTATGTGGCGGTCGGACCAGCATACTTCATGGCCTTTACTGCGGATGACGCCTATGTCGACGAGAATTCCTTCGCATCGAACGTCCGGGCCGGCTTGGACTTGAACATCACCCCCAGCCTCTCGGTCGGTGCCGAAGCCAACTTCTTTGTCGACGATGTGGCCGAATTCATCGACGGTTTCAGCAGCTTGACTCCTGAAGAACAAGTCGAGGCGATCAAATACCTCAGCAAGATTGGCATCACGGTGAAATTCCGTTTCTAGGCCAGAAAGCTTTTTCCATGGTGTGCGACTGAAAATCGCCACGATTGTCCTGCCGGCGCCGTCAGGGATGCGGTGCCGGCAGTTATTTTGTCTATGAATCAAGAGGGGGCCATATGGAACGGGCAGCATGGATGTTCACTGGCGGAGAAGGTCCTGACAAGTCGATCGGTTTAGGTACCCTGCCCGCTCCGGCCTGCATCTGTGCGGCCGACAGTGGCGTGGACCTGGCCCTCTCACTCGGGTTGACTCCCGATTTCGCCGTCGGTGACTTCGACTCGATTGTGGAACGCACAGCCCTCGAGCGGATTACCCATGCAAGTCATCCGACCGACAAGGATCTGACCGATTCGGAGCTGCTGTTGCGCCACATAAGGACCATGAACATCCCCTATGTGTTGTTCGGTGGTGGAGGAAGACGGTTCGACCACCTGGTGCAGCTCTACGGTTTGTTTGAAAGGTATGGGGCACCCCTCGTGTGGCTCACTGCCCGGGAGACCATGCACACGGTCGAACACTGTGCAACATTTTCTCTTGAGGCCGGAACTACCTGCTCGATCCTCCCCGCAATTCCCTCCGGATTCAGCCGGGTGACCTCCCATAACCTTGTATGGGAATTGGAAAATTATGCAATCAGTCTTGTTTCCATCAGCATCTCGAACCGGGTGAAAGCATCGCCTATTTCATTACAGGTCGAAGGTTCACCGATATTCTTCTCTATAATCACCACACCATGAACACATTCGATACGGATTGAATGAAACAAAGGGATTCAGCATGACTTTTCAGGCGACTTACCGTATACTGCCCATATGATGCGCGCACCGTATGAAAACATCGCCCTCCACGCCCTGATGCAAGGCCCGCTTGAACCGTTGTTCTGCTGTATCGGCGATCCCGTCATCGGCAATCCGACCCAAACCATGATGGAGGCCTCGTTGCGTCATGACAGTCTGCCGGGCCGGTATCTGACCATGACCGTTACCAAAGACAACCTCAAGCAAGCGGTCGCAGGGCTCAAAGCGCTTGGGTTTTCAGGAGCGAACGTCACCGCCCCCCATAAAGTAGCCGTCATAGAGTACCTGGATGAGTTGACTGAATCGGCCAGGCTGACCCAAGCAGTGAATTGCATCTCTTTTCGAGATGGAAAGTTGGTCGGCGACAACACCGACGGGAAGGGTTTCACCGAGAGCATCGCAAAGTTGACAACACTGGCGGGCTTGCGCGTCTTGGTCTTTGGAGCAGGGGGAGCCGCCCGGGCCATCGTCACCGAACTCGCCCGCCACAAAGCCGCTTCGGTGGCAGTCGTGAACCGGGATCCCAAGAAGGCCCAAGCCATCGTGACAGCACTCCAAAGCCATGTGCACACAACCTTGACCGCATTGAAGTTTGAACATCCGTTCATCATCCGCGACGGGTATGATTTAGTCGTCCAGGCGACCAGTGTGGGACTGTTCGACCCGAATGGCGCTTTGGATTTGGTCTGGGAAACCGGAACCCATCCGATTGCCGCCGATGTCGTCTTCAATCCAATCCAGACGGTGTTCTTGCAAACGGCACAAGCTGCCGGAGCCCACCCCGTTGATGGTTTGGGAATGCTGGTGCATCAAGGGGCGTTGGCCTTATCTGATTGGACCGGTCGGCCTGCCAACCTGCCGGCGATGCGCCAAGCCTTGGAAAACGCGTTCGGCATGGCCAGGAAGGAGTGAGCAATATGGAACCAACACTGGACATATCGAAAAAATTACGGCGGATCGTCCACCTCTCGACAAAATTGGCCGGAGCTCACCAAGACAGCTCGATCCTGACCGAGTCACAAATCAGCGACATCAATAAGATTTCCATTCCCAACAACTGGCTCACCCGCAAGCTTCTCCATAAACCAGCCAAGAAGGTCGAATCGACGACCTTCATCATCCCGGTCGAACAGGGAGCTGTCACAGGATACTTCTATGAACAGCGGGGTGGTTTGATGAAGCAGATGTCCAGCTTGCGCCCGTTGATCATATTCTATCACGGGGGTGGCTGGGTGTACGGGAACATGGACTTGTACGGATTCCTCTGCTCCCGTGTCGCCGCTATCACCAATGCCGCCGTCCTCTCGGTCGATTACCGCCTGGCACCACAACATCGCTTTCCAACTGCGGTTGAAGACTGTTACAACACCTTGTTGTGGGCAGCCCAAGGAGTCAGGTATTGGAAAGTCGACCCCGAACGGATCTATGTGATGGGCGACAGTGCCGGCGGCAACCTGGCCGCGGTGGTCAGCCGATTGGCCCGCGACCGGCGCGGACCGCATGTGGCAGGACAGATCTTGATCTACCCTGTCACCGACGGGCGCATGCGCACTCAATCGTACGCAGATTTCAAGGATTCCCCGACATTGACCGCCAAAGAGATGAACTTCTACATCTCAAGCTATCAACGGGAGCCAAAGGACATCCTCAATCCCAATTTTTCACCGTTGCTGTCCAAAGACCACTCACGCCTTCCCCCTACCCTGATCATCACAGCCGAATACGACCCACTCCTCGATGATGGCCGCCTGTACGCACAAGCGCTAGAATCGGCCGACACTCCCGTCCGCTATTTGGAATGCAAGCACACCGTCCATGGTTTTCTCAATTTCCCAGGCGCTACCGGCACAGAAGAGACCGAGTCGGCCATCATCCAATTCACCAGCGGAAAACCTTTGGAGCAGATCGAGCTACTGACCACCAAGCAGTTGCGCCGTCAGATGCGTGAGGAGAAGATGAGCGTGAGCAAGACCGGCAAACAGATCATCGCGGTCGGCGTCGAGGAATGATTGGTGATATTCAGGAACGCACAGTCTTGAGAAGGCTCGGATCCTTGCCGATGAGCAAACCGATCGACTCATGCCGCACGGGTGAAGCGGTATCTCCAGTGGCCGAGAAATAACAGTACCAACATTCTTCCTCGGCTTTGTAGCGGATGTCGCACGAGGTGATGTAACGCGATGCCCAACCTTTCTCAGCGGGTACCAACATGCGGCAATTCTCGCCCAAGCGCCAACTCTTGCCATCCTCGGAAGCCAAGTGCACCAAGGCGGAAGCTGACGAACGCCGTTTCTCGTCCCAGTAAGCCCCGCTTTGCACCGCAGCATACCCGCCAGGTCCCGGCAACACTGTCAGGTTGCCGCAACCCAAGTTGCGCCAGGCATCATTCGGGATACTCTCAAGCATCGATCCGACCGATTCCATCACATAAGGACCGCCGATCTCGTGTGCGAAGGCGCTGCACACATAGCGGGTCGTGCTTTCGCCGCTATCCTCCAACATAACTTTGGAGGCACCGAAGTACAAGCGGTATCCGCCCTCGGCTGAAACCAGGCGGGGATAGGAAAGGCGTGGCTTGGGCAATCCGTCGGAAGCTTGCGCGACGGTTCGTCCGTCAAGCAGCAGGCGTGGCTCGCTCCACACCAACAAGTCGTTGGAACTGCGCATCTCGATACGGGAATCACGGCTGCCGATCTTGTCCCGACCGGCTTTGGTGCGCTCGATGAAGGGCACCCTCCCCCCATAACGCTCGTACAGCACATAATAAGTGCCCTTGTCCTTGATGATGCACGGCGAACGTCCTCTCAACTGCACAAGCTTGAAAGGTTCCCACACGATCCCCGAGGTCGACATAAAGTGATGGATGCCCATCCACGAATGGACGAACATGTGCCATTTACCGTCCGGACCGTCCTCAGGAAACAGGAACGAGGGTTCGCTCAGCCGCGGTGCATACCACATGCCCTGCAAGACCGGTTCATCGGAAAAAGGAAACCACGAGCACCGGCTCAGTTGTCCGATTGGTTGCCCCCGCGACGTCTGCATGGTCAATCGCGCCCGTCCCGATTGCGGTCTTTCCGACGCGAATTAAAAATCGGGTGAAGCGACTTCTCAAGATCGAACTTCTTCATGATGGCCTTCACGGCAACGGTGTAGATGAAAAAACTCCCGCCGATCGAACACAGGAACATCAAGCCCAGCCACATCGGCATCAAAGGACTCTCTGGATCCACGAATCGGCTGATCAGATAGAGAAACAACAGGAACAACAGGATCATGACGATGATGTTGACGATCGTGGCCACCAAAATGAACACGGCGGTGTTCAATTTCTTATTCATGCTTCGCTTCCTCTTTTTCTTCACTCAAGGCAGGATCTTGCCTGCCGGCATGCCGGCCGAACAGGATGGCGAGCATCAAGAGGATGCCGGAGACGACGATGGTGCTGTCAGCGACATTGAAGGTCGGCCAGCGTTCCATCCCGAACAAACCGTACATCCTCAGGCTCACGAAATCGACCACCCAGTCCTCCCGGAACATCCGGTCGGCCACGTTGCCGAAGCCCCCACCCATCAGAGCGGCCACAAGCCAGCGTTGGTAGGTGGTCAACTCCTTGGTCTTGACCATATAAACCGCCAGCACCACCAGCAGCACAAGCGGAACGACGATGAACAGAGCGACCTTGGCTCCCATTGGCAAGCTGGCTCCCAAGCTGAAACCAATCGCCTTGTTGCGGACATGCCAGATGCTGACAAAATCACCCAGATAACTCGCGTGCATCGTCCCTTGGGGGACATTGGCCACGATCCAGGTTTTGCTTACCTGATCGGCGATGATGATGGCGCTCGTCAATGCGAATGGCAACAACCGCCCCAAGCTGATCCTTTTTCCCATAGTGCCGTCCATCATACTATAGAGCGGTCGGCAGGGCAAGGAACTCAGTTTCCAATCCCAATTCAGAGGCGCATGCTTTGGCCAACTCCCTTACCCCGAACACCTCGGTAGCATAGTGCCCGCCACAAATCATGGTGATGCCGGCTTCTTGGCAAGCAGAGTAAACCGAATGGCCCGATTCGCCGGTCACATAGGCATCCAAGCCCGCATCGATGGCTTGCAAAACTTCGAACGAGGCTCCACCCGAGACGATCCCCACTGTCCTGATCTTCTGAGGGCCGAACGGGAGCACCCGCAGTCCACCAGCTTCCGAAAGATCCAAGCGATGCACAATGTCGGCCACCGTCATTGCTTTCGGCAAGCTACCTTGCCAACCGATCGCCATTCCGTGGTACATCCCGAACGGGGCCGGTTGGGCAATCCCGAGCCGGGTGGCCATCACGGCGTTATTGCCCAACGACGGATGGGCGTCCAACGGCAAATGGGCCGCCAAAAGAGCGATATCGTGCTCGATCAAATAGCGGATGCGCTGGTAATGGTTGCCGGTGACCGCCAACGGTTCGCCCCAGAACAGGCCGTGATGCACGAACAGCGCATCGGCATGGTGTTCTGCAGCCGCTTCGAAAGTGGCCAATGAGGCATCCACGGCAAAACAGACTTTGTGGACCTCTTTGGTGCTCCTGCCGACTTGCAAGCCATTGAGCGACGAGTCGGCCCCGCTGAATTTCTCCAATTCGAGAGTCATGCTCGACCATTCGACCAATTCGTTCAGTTTCATGGCAATATTGTAAAGTATTGACAGCAATTATTCCACCACCTATAGTGATTCGCATGGCTAATTTGAACTTCAACCGCCGGGAGCTGACCATCGAGGAAGCCCGCTTCTCCTATCCCGATTCGATCGTCGACACCTGCGGCCCCATCCCCGAACGCCCTCAGATTGTCGGCCAGCCACGGGCGATGCGCGCATTGGAGATGGGCCTTTCCATTCCCGGCAAGGGCTACAACATATTCGTCAGCGGAGACCCCGGCACAGGTCGTTCCACCGCCATCCGGCTGGCCGTGGACACATACTCCTCCGATATCTCCCAACTGCGCGACATCGCCTATGTCCATAACTTTCTCCGTCCCGATGCCCCGGTAGCATTGGCTTTCACACCGGGCGAGGGACGATTGTTCGTCACCGCCATGAAGGAATTCATCGGATCGCTGGCCGATGCCGTCTTGGATCTGCGCGCCAATGCCCATAAAATCGATGGCAATGAATTGTCACGGCGGGTCGGACCAGCTTTGGACACCATCCAACAGCGTTTTCCCAGCCATGAAGTAGCCCTCCACCTCAAGCGGATGAGGGCCGACATCGTCGAGCACTCCTACTTGTTCGAACACTGCGACAACAACAACCTGCGCACCAGTTTGTTCTTTCAACGGTACCGGGTGAACTTGTTGGTCGACCATTCGCAAACCACGCTCAGGCCGCTGGTCTTTGAAAGCCATCCCACCTTCGCCAACCTGTTCGGGTCGCTCGACCTTCCCCCCACCCAAATCCGCGATGAATCGTACCTGCCGTTTTTGGCCATCCATGCCGGATCGATCCTTGAGGCCGCCGGTGGCTATCTTGTAGTGAGCGCCGAGGAGATGCTGACCCAAGAGGGCTTGTGGGAGGCGTTCAAGCGTTTTCTGACGACTTCGGCCTTGGTCATCCAAAATTCAACCGTGAACGGTTCCCATTCGGCCGGCATCAGGCCGGAAAGCGTACCGTTGTCGCTCAAGGTCATCCTGGTGGGCAGCGAAGACTCCTACGATTCGTTCTGTGAACACGACCCCGACTTCCTCAAGCTGTTCAAAGTGTCGGCCGAATTCGATTACTCGATGCCGGCGACAGCTGAGAACATCGCCGGAACCATCGGATTCATCCGCATGATCGCCCACGACGAACATTTGCTTGAGGTCGCCCCGTCGGGCATCGCCGAGCTGCTCCGTTATAGCGCTTTGATGGCGGAATCACGCGATTCGTTGACCACGCAATTGTCGTTGATCGCCGATTTGGTGCGTGAGGCAGACTACTGGGCCCGTACCGACGCACTCCAAGCGATCGACCGTCAAACGGTCATCCGGGCCATGCGCGAGCGCGATTATGTCTCCAGCTTGACTGAAAGCAGAATTTCCGACGAGATCGCCAATGGAGAAATGATCATCGCGCTGTCGGGTTCCAAGACAGGGGTGGTCAACGGCCTGGCTGTCTTGGACCGCGGTTCGGCATCGTTCGGCACACCCACCGTCATCAGCGCCACCGTGGCTCCCGGGACCGAAGGAATCGTCAACATCGAGCACGAAGCGGGACTCTCTGGGGAAATCCATGACAAGGGATTGCTCATCCTCGAAGGATACCTGCGCAAGCGTTACGCCCGCAACTTCCCGTTATCGATCTACTCGGGGATAGCATTCGAGCAATCCTATGCCGAAGTCGACGGGGACTCGGCCTCTTCCAGCGAGTTGTATGCGTTGTTGTCGGCCATCGGAGAAATCCCGGTTCGCCAAGACGTCGCCGTGACCGGCTCGGTCAACCAGATGGGTGAAATCCAACCGGTAGGCGGAATCAATGAGAAGATCACTGGATTCTTCCGGGTGTGCAAGCGGCTCAAGCTGTCGGGGCACCAAGGGGTCATCATCCCCATCCAGAATATCAAGAGCCTGATCTTGCCGTATGAAGTACTCGAAGCCATCGAGAAGGGCGAGTTCCACATTTATCCTGTGGAAAGCATCGACGAAGGCATGCAAATACTGACCGACCGACCGGCGGGAATCCGCAACCAAAAAGGGCACTTCCCCTTGGATACGGCCAACCGGACCATCGAAGAACGGTTGAAAGCCCTCTACGACATTTCACGACCACAGAACTAAGCAGTTCATGATTCGGAAAAAGCCTCAGTCTTGGCACCTTGGGGTGCATCGGGCATTCCACCAGGCATCTTCTGCAACCACCGTAAGAATGACCGGCCCAAGATCAATGAAAGCAAAAATGTGAGCAGGTCGGAAACCGGCTGGCTCATCTGCAACCCCAGCAGGCCGAACACCTGCGGCAACACCAGCACCAGCGGAATGAAGAACAAGCCGTGGCGGGCCATGGCCGTGACCGAGGCTTCGCGCCCGCGGCCGACCGATTGGAACAACATGCTCGTCACTACGCTGACGGCCTGCAACGGCATGGCCAAGCATTGCAACCGCATGGCCAACGAACCAATCTCATGAACGCGGGGGTCGGTGGGGATGAACAAGCGCATGATCAGCGGTGCAAAGCTAAAACCAATCACCGCCAATCCGATGAAAGCGGCAATGCCGGTCTTGAGAGTGAACCAATAGGCCTTGCGCAAGCGGTCGATCCGTTTGGCACCCCAGTTGAATCCCGCCACCGGTTGGAAACCTTGCCCGAACCCGATCAAAGCCGAGTGCAGGAACATCATAACCCGGTTGACGATCGCCATCGAGGCCAGAGCGGCATCCCCGAACGGAGCAGCGCTCACATTGAGGAAAATGGAGGCCAGACTGGCCGCCCCTTGGCGGTAAAAGGCCGGCAATCCGGTTCGCAAAACCTCTTGGTATATCCACCAACGCAGATGCACGTTGCGCAACCTGAGATGGAGATTGCTTTGCTTGCCAATGAAGGCATAGAGCAATATGGAGAAACTCACCGCTTGACTGAGCACGGTGGCGATGGCCGCCCCCCTGATGCCCATCTTGAAGGTGAAGATGAACAACGGGTCGAGCACTACATTGAGCAATGCCCCGGTGGCGATACCGCGCATACCTAGAAAGGCATTCCCCTCGGAACGCAGGTTGGTGTTCATGACGAACGAGGTGGTCATCAACGGCGCTCCGATCAGAATCACCCCCGCATAATCCATCGCATAGGGCAAGATCGTCTCGGTGGCACCCAACATGCGCATGAACGGCTTGAGCAAACTCAAGCCAACCACGGTCAAGGCCAAGCCGGCGGTGAAGGCGCTGAAAAATATGGTGGAGAAGACTATGTCGGCCTTATCACGCTGTTTGGCTCCCAGCAGACGCGAGTTGTAGTTGCCAGAACCCATGCCGAAGGTGAAACCGATCGCTTGGATGATGGCCATCAACGAGAACACCACCCCGACCGCCCCGGAGGCTTGTGTCCCCAATCGACTCACGAAGGCGGTGTCGGCCAAATTGTAAAAGGAGGTCACCAGCATCGACACAATGGTCGGAGCCGCCAATGTGGCGATCAAGCGAGCGACAGGAGCCTCGGTCATCCGGCGGTGGTTTTCGTCTGGAGTGAGTATTTTTGGGCGAAGCATACCGTGAGAGTAGAACCTTCAGTCGTGGTTGTCAACGAACAACATGCGAAAGGGAGGAGAACCAAGCCTGCATCAGGATGCCGAACGCAACCGAGACATTCAACGAACCCTTGGTGCCGGCCAACGGGATGGAGACCCTGCCCAACGAGGCATCGGACAGGCGCAACAGCTGTGGCGAAGTGCCCAACTCCTCCGACCCGACGATTACCACTCCTTCGTGGGGGAAGCGGAAATCTTGTAACGGAGTGCCGCCTGTCTCCAGGGCGAACACCGGCCGTTCTATCAACAAAGCAAGCACAGCATCGCTATCAAGAGCCCGCCACGACACAGTTTCGGTACATCCGCGGGCGCTGCGCTGGGCACGCTGATGCCGCGGGTCGGCCGATGGCTGCACCACCAGAATCTCCGAGACACCGAACGAGTCGGCTGTCCTGAACAACGAACCGAGATTGAACGGTGAACGCAAGCGGTCGGCCACCACGGTGATGGGAAACAGCGTTCTTTGTGAGGCATCGAGCGACCCGTTGGAGCGTTCAGTCAAGTCCCAATCGGCTTGGTCTAGCCCCAATAGGTTTACCAGCATCAAAGAGAGGTCGGCACAACGGTGGCCAAGGACGACCGGGTCGCACTGGTGGGCCAGACAACTGACGGACAACGACCGTGCGGCCGTACGCAACGTGTCGTCGATCCTGGCGGAGGGATCACAAGCCAACGCCCCAGCCAAGGCCCCGGCATAGGCGCGGTCAAAAGATTCGGATGGCGTCATGCTCTGCACAGCCATCTGATGGAACAACCGCTCGTATTTACGCAGCCTGGTGCCCTCCTCGAGCCGACCAAGCTTCGATAGCGTGATCATAGCGGCGTCTCCTCCCCCTCTTGTGGCGCTTCAATCCGAGCGGGATGCACGCAAACGGCGAACTCACCTTTGATGCTGTCCCGTGAAGATAAAGCAGCGATCACGCCATCGACGCTCCCGCTTAAGAATTCCTCGTACGCCTTGGTCATCTCCCGCCCCACCGTCACGGTCCGTCCGGGTGCCAAAGCAGCGATATCCTCCAACAATTTGACGATCCTGAACGGGGATTCGTACAACACAAAGGCCTCTTCCCGCCCGAGCAACTCGTTCAAACGGGAGCGCCGGCGCCCTTTGCGGGGACTGGTGAATCCTTCGAAGGTGAAAGTTTTACCGATCGTTCCGGCAACCGAGACCAACGTAGCCACAGCCGATACGCCGGGAACCGCAACAATGGTGAAACCGGCCTCGCGCACCGCTTGGACGACTTTTGCCCCGGGGTCGCTGATACCCGGCGTACCGGCATCGGACACATAGGCCACATCCTGCCCTTCCGCTAGCAATTTGACGATGCCGGCGGCACTGGCCGCCTCGTTGTGGGCGTGGCACGCAATCATCCGTTTGTCGATGTGGTACTTCTCAAGCAGGATGCGGGTGTGGCGGGTATCCTCGCACGCTATCGTATCCACTTCGCCAAGGATCCGTATCGCCCGCAAGGTGATGTCTTCGAGATTCCCGATCGGGGTTGCTACCACATACAATGTGTTCATGGCGTCATTCTAGCGGTTGGCAGGTACCTGTACAATGGCATTTTTCGCCATCGGGAGGTCCGATCCCCCACAATCAACCTGATTCATACCCAGACAAGGGTCAAAAATCATGGATTTTCAACAATTTTCACTGTTTTTTAACTCATTCATGCCAGTTGGCACGACTTGTGCATTGAAGTAAGGGAAAAGAAAAACATCTACCTATGGTCGGAAACCACAGGAAAAGGCAAGGAGCAGACATGAAGACTTTCAAGAGATTCAAAAACATCATCAACGCCAACGTGAACGCCAAGTTGGACAAGCTCGAGGACCCTGAGAAGATGGTCCGCCTCATGCTCAGCGAGCTTGAGGAAACATTGGTGAACGCCAAGACGGCTACTGCTGAGCGCTTGGCCAACCGCACCGTGATTGAGCAGGAATTGAAACAAGCCAAGGCTACGTTGGACCGCTGGGTCCACCGCGCTAGCTTGGCAGTCGAAAAAGATCGCGACGATTTGGCGCGCGAAGCTTTGGTCGAGAAGAACAGGATCGCCAAACGGGTCGAGTTGCTCGAAAGCGAGCTGGCCCAGATGGACGGAATCGTATCTTCGATGCAGGAGCAGATTTCCAAACTAGAAGCCAAGCGCCAGGAGATCCGCGACAAGCAGCGCATGCTGATCGAGCGGGCTTACCACGCCAAAGAGAAGCAGAAAGTGGTCGAGACCCTCAAGACCATCGATTGTTCTGCCGCCTGCCGAAAATTCAACGAGCTTGAGGAAAAAATCGAACGCATGGAAGCCGATGCCGAGATGGCTGGTTTCGGCTCCGCCGCCCGCACCGCCGAGCAGCAGTTCGCCGCCATGGAAACCGATGAAGCCATCGAGAACGAACTCGCCGCCCTGAAGGCGAAGTCAACCAAGAAATAACTGGAACGAGAGGAGGGAGAGAACATGGATTGCCATGGGGATTGCGGCTACCGTGAATATGTCCGCAACGAATATAGAAGGGATTACGGCAACTGGTCGTGTGAACGCCCCTGTCGGGTCCCACGCAGGTCTCGCCATGGATTGGTGTTCGGCGTATGCCAAGGGGTCGCCGATTGGCTCGGCATTCCCGCCTGGCCGTTGAGAGTGGCGATGATCATCGCCTTGATCGCGACCGGCTTCTACCCGGCCGGTGTGGCCTACCTGGTGCTGGCCATCCTGATGAAGCCACAAGATTGTTGAGGCTATCGGGACAAGTCGCCTGATGCATGCACGCGGATGGGCTCATCCGCGCACAGTCTCTTCGGAGGACGCCCGCTCAAAACGGACGTCCTCCCCTTTTTTATTGCAAGCGCTCGCGATACTTGCGGAATAATCCGCGAAACTGGTCGTAGCTCAAGCCCAACGCTTGGGCTGCTTCTTTCTGATTCTGAGCATGTTCGGCCAGCGCCCGGCTGATGAAGGCGATGTCGACCTCCTCGCGGACACTTTCAAAGCGCTCCAATGGGGCACTCTCCCATCCACGGGAAGGCGCCGGCACAGTGTTTTCTTGCGGTACGACGACAACGGGCTTCTCCCGCCGTTTCTCCAGATCATACGGGTTGTCGAATGGATCGAGCACGATCGACTCGATCAGCGGCGAACAACTGCGGTAGACAGCCCGCTCGATCACGTTTTTCAACTCGCGCACATTGCCAGGCCAATCGTAGGACATCAAACGTTGCTTGACCGTTTCGGAGAGGACCGGAAGGTCACTAAGCGAGCATTCCATGGCCATCTTGGCGGCGAAGAAATTTGCCAACAACAAAATGTCATCGCCGCGTTCGCGCAACGGCGGCAAGAAGAGGACTTCGAACGAAAGGCGGTCCAGCAGGTCTTCCTTGAATTTCCCCTCGGCGCACAGCTTGGGCAGATCGGCGTTGGTGGCACCGACGATGCGGACATTGACCTCGTGGGTCTTGGAGGAGCCCACCCGTTCGAATGTGCCGTACTCGACCACCCGTAAAATCTTCTCCTGGACCTCCAACGGGATCAGTCCGATCTCGTCGAGGAACAGGGTGCCCTCTTCGGCCTCTTCGAAGCGGCCTTTGCGGGTCTTGACCGCACCAGTGAAGGCCCCTGCCTCGTAACCGAACAACTCGGTCTCGATCAACGAAGGGGGCAATGCCGCACAGTTGACGGTGACCAAGTTGTGCTGCCACCGTTTGGAGAGGTAATGCAAGCGGGTGGCGGCAATCTCTTTACCGCTGCCCCGTTCTCCGACCACCAGCACGCTCCGGTCGACTGTCGCAGCCTTGCTCAACGCTTGCTGGAAATTGAGGAACGCTTCCGATTCGCCCAACGGGGCTTGCATGACCGTCTTTTGTTCTTCGCCCATAGGCGTATTTTACCACTGTGCGGTGAATTCCACCATATGCTGTATGGTACAATCCTCAGAATATTCATAGCAAATTTGTGACAATACCAAAATTTAAGATGTTCAACTCGATACTTGCGTTAAAATTAAGAATATATCATAGTAGTGCTGAGCGAAACGATGATGTTGGCACGCTATGTGCAATGAATCGTATGAGACAGTACGATGCAATGGCATCGAACATGGAGGGACAGACAATGGGAGTATTCTCTCGATTCATGGACATTGTAAATGCGAACATCAATTCCCTGCTCGACAAGGCCGAAGATCCGGAGAAGATGGTCAAGCTGATGATGCAGGAGATGGAAGACACCCTGATCGAACTGAAGTCCGCTTGCGCCGCGAAAATCGCCAACCGGTCGACCAAGGAACGCAACCGCAAGGAGACCGAGGAGAAGTTCGATCGTTGGAAGAGGCGGGCCGAGCTGGCCATGGCCAACGGACGCGAGGACCTCGCCCGCGAAGCACTCATCGAAAAGCGCAAGGAGAGCGAGAAGCTCGACGTCCTGGCCGAGGAAGTGCGGGTGCTGGAAGATGCGATCGCCAAGAGCAAGGACGACATCGCCAAACTTGAAGAGAAACTGCAGTCGCTGCGCAGCAAATACGAGGCGATCGTGGAGCGGGCCGCCCGCATTCGCGAACAGCAACGGGCCAGCGAGACGATGCGCAAAGCCTCCGACCATGCCGCGATGAATCGTTTCGAGCAGATGGAGCATCAGGTCGATCGGATGGAGGCCACTGCCGGCATGTCCCGGGCCTCTGAATCGGTCGAGACTCGTTTCGCCAACCTTGAAGAAATGGAGGCGATCGAAGCTGAACTGGAAGCATTGCGCAAGCAGGCCAAGGGCTAGAAGCAGTAATCGGCAAGGAGTGTCGGCACCATGGATAGTACAAATTTCGTCGCGGTCGTCGCGATTGTGGCTCCCTTTCTGTTCGCCGCCTGGGTCATCACCATAGGCGTCAGGTCGAAGGAGCGCAAACGCAGGGAGAACATCGCTTTCAACAAAGAAAACGAGGAGTTCTACCGCGAGCTCGCCAAGGGAATCCGTGACCTCGAACGGCGGATTGAGAATCTAGAAATCATCATCCGCAATCGGGGCAAACAATAAGGAATAGGTGGGGATATGGCTACAAAGAGACTGTACCGGTCCCGCAAGGGACAGATTTTCGGGGTTTGCCAGGGGATTGCCGATTGGCGTGACTTGCCGGTCGACACGCTGCGCTTCATCGTGGTGATCGCAATCCTCGTGACCGGCTTGGTACCCGGTTTGATCATCTACGCGCTGTTGGGTCTATTGCTCCCGCTGGAACCGGGCTACGGCACCAACTACAGTGGTGGAGACGGCTACGACGCCGAACGGCAGCGGCGCGAGCGCAAGCAAGAGGGTGAACGCAGCTATGGCTCTTCCCGTGAAGACCTGCGCAATTCGTTTGAATCACTCAAGCGCAAGGTGGAAGGTATGGAAGAGCAGATATTCGACAAAGAGCGGGACTGGGACCAACGCTTCCACGAGGACGAGAAATGAAACGGGTGATAGGTTTTTTCGCAATCATGCTCATCGCAGCCGGCATGGCTATCGCCGCCGGCTCCACGGAGAGCACCTATGAGCGCATCATACATTCGCTCGACCGGGAAGGCCTCGTGGAGATCAAATCCGATTCCCCATCCATCGTCATCGTTCAAACCGACAGCTCCGATGCCAAGACCATCGTGCTGTCGGGAAGCGGCCGCAACCGCTTCAACCTCACCGTCAAAGAGAGTGGCGGAGACCTTTTCGTCGAAGTGAAACGCAAAAAGAGCTGGCTGTTCAAGGTGTTCCAGCAAACCCAGGCCGAACTGCGGGTGGTCTTGCCGACATCATGGAAAACCGGATCGCTCAAGGTCGGCAGTGTCTCCGGTTCCATCGAGATATCCTCACCGCTCGATTGCCAGGACATCGAGTTGGCCACCGTTTCCGGATCAATCCAGTTCAAGAACTTGAATACCAGCGCCAACTGTGAACTGAAGTCGGTTTCGGGAGCGATCGGTGGACGCTCGCTCTATGGCGACGAGGTCGAGATCGAGACGGTATCGGGTTCGATTGAAGTCGATTCCATCGGCCTGGAAAACCGTGGCACCTTGGATATCCACACCATTTCCGGACGGATCGGTCTGCCTGAATTCACTGGCGACACGGCTGCCC
Organism: uncultured Spirochaetaceae bacterium; assembly: GCA_964543935.1. Lineage (GTDB taxonomy): Bacteria > Spirochaetota > Spirochaetia > Sphaerochaetales > Sphaerochaetaceae > JAAYDK01. The sequence continues at coordinate 28,032 of CAZJAK010000012.1, forward strand.
TCAGCTCGGTCAGCGGAGCGGTCAGAGCCACTATTCCCGCTGATTTTTCAGGACGCTTGGTCGTCAAGACCGTCAGCGGTGCCATCAATGCCAGCTTGAGGGATATCGACCTGGAAAGCGTCGATGGCCGAACCCGCACCTATGTGAAGGGAAAGGGCAACGGCCTGATCGAGATATCCACCACCAGTGGTGCAATCGACATGCGTGACTGACACTTGGCGCATCTTTCTGCACTAGCCTGCCCCAAAGCGATTGACAAGCCCTCTTTCCCAAACCAACATGCAGGGAAGAGGGCTTCTTCATTCATGCAGACAGACACTGTGACCTCCGGCTCTTCCATCCTTGCACCGCTGAAAGAACGTTACGACCGCCAGTTGCGCGAGTCGATCCTCCCGTTTTGGCTCGAGCACGGCCTTGACCGCATCCATGACGGCATGCTCACCGCGTTGGACCGCGACGGCAGCTTGCTCGATTCCGACAAATCGGTCTGGTTCCAAGGCCGTGCGCTATGGACCTTCTCGACGGCCTATTGCACCGACCGCAGCCATGACGATTGGCTGGCAGCGGCCACAAGTTGTGCCCGCTTTTTGGAGCGGCATTGCTTCGACTCCGACGGCAGGATGTTCTTTCGCACCACCCGTGACGGTAAACCAGTCATCAAACGTTCGCGCTATGTCTTCAGCGAGACCTTCGCCATTCTCGGATGGGCTGCGTTCAGCCGGGCCACTGGCGATACTTCCTATGCCCTCAAAGCGCTTGGATTGTTCAAACAAGTACTTTCTTGGCTGGCCACACCCGGTTTCCTCATCCCCAAATTCAATCCCGAACATGAGCCGTCGCGCGGTTTTGGTGTCCCGATGATCCTGCTGAACACCGCCCAAGAATTACGCATGGCATGTCCTGACGAGACAACCTGGTTGACCAGCATCATCGACACCCTCATCGGTGAGATCGAAACCTATTTTGTGCGGCCCGACCTGCAGTCGGTACTCGAGCAGTGTGCTCCCGACGGCACCTTCCAAGCTGATCATTTCGAAGGACGCCTGTTGAACCCGGGTCATGCCATCGAAGGGGCTTGGTTCATCATGAACGAAGCCCGCCACAGAGCCGATGACAGCAGATTGGCCGCTTTGGGGATACGGATGCTCGACTGGATGTGGGACATTGGATGGGACCGCGAATACGGCGGGCTCTATTATTTTCGCGATGCGCTGGGTAAAAGCCCAACCGAGTATTGGCACGACATGAAATTCTGGTGGCCCCACAACGAGGCGGCCATCGCCAACCTCATGGCGTACCGCCTTGACGGGCGCGACTACCATCTCAAGCGGTTTCTCGAGGTGGACAGGTATGTCCACGACCGCTTCGCCGATCCTGTTTACGGAGAATGGTTCGGGTATCTGCATCGCGACGGCAGTCTTTCCACCCCATTGAAGGGAAACATGTTCAAAGGCCCCTTCCATGTTCCCAGGATGTACCTGACTTGCCTGCCATTGCTCGATAACCCAAGGAGGGAAGGCCCATGCGGCTGTTGATGCGGTGCCTGTGGAAGGCACGCTGGTTCGTGGCGATCATCATCGTGCTGTTGGCCATCAATGCCACAGCCAATCTGGCTTTGCCCTCTTTCACCTCTCGGATCGTCAATGTGGGCATCCAACAGGAGGGGATCGAGAAGGCGTTGTTCGAACGGATCGGATTGCCGACTTATGCGCTTATCAGCGCAACGCTGGAGACCTCGGAAGCTACGGAGTTCACCCAAGCATACCAAATCGAGGGTTCTTCCTATCGTTTGATTGGCAACTCAGACCGCCAGCGGTTGGAACACTTGACAGTGAAGGCATTCGCAACCATAACTGGTTTGCCACTCGAACTGGCCTCACAAGCAGCCATTGCGGCGATTGCTGCTGAATACAGGACATTGGGGATCGATGTCGATGCCATGCGTCTGCGCTTCATCGCCAGCGCTGGTCTGACGATGCTCGGGGTGGCTTTTGCAGCCATCGGAGCCTCGGTCGCGGTCTCCTTCTTCGCCGCCAAGACTGCTGCAACCATCGGCCGTTCGCTGCGGGCCCAGGTGTTCGACAAAGTCTTGTCCTTCTCCCGTCCCGAGATGGATGGATTCTCGACAGCCAGTCTGATCACCCGCAGCACCAATGACATCCAGCAGATCCAGATGTCGTCGGTCATGCTCATGCGCATCGTCTTTTTCGCCCCCATGATGGCCATTGGCGGCCTGTTACGGGTCTTGGGCACCGAGACTTCGCTGGCTTGGGTCGTGGGAATCGGAGTCGCCATCATCATCGTGTCGGTATCGCTGCTGTTCATCGTAGCCATGCCGCGCTTCAAGCGCCTGCAACTGCTGATCGACCGCATCAACTTGGTCATGCGCGAACGGTTGTCGGGCTTGCAAGTCATCCGGGCCTTCGGAACCGGTGGGCATGAACAACGCCGCTTCGATACGGCCAATCGCGAGCTGACCGCCACATCGTTGTTCGTCAACCGGGCCATGTCGGCCATGATGCCGCTGATGATGCTGGTGATGAACTTGGTCATCGTGCTGATTTTGTGGAATGGCTCGCACCGGATCGAATCCGGCAGCATGCAAGTAGGCGACATGATGGCCTTCATGCAGTATGGCATCCAGATCCTCATGTCGTTCTTAATGCTCACCATGCTCACCATCATGCTGCCGCGAGCTGCGGTGGCAGGAGACCGGATTGCCGAGGTACTCGAAACCGACCTGACCATCAAGGACCTGCCCTCTGACGAACGCACCCAAGCCGCCTTGGTTTCTCAAGAGTACGGTACAGTACGTTTCGAGCATGTCGGGTTCTCCTACCCGGGGGCGAGCACGGAGGCGTTGCACGACATCTCCTTCAGCGCTACACCGCAAACAGTCACCGCCATCATCGGCAGTACCGGCAGTGGCAAATCGACCCTTCTGAACCTGATCGTCCGTTTCTATGATGCCGACAGCGGTTCGGTGCTGGTCGAGGGACGAGACGTGCGTACGATGCCGCTCGCCGAGCTGCGCTCGCGCATCGCCTATGTTCCGCAAAAAGCGGTGCTCTTTTCGGGAACGGTTGCATCCAACATTGAATTCGGCCACAAGGAGGAGAGCGAAAAACGGATCGATACCGAACGGGCAGCCAGGATCGCCCAAGCCGATGGCTTCATCAAGGAGATGTCCGACGGATACTCTTCACCCATTTCCCAAGGCGGAAGCAATGTATCGGGCGGACAACGCCAGCGTCTGGCCATCGCCCGCGCCATCGCCACCGCCCGTCCCATCCTGCTCTTTGACGACAGCTTCTCGGCGCTCGATTATCGCACCGACAGCGAACTGCGCAAAGCATTGCAGACCGAGTTGGCCGGTTCCACTGTGATCATCGTCGCCCAGCGTATCAGCACGATCGTCCATGCCGACCGGATCCTGGTGCTCGAGGACGGGTGCATCGTCGGGGACGGCACCCACCGCCAGTTGTTGGAAACCTGCCGGGTCTACCGGCAGATCGCCGCCTCGCAATTGTCTGAAGAGGAGTTGGAAGCATGAGCGATCGATCACACGAGCAGCAACCGGCATCCATGGGGCCAGGACGGGGCCGAGGCCCCGTCATGATGGGTCCTGGTCCCCGCATGTTCGTCGGTGGACAGAAAGCCAAGGACTTCAAAGGAACCATGCGGGAGTTGCTCAAACGGCTGGGCTCCCATAAGATCGCCATTGCTTTCGCACTGGCCGCCACCATCGCCAGCACGGTGTTCAGCATCATCGGACCGTCGATGGTCGGCAAAGCGACCACCACGATTTTTAACGGACTCACCGCAAAAGTGACTCGTTCAGGAGGAATCGACTTTTCCGCCTTGGCAGACATACTGATCATGCTGACGGTCCTGTACGCCATCAGTTCGCTGCTAACCTTCGTGCAGGGCTACGTGATGTCATCGGTCGTCCAACGGATGGCGTACACACTGCGCAAGGACATCTCGGAGAAACTCGACCGCCTGCCGATGCGTAGCTTCGACGCCACCACCCATGGGGAGATCCTCTCGCGGGTGACCAATGATATCGACAGCCTCAGCCAGAACCTTGGCCAAGGCTTGAGCCAGTCGTTGGCTTCCTTGGCCACGCTGCTTGGAGTGTTCATCATGATGCTGCGCATCAGCTGGCTGATGACGCTGGTGGCGCTGCTGTTGCTTCCGCTATCGTTGTTGGCAGTCTCTACGCTCATCAAACGGACCCAGAAGCTCTTCGTAGCCCAACAAGCAGCCCTCGGTGAGTCGAACGGCCTGATCGAGGAGACCTATGGCGGACACGATGTCGTCAAGGCCTTCAATGCCGAAGCGCAACTACGCTCCCGGTTCGGTGAAATAAACGGAAAGTTGTACGATTCGGCTTGGAAGTCGCAATTCTTCTCGGGCCTCATGCATCCGATCATGATGGGAGCGGGCGATATCGGGTATGTGGCGGTGGCCCTGCTGGGAGGTTGGATGGCCATCCGCAAGGCCATCACGGTCGGCGACATCCAGGCGTTCATCCAATATATGCGGACCTTCAGCCAGCAAATCGGGCAGACGGCCCAGGTGACCGGCCTGTTCCAATCGATGGCAGCCGCGGCCGAACGGGTTTTCGAGTTCCTCAATGCCGAACAAGAGAGCGATGATGCCAGCGCGCTCGAGCCGGCTGCGATGCACGGTGCGGTGTGTTTCGATCACGTTGCCTTCTCGTACATCAAGGACAAGCCGGTCATCAAGGACTTCTCGATGTGCGTCCGTCCAGGCCAGCGGGTCGCCATCGTCGGCCCCACCGGAGCGGGCAAGACCACCATCGTCAAATTGCTGATGCGTTTCTACGATGTCGACGCTGGCTCGATCACCATCGACGGTCAGGACATCAAGAGCCTGAAACGTCCTGCCCTACGTCGACAGATGGGCATGGTGCTGCAAGACGCATGGTTGTTCAATGGGACGATCAAGGACAACATCCAGTATGGCCGTCTCGATGCGACTGACGAACAGGTTTACCAAGCTGCGCAAGCAGCCCGGGTCGACCATTTCATCCACAGCCTGCCTGGTGCCTATGACTTGATGGTCAACGAAGAGTCGTCCAACCTGTCGCAAGGACAGAAACAATTGATCACCATCGCCAGGGCGTTCCTGTCCGATCCCAAGATATTGATCTTGGATGAAGCGACCAGCAGCGTCGACACCCGCACCGAGATTCTGGTGAAGGAGGCCATGGCCCGCTTGATGCACGGCCGCACCAGCTTCATCATCGCCCACCGCTTGTCCACCATCCGCGACGCCGACACCATCTTGGTGATGCGCGACGGTGACGTGGTCGAGCAAGGCAATCATCATGATTTGCTTGCTGCTGGTGGTTTTTACGCCGACCTGTACAACGCCCAGTTCGAAACCTCCATTGCTTCGCAGGGATAATGCACTACACAGGTGGAGAGTATGGAAGCGCTACCCGAATTCCGCATCGGCTTGGACATCGGCTCGACCACCATCAAAGGGGTGGTCCTCGATCGTACGGGCACCATTGTGTTCTGCCGTTATGAACGGCACTACTCGCAAATCACTGAACGGACCGATGCGATGCTCACTTGTATCGACGAGGAGTTGCTCCATGGCCGGCAAACCGCCATCATGGTCTCCGGTTCGGCCGCATTGGGCATGGCCGACCGTTGTCGGCTTCCGTTCGTTCAAGAAGTGCACGCCACGCGCGTCGCAGTCAAGCAACGCATCCCCGACGCCGACGTCGTCATAGAACTCGGCGGCGAGGATGCCAAGATCCTGTTCTTGACCCGCGGTATGGAAGTACGCATGAACGGGACGTGTGCCGGTGGGACGGGGGCCTTCATCGACCAGATGGCGACCTTGCTGGGGGTGAGCGGGGACCAGTTGGACGAGTTGGCTTCCCAAGCTGAGCGGATCCATGTCATTGCATCGCGTTGCGGGGTGTTCGCCAAATCGGATGTCCAGCCGCTGCTCAACCAAGGGGCCCGTCGAACGGATATCGCGGCAAGCATCTTGCAAGCGGTCGTCAACCAGACGATCGCTGGTTTGGCCCAAGGCCGGGCCATCGATGGCAAGGTGGTCTACTTAGGTGGTCCGCTGACCTTCTTGAAGCACCTGCGCACCAGTTTTGACGCGACCTTGGGGATCAAAGGAATCTGCCCCGAACACTCGTTGTATTACGTGGCGATGGGTGCCGCATGGTGCGCCACCAGCGAGTCCGACGTCACTTCGGCGATCGAGACATTGCGGGCCCATCGCAGCGATGATTCGATTCCCTCCATCCCGCCGTTGTTCACCGACCGGTTGGCCTACGAGATGTTCAAGAAGCGGCATGCGTTGGCCACCGTCAAGCGCGGTTCATTCACATCGGGTGCCCAGAAGGTCTTTATCGGCATCGACGCCGGTTCCACCACGGTCAAAAGCGTGGTCATTGATGAGCAGGCCAACATCTTGCAATCGACCTACCAGTCCAACAGCGGCAATCCTGTGCCGATCGTAAAGGACATACTCCAACGCCTGTATGCTGAGCATCCCGAGGCCGTTGTCGCCGCCAGCGCCGTGACCGGTTATGGCGAGCATATCATCAAGGAGGCCTTCAAGGTCGACTTCGCCTTGGTGGAGACAGTGGCCCACTTCATGGCCGCCCACCACTTCATGCCGCTCGTCGATTTCGTCATCGATATCGGTGGCCAGGACATCAAATGCTTCAAGATCCGCAACCAGAGTGTCGACAGCGTATTCCTCAACGAGGCCTGTTCCTCCGGATGCGGCTCGTTCTTGCAAACCTTCGCCAATGCTTTGGGATACTCGGTCGAGGATTTCGCCAAGCTTGGTTTGTTTGCCCGTCGACCGGTCGATTTGGGCTCGCGCTGCACGGTCTTCATGAACTCGTCGGTCAAACAAGCCCAGAAGGAGGGCGCCTCGATCGAGGACATCAGCGCTGGATTGTCGATCAGTGTGGTCAAGAACGCTTTGTACAAAGTCATTCGCACCGCATCGGCAGAGAGCTTGGGGCGCAAGGTCGTGGTCCAAGGGGGAACGTTCCTCAATGATGCGGTCTTGCGGGCTTTCGAACAGGAATTGGGGATCGAGGTCATTCGGCCCGACATCGCCGGCTTGATGGGCTCGTATGGCGCGGCCTTGCACGCCATGGAGTGCTCGAACGGAACATCGACTTTGCTCGATGCGAAGGGCTTGGCATCGTTTTCCCATGCCGTGTCGTCAGTCACGTGCCGACATTGCCCCAATGCCTGTCGCTTGACGGTGAACAGTTTCGACCACGGACGCCGGTTCATCAGCGGCAACCGCTGCGAACGGCCTACCGGCGGTACCCAAGAGGATGATTCGCTTAACATCTACCACTATAAACTAGCCAAACTGGGCACCTATGCCCCGCAAGTGCAGGACACGATCATCGACGAGAAGGTGGTTGGTATTCCGATGGGATTGAACATGTATGAGTTGTTGCCCTTCTGGAGTACCTTCTTCAACGAGATCGGCCTGAAAATAATCGTTTCGCCACGTTCCAACCGAGAGCTGTACCTCAAGGGCCAGAACTCGATTCCCTCCGACACGGTCTGCTTTCCGGCTAAGTTGATGCACGGTCACGTCCAACACCTAGTCGATGCAGGAGTCGGAACGATCTTCTATCCCTGCATGACCTACAATGTCGACGAAGGTCTGGGCGACAACCACTTCAATTGCCCGGTGGTCGCCTATTACCCCGAAGTCCTTGACGCCAACATGGGCAGTCTGCGTACGGTGCGCTTCATCAAAGCCCCGATCGGACTGCACCGGGCCAAGGACCTACCGGACAAGTTGCTGCCGATCGTACAAGCCATCGACAGCACCATCAAAGCGAAAACTGTCCGTTTGGCTGTCACGAAAGCATACGGTGCGTATCGCGACTACTTGGCAAATCTGCGCAACGAAGGAGAACGCATCATCGGACGAGCCCGCGCGGTGGGCAAGCCAATCATCGTTCTAGCGGGGCGGCCCTATCATGCCGATCCGGAGATAAATCACGGTATCGACCGTCTGATCAACGGGTATGGCGTGGCGGTCTTGTCGGAAGACGCGTTGAACTTTACCCCTGGAAAGGTGGCTGTGGATGTGCTGAACCAGTGGACCTACCATGCCAGACTGTATGCCGCCGCCAAGACCATCGCAGCCCAACGCGACATGGAATTGGTCCACCTCGTCTCCTTCGGGTGTGGCTTGGACGCTATCACTAGCGATGAGACCCGTTCGTTGCTGGAAGACCAAGGCCGCATGTACACCCAATTGAAAATCGATGAGATCGCCAACTTGGGATCGGTGCGCATCCGCATCCGCAGCTTGCTAGCTGCAATCGAGCGCCAAAGGAAGCAGCCATGAGGACCGAGCACCCCCGCTTCACCCGCGACATGCGCGCCACCCATACAATCCTGGCACCGATGATGGCCCCCATCCAGTTCTCGTTGTTCGTCAAAGTCCTCAGGGATGAAGGGTATGCCATCGAGCTGCTGACCAACGATGGTCCGCAGGTGGTCCGCACTGGATTGAAGTATGTCCACAACGACACCTGTTACCCGGCTTTGTTGGTGATTGGACAGATGATCGACGCACTCGACAGTGGACGCTACGATGTCCATCGGGTGGTGTTGGCCATCACACAAACCGGAGGCGGTTGTCGAGCCTCCAATTACATCCACTTGCTGCGCAAGGCCCTTGTGAAGGCAGGCTACGGCTTCGTACCAGTGCTCTCGATGAACCTCAAAGGACTCGACCGCACTAGCGGATTCGACGTGACTCTCAAACTGCTACGCAAAGCGGTGGCTGCATTGACCTATGGAGACACCCTCATGTTGTTGCGCAACCAGGTCGCCCCGTACGAGACCAGGCCGGGCTCAACCGATTTCTTGGTGGGACGGTGGATCGAACGTCTTTCGGCTCAATTCAGGAACAGCCGCGGGTACGACCGACTGGCACTCAAGTGGAACCTGGCCATGATGGCGGCGGACTTCGCGCAGATAGAAGTCGACCGGAGTCGTCCGGTGGTGAAGGTGGGTGTGGTCGGTGAGATTTATATGAAGTACGCCGCTCTTGGCAACAACCATCTCGAAGAGTTCTTAGCTTCGCAGTCCTGCGAGGTAATGATTCCGGGCTTGACCGGATTCTTGTTGTACGGTTTGTACAACCAACTGCAGGACATCCGGCTGTATGGTGGCAGCCGTTTGAAAGCGCTTATCGTAACCTGGGTCCTCCACTACTTGGGGACTTTCGAGCGCATCGCCATCAAAGCGGTGCAAAAACGGGCAGTGTTCGTTGCTCCGCTTCCGTTCAAGCATACAGTCGAAGCAGGCCGTGAAGTGTTGAGCCTGGGGTGCAAGATGGGCGAAGGGTGGTTGCTGACTGCCGAGATGCGGGACCTGTCGTTGCTAGGGTACCGCAACATCATCTGCGTGCAACCGTTCGGATGCTTGCCCAACCATATCGTCGGCAAAGGGATGATCCGAAAACTCAAGGAACTGGACGACCGTTCCAATATCGTCCCGATCGATTACGACCCAGGGGCTTCCCGGGTGAATCAGGAAAACAGGATCAAATTGATGCTTTCGGTAGCCAATGAGAATCGCCTGAAAGAACAAGAGGAACTGCAAGCGGGCATCATGCAACGGTGAAGGCAGACATTCTTCATTCTGACTGCGGGGAGTCGAACAGGGCCAGTTGGGCTGGTGCCGTGCGGGCTTTACGCTCCACGATGGTATCCGATTTCTCCAGTTGTCCGACTTGCAACGGCGAACTGCTGCGGGCCCTGCCGTAATTCGCATGCACCAGATGCTCGTTATAATTGGCATAACAATAGGTACAGAGGTTGATGCAACTGTTGTACATGCCGATATCCACACTTGGAGCGCAGTGGCAGAACGGCCGTTGATTCGTTCCTTTACCGGCTTCGATGTGCAAACCGCTGACGCGTTGTACGCGCAGTGGATCGATGCACGCGCCATGGAGCACCCCGAGATCGTCGAAGTCGGCCGGTTCGGCACAGGTTTGTACTTTGATGCCGTGCGAAGCCGCTTGGGTGCTGAAATTGGAGACCAAGCGGCGCATTGTGGCCAAGTCGATGTCGACCGGCTGCAATTCGGCAGCGTGGGCGCGGGTGTTCTTGTAGAGGTCGATGAAACTGATGATGCAGGTGTCGGTGTAGCCTTCGAGCTTGCGCGACAGGTAGTTGAAACTTTCCACATGGTAACCGACAGGATAGGAAGGGTTGATCAAAACCGGATCGTATCGCCACACCATCCGTTCGGGACCAAGGCGGTCGGCCAATGCCCGGAACCGGTCGACCGATTCTCCCATGGGAGGGATGCGGGGTTCGATATCGCGGCCATAGGCGTTGATGGTGTAAAGGAAGTAGTAGGGATAGGGATCGAGGGCCGGCAGGAAATCGATCAACGGGGCAGGATTCTTGGTCCAAAACACAATGCAGGCCACTGCCGGAACCGAAAGATCGACCTTACGGATTTGGTTGTGGTCGCGGGCGTTGCGGACCAACACATACTGCTCTTTGATGCGCTGCATGAACCATGCGGCGTAATGGTTGGGAATGTCGGTCCTGCGGCTCGCGCTAATGATCTGCGGGGGGTATTCGCCCATCATCCTTACCACCTCCCTCGACGGCTGCCTCATGTCAATCTTGGACTGTTGCGACCCATCCGTCAAGTGCCCCTTTCCAATTGAAACAGGAGGGCCTACATGATAACATGGCCCTCATGGAATATAAGCAGAGAACAGTCACATGCGGAGCATTGCGCGGCTCCGACGAGGGCAAGACGGTTGTCCTCAATGGTTGGGTTCACCGCAACCGGAATCATGGCGGAATACACTTCATCAATCTACGCGACCGCTACGGGATCACCCAAGCCGTCATCGGCGAGCAAGCCTCCGAGGAACTCAAGAGGACTGCCGAAGAGTTGCGTTTGGAATACTGCGTGGCCGTGGAGGGCGTGGTGCGCAAGCGACCCGACTCCATGGTGAATCCCGCCATGGGCACCGGTGAGATCGAAGTCGACGTCAACGATCTGAAAATTTTGTCCTACTGTGAACCGTTGCCGTTCATGATCGACGAGGAAAGCGACGCCAAGGAAGACTTGCGCCTGAAATACCGCTACCTCGACCTGCGCAGCTCGGGCATGCAAAGGCGTATCGAACTGCGCCATCGTTTCGTGAAAGCCATCCGCGACCATTTGAGCGCCAAGGGATTCTACGAAATCGAGACCCCCACCCTGATCAAGTCGACTCCCGAGGGAGCCCGCGACTTCTTGGTCCCGTCGCGCTTGTATGCCGGCAAGTTCTATGCGTTGCCGCAGAGTCCCCAGCTGTTCAAGCAGATCCTCATGGTGAGCGGTTTCGACCGCTACTTCCAGATCGCCCGTTGCTACCGCGATGAAGATGCCCGCGGCGACCGCCAGCTCGAGTTCACCCAGCTGGACCTTGAAATGAGTTTCGTAAACCGCGAGGATGTGCTGTTGACCATGGAAGAGCTGTTCAACGACGTGTTTGCCAAGGTGATGGGTTACCGGCTGCCGGCCCATTTCAGGCGTCTGTCGTGGCACGACGCAATGAACACTTACGGGGTGGACAAGCCCGACTTGCGTTATGGCTTGCCGATGGTGGCGGTGGACGACATCGCCCGATCAAGCACGTTCGCCGCCTTCCATGCCTCGTTGGATGAAGGTGGCTCTGTCAAGGCATTGCGTGCACCAGCTTCCGACAAGGTCGCCTATTCCCGCAAGTACATTGGCGAGTTGGAAGAGGCGGCCAAGGTCTATGGCGCCAAGGGCATGGCTTTCGTGAAAGTTGCCAAAGGCGGCACCCTCGAGGGAGGCATCGCCAAATTCCTCGTCGGTCAAGAGGCCGCATTGATCGAGCGCACCGAGGCCCACGAGGGCGACATGATCCTGTTCATTGCAGCTCCCTGGAAGAAGTGCTGCAACTCGCTTGGAGCCGTACGGATCAAACTGGCCCGCGATTTGGCCATCATCCCCAAGGGGACCTTCGAGTTCTGCTGGATTGTCGACTTCCCGCTGTTCGAGTTCAACGAGGAGAACGGCCATTGGGAAGCCGCCCACCACATGTTCTCAATGCCGCAGTTGCAATACTTGGATACCCTTGAAAGCGATCCTGGCAGCGTCAAGGGCGATTTGTACGACCTGGTGCTCAACGGCTACGAAGTGGCCTCGGGTTCGATCCGGATTCACGATGTCGAATTGCAGAAGCGGATCTTCCGCATCTGCAACATCCCAGACGACGAGGCCGAGATCCGTTTCGGGTTCTTGCTCAATGCCTTCCGCTACGGTCCGCCACCGCATGGCGGCATCGCCCCGGGTATCGACCGCATGGTGATGATCATGTCCGAGCAGACCTCGATCAAGGAGGTCATCGCCTTCCCCAAGAACACTGCTGCCATCTCGCCGATGGACGACTCCCCGTCGTTCGTGGACGACAAGCAATTGGATGAGTTGCATTTGGCTATCAAGTTCCCTGAGAAGAAGAACTAGGAACGCGCCATGCCTGGAATCGGTCGGATTGTCGTGATCGGCGGCGGTCCGGCGGCTTTGATGGCCGCCATCGCCGCTGCCACGACCGGCCGGCAAGCCGGCCTTGACTTGACTGTCACGGTTTTGGAACGCAACTCACGTTTTGGAAGGAAGCTGCTAGCCAGCGGAAGCGGGCAATGCAACCTCACCCACAATCTAGCTGCACGCGCCATGGAGGGCCATTACGGCAACCATGGCGTTTTTTTACGACAAGCTTTGGCCCTTTTGCCGCCACGACGCTTGATGGATACCTTCGCAGCCTGGGGACTTGAAACAATCGTTCGTGACGATGGCAAGGTCTTTCCGCGTTCGTTGAAAAGTGCCGATGTGTTGGCCATGCTCGTGAATCAATGCCGCTCGGTACGGGTGGAACTGCTTACCGAACGGCGCGTCACCCAAATTGAACACCAGAAAGAAGAGTTCCTGGTGCACACTGCCACAGGATCGCCTTACCCCTGCGATGCCGTGATCATCGCCACCGGAGGAGTCACCTGGAGTACCACCGGTTCGACCGGCGACGGTTACCGCTTGGCAGCTTCTTTCGGCCACGCGATCATTACGCCCCACCCCGGCCTGACGGCAATCCTCACCCCGGGCAGCACCATCGTCAACTTGAGCGGATTGACCTTTCCGGCAGCAGCCCTCGGTCTGGTCAAACAAGGCATCATCCATCCATTGGAAACTGGTCCACTGTTGGTCACCCATACCGGACTGTCGGGACCACTGGTGCTGGATGCCAGCCGGTATCTTGCCGAAGGTGATGAAATTTCAGTGTGCTTCACAACACAAGACGGCCGTGTTCCCTCCGTCGACGCGTATCGCGACTTGCTTGTTGCCCAATCGAGCACAGAAGGACGCCGCCAGGTGCGCTCGATTGTATGTCACGGAGGATTACCGGTGGCGTTCGTCGATTGGCTATTGGCTTCGTTAGGCATCGACGGTAGCCGAAAAGCAGCAGAACTGGGTAAAAAACATTACAATCGAATCGCCCAAGCCATCGTCGACCATCGTTTCACCATATCCCTCGAAGGCTGCTTGGAACATGCCATGGTCACCGCCGGTGGAATTGCTTTGGAACAGATCGATGCCGCCACCATGGCGTCGCAGCTCGTGGCGGGACTGTTCTTCGCCGGCGAGGTGTTGGACATCGATGGTGACACCGGCGGCTTCAACTTGCACGCCGCTTGGGCGACCGGACGTATGGCGGGGATGAACGCTGCCCTCTACTGCAAGGGGCTCTGATTATTTCCCGGTCTGTTTACCTTTGTGCTTGGCTATAGTATGTTGACGGTACGACACTGCCCTACAGGGAGGATGACTATGGGATCGCGCACGCACATCGTATCTCACTTTGGAACAAACAGCGGAAAACTGGTCACCGACAGTGGTGCCGCCGTTGCGCTCGGCCACGAGGCGGGGACCTTCGCTCCCTACGAGTTGCTGTTGGGAGGCCTCTCCTATTGCCTGTTCAGGACCTTCGAATCGATGGTTGAGAAGATGCAAGTGACCTTCACGGGATTGGACATGGACATCGAGGGCATCAAACGCGACGAGAAGGTCGCCACGCTGCAGACCTGTCGGATCGCCGTGACTGCCAAGGGAGTGACCGATCAAGCCAAATTCAGCAAGGCTTTTGAGATATCGACCAGGTATTGCTCGGTGTTCCAGACTTTATCCAAGGTAGCCACCATGTCGTGGGACATCACATACGTGTGAGAACGGTTCAACAACGTTTGTTGCATCCATTGCTCAGTGTGGTACAATGATGCCAATGAAAATTCTTGAATCGGAACGCTATGGCATGATCCGCCTGTTCGAAGCCTGTATCTCGGCATTGGCATTGCTTGTGCAACGTGACGCCGTCCTGTTCGGATGGCGCCGCTCGCGGGTGGCCATGTGCCACCGTTTGGCCCATTATCTGGAGCACGCCATCTTCCCGACCGGATCGAACGACGGGTTTGTGTTTGATTTGAGTGCGCCGGTTGGACTCTCCAAAGGCTCGGTCACGTCCGACATCCTGTTGCACAACCGCAACCTCGAGGACCCGGTCCGTCCCATGGCCATCATGTGCCGCGACGATTACCTGTCCGAACAGGAATTGCGCATGTTGTACGACCTGAAAACCGAATCGGGTTGCACGCTAGCGCTGGCCATCGCTTTTTTACCCCAAAAATCTTATTTGCTTATCTACCGGGCCGACGACGAGTGGATCGATTATTACCATTTCGACCGGGACGACCATCATTGCCACTTGCTCAGACGACGCGACATGGAAAATCTGGCCGACAACGGGCAACAGTTGAAATTGGGTATCAAAGTCCCCCGTTGAAAGCTTAAACTGGATCGATGACCCGTCCGGCGCCGATCAGTTTCGAGACAACCCGCTTATGGGCATCTTCGCAACCGTTCCAACTCTTATCCTGATTCTCGGCTTTATACTTCTGGGTCATCCACAACACCTCATCCTCCAAACGTTTTAAGTTCACTTCAACTGTTTGGATCAGCGCGACGCTGAATGCTTTGGCTTGGAGTTTGCCGAGAATTCCCTCGGCCATCTCCAGCAGGATCGGCATATGGTGCAGGCAGACCCCCTTGCCGTGGTCGAAGGCATGGCGGAAGTCGGCATCGTCGCACCAGAGCTTGACGGTGGTATAGGCATAGCGTTGCAGCCGTTTTTCCATCTGCGAGCAGACCAGGCAACCCGACTCACGCTTTTCCAAGACGGTGTTGATCTTGAGTCGCTGGTGTGCAAGAGGCCGGCCTTCCTTGGTTGGTCCGATGGCGGAGAACTGAGCCTCGAGTTGTCTACGGGTCTCTTGAAGATAGGTGTGGGCTATCAAACCGAGCGCCTGTGGCTTACCGGCCTTGGCCAGTTTGTTCCAGTGGGCAGGACAAAACCCACTGCGATTTACCTCGACACGCGTCTCGGGATGCATCACCGAACTGCCAAGGTAATAGGCGACTGCGTGGGTCTCGGAAGCTCTCATCAAATCACACAACAAGCACTCGCTGCCGCTCTTGAGGGCTTCCCACACGGGGATGGTTTCCAACTCGTATTTCATTGCTTTCCCTTGGTAGTCGACGGCCGTTTCATCTCCATCAGTTCTTCGCAGCGCTGCTGGGTGAGGGGGCTGCTCGTAAAGCTTCCCCCGAGTGACATCGTCTGGACGATGACCGTCATGTGGGCGGCGTTTTCCAGCACCTCGATCAGGTCGAAAGCTTCCAAGAGCGTTTTGCCCACCGTCAGCACGCCATGGTTTTCCATGAGCACCACGTTGGAGCGTTTCAGACAGGAGGCCACGCTGGCAGCCAATGCCGCTGTCCCCATCCGCTGATAGGGTGCGAAGGCCGGTTCTTCCAACAAGTACCAGCTTTCGGCCAACAACTTGGTATCGATGGCCGGGCCGAGGGCGGTGAATGCCGAGGCATGGCAGGGATGGGCATGGATGACCGCCGAGATATCGCTTCGATTGAGCAGAGCTTGACGGTGCATCTCCGACTCGATGCTCAACGGCAAGTCGGGAGTCAGGTTGGTTCCGTCCATTGCCACGAGTGCTATTGTGTCGGCACTCAAGTTGGCTTTGTCGAGCTTTGACGGGGTGATGCAGAACAAGTCGGGGCTCAAGCGCAGACTGATGTTGCCGCCACTGGTGGTAGTTAGTCGACAACGGTACAGTCTGGACATCATGGCGGCCACATCGGCCCGTTCGCGTGCATAGTCCAACATGTGCTTATCCCCCTTGCCCAGGTGTTTGAAGAATGTTGTATCCTGTACTGTAAATCTTTTAACCGATAAAGAGAAGAGCGGGCCTGTTGAGCAGCCACCGGCGTTCAGGTATAATGCCTTCGTCATCCACAACGACAAGGAGCACTGCCATGAGAATGTCGAATGTCTTTTCCCGAACCTTGCGGGAAGCGCCCTCCAATGCCGACAGCAAGGGTTACGAATTGCTGTTGCGCGCCGGTTTCATCCAGCAACTGGGAGCCGGCATTTTCTCATTGCTTCCGCTCGGACTGCGCAGCGTGCGCAAGATCGAAAGCATCATCCGGGAAGAGATGGACGCCATCGGCGGCCAAGAATTGCTCATGCCGGTGGTCAACCCCGCCGACATTTGGAAAGAGACCGGCCGCTACTACAGCATCGACAAAGAGATGGGGCGGTTCCAAGACCGGGTGGGACGCGACATGGTCTTGGCCATGACCCACGAGGAGTGCGTGACCGACATCGCCCGCTTCGAAATCGACTCGTACAAGCGCTTGCCCCAGTTGGTGTATCAGTTGCAGACCAAATGGCGTGACGATCCCCGTCCGCGAGCCGGCCTGATCCGTGTGCGCGAGTTCACCATGAAGGACAGCTACAGCTTCGACCGGGATTACGAAGGATTGTTGAAGCAATACAAAGCCCATTACACGGCCTATTTCAGGATTTTCTCCCGCTGTGGCCTTCCGGCCATCGCAGTCGGGTCCGATTCGGGCATGATGGGCGGCAAAGTGGCCCACGAGTACATGTACCTCTCCCCCATCGGCGAGGATACCATCATCACCTGCCCGAATTGCGGCTACACGGCCAACCGTCAGGTGGCCACCTTCCGCAAGCACTACCGGCAAGAACCGCTGCAAGCGCTGCAGGAGGTCTCGACTCCCGAATGCAAGACTATCGAGGAGTTGGCGACATTCTTGAAGATAGACGCCACGCAGACCGCCAAAGCCCTCTTCATGGTGGGCACCTTCATTGATCCGGCCACAGGGGCCGAGCAGTCCAAGTTGATTATCGGCGTGGTGCGTGGAGACCTGGAGATCGAAGAGAACAAGTTGCAGAATGCCGTGCGGGCCAATGCCCTGCGCCCCGCCCATGTCGAAGAAATCAAGGCAGGCAAGATGGAACCGGGGTATGGTTCACCAATCGGAGCGGCACTCGACGTCTTGGTTGTGGTCGATGATTCGGTGGCCAATGCCAATAACTTGGTGGCCGGCGCGAATCGCGAAGGATACCACCTGCTCAACACCAACTTTGGACGCGATTACCAAGGGATGGTGGCCGACATCGCCTCGGCCGCTGCCGGTCATGAGTGCACCCAGTGCGGTTCGGCCTTGCTGCAAAGCAAGGGTGTCGAGGTCGGCAACATCTTCCAGCTCGGCACGCGTTATTCCGATTCGATGGGATGCCTGTTCCAAGACGAGGACGGCGTGCGCAAGCCGGTGGTGATGGGCTCGTACGGCATCGGGGTGGGCCGCCTGCTGGCTTGCCTGGCCGAGGAATACCACGATGAGGCCGGCTTGATGCTTCCGGTGGCGGTGGCCCCCTATCATGTCCATCTCGTGTCGTTGGTCAAGGATTCCGATGCCGGTGAGAACCTCTATGCCCAACTCAAGGCGGCGGGAGTGGAGGTGCTCTATGACGACCGCAAGGAATCGGCCGGGGTCAAGTTCGCCGACGCAGACCTGCTGGGAGTCCCCATCCGGCTCACATTGGGCAACCGCTCGCTCAAAGAGGGCAAGCTCGAGGCCAAGTTGCGCCACGCCATGGACCAGACCCTCCAGCTCGACCTCAACGATGCAGTGGCCCAGGTTCAAGCACTGGTGGCCTCATTGAAGAGCGACCTGGCCAAGCGGATCGTGGAGAAAGCATTGGATTGACACGACTGATCGGCATGT
>CAZJAK010000013.1:0-4984 GCA_964543935.1 uncultured Spirochaetaceae bacterium
AAAGCGGTGAAAGCATTCATCGCCACATCGTCACGGTAGCCCGTCAGGCTCCGAAACGATCCGAGCAGGTCGAAACCGGCATTGTTGAAAGCCGAGATGGCATGGAAAGCGGCCAACTCGAGCGCTTTGATCACAGGGGCGTTTCTCGTGAACACAAAAAAGAACACAACCGTTCCCATCAATTGGAACGACAAGGAGGCCATCACAACCGTGCGCACCAACCGGACCGTGCCGCGCAAGGTTCCGGGTCGGTAAGCCTCGCTCACCAAGGTCCGCTGCCCGATGCCGACCGACAGTCCCAAAGCGGTGATGATCACGGTAATGACGGCCATGAAGCCCATCCCACCCACCATGATGAGGATAGCCAGGGTGATCCGGCCGAACAAGCTGAAAGTTCCACCGACATCGACGGTGGTCAAACCCGTCACGCACACGGCGCTTGCCGAGATGAACAGGGCGTCGATGTATTCGACCACCCTGCCCTGTTGCCATGCGATCGGCAGGGACAGCAATAATGAGCCAAGCAGTATGACCAATGCGAATCCAGCCACCAGGAATCGGCTGGGTGGTAGCCTTTTTCCCATGATGGAGCAGTGTATCACGCTCGCTGATGCATGACAACATGAGGTCTTTTTCAGCATGAAGAAGATGAAGTATGTTGACATTGTACTAATACACTAGTACAATGGGACAAAACAAGGAGCAATCGATGAAGGACGAGCCGGCTTCACCCATCGGATTCTCATTGGATACGAAAAGCGGGGTGCCCTATTACAAGCAGATCATCCTGCAAGTGGAAATGGCAATCGCCGACGGTCGGGTCACCAAAGGGACGAAGTTGCCCACCGTGCGCGCCCTGGCCGTCGAACTAAGCGTCAATCCCAATACGGTTGCCCGAGCGTACCAGGAAATGGAAATCCGTGACATCGTGGTCACCCAACAAGGCTCGGGGACCTTTATCAGCGACAAGGAAATCACCATTGACAGCATCGAGCGGGAACGGATCCTCACCGAGATCACCCGCTCGTATATTTCCAAGGCCTCGTCCTATGGCTTTTCGCTCGACGAGTTGATCAAGCATATCGTGGAACTGGGCCCGGACTTAAGCTCGAAGGAGGCGTGACCATGAACTTGTTCCAAAGAAAGTTCGAACGGATCAAGAACCAACAGACCTTTGTGTTGCACAAGGATTTCTCATTTGGAGCACTCTCGTTTTTCATCTTGGCACTGGCGATAGCCACAGGTATCGCCATCCAGATGTCGATGTACCCGATATTCGTCATTCAAGCGACCGTGCCGTTGGCCTTGGCCTTCATCGCGGCAGCCGGCATCGTGGCGCTCTTCCCGCTGTGGGCCACGATCGTGGCCACCACAGCCCTGGTGTGGTTGTATGTGATCGGTTTCCTGGGACTCCCGCTTGCCCCGGTTGCGATAGCCGGATGCGTCGGCATGTTCCTGGGAGCCTCGGTACAACTGGTGCTGCAGTGGGACAAGGTCATTGTGCTCAGGATGGGCAAATTCCGCAAGGTGCATGGCTGTGGCGTGTTGCTGCTCGCCCCGCTGATCGACCGCATCGCCGAGTTCGTCGACACCCGCATCCGGGCCACCGACTTCAGCGCTGAAAAAACCCTCACCAAGGACACTGTCCCGGTCCATGTCGACGCCATCGCCTTCTGGATGATTTGGGATGCCAAACAAGCCGTTCTGGAGGTTGAGAATTATATCGAGGCGGTAGTCCTGTCAGCCCAGACCGCTTTGCGCGACAGCATCGGCAAACACGAGTTGGCGGCCTTGCTCTCGCGCCGGGAAGAGTTGGGCAAGGAGATCCAACAAGCCCTCGACGCCAAGACCAATCCGTGGGGGGTGACGATCCTTTCGATCGAAATCACCGACATCATCATCCCCAAGGAACTCGAGGATGCCTTGAGCAAGCAGGCCCAAGCGGAACGTGAGAAACAATCCCGCATCATCCTGGGCGCCGCCGAAGTGGAGATCGCCCGGAAGTTCCAGGAAGCTGCTTCCCAATACGACGGGAATCCCGTCGCTTTGCAGCTGCGGGCGATGAACATGGTGTATGAAGGAATCCGGCAAAACAACTCGATGATGCTCATGCCGGCTTCCATCCTTGATAAAATGGATCTGGGTGCGGCCCTGGCGACGGCAGCTCTTCAGAACAATGCCGGCAAATCGGCCAAAGCGGGCGAGGTACAAGAGGAGGAATCTCTATGATCCGGATTGAGCATGTGGTACGCACCTACAAGACAGGGGAGACTGTCGTCCGCGCATTGCGCGATGTTTCTCTTACCATCGCCGATGGTGAATTTATCAGCATCGCCGGTCCCTCTGGATCGGGCAAGACCACGTTGCTGAACTTGATCGGATGCATCGATTCCTTCGATGGCGGAGAGATATGGATGGATGATGTGGCGGTCTCCACGATGGACAAACGTCGCAAGACCGAGTTTCGCCGCAACCATTTGGGATTCATCTTCCAAACCTACAACCTCATTCCCGTACTCAGTGCCTTCGAAAACGTCTCGTTCGTCCTCTCCATCCTGGGGGTGCCCGAGAAGGAAGTCCGGGAACGGACGATGCAGATGCTGGCCGAGGTGGGCCTGAAGGGGATGGAAGACCGCCGCCCCGCCAAGCTCTCCGGGGGTCAACAGCAACGCATCGCCATCGCCCGGGCATTGATCAAACAACCCAAAATCGTACTGGCCGATGAGCCGACCGCCAATCTCGACTCCAAGACCGGCGAAGAAATCCTCGCCTTGATGAAGGCCATGAACGACCGGTACGGCACAACCTTCGTCTTCTCGACCCACGACAAGATGGTCATGGATTACGCCAACCGCTTGGTCATCCTGCATGACGGCCAGATCACGGCTGACGGAAGGAGGCAACCATGAGGTTCGTCGTCTCCTTGGCTTTCAAGAACCTCACCCGCTACAAGCGCAGGACATTGATCACCGCGTTCGCCATAGCTGTCGGCTTGATGATGTTCATCATCGTCGATTCATTGTTGATGGGGGCCGAGTCGGAGTCGATGCGCAATTTGCGTTGGTACGAGACTTCTTCGATGCGCATAGTCAACGCCGCCTATTGGCCAGAACGAACCATGCTGCCGTTGGACAAAGGCATAGAACACCCTCAAGAAATTCTTGCACAATTGCGGGCCAAAGGCCTTCAAGCCACTGCCAGGATCGCGTTTGCCGCCGACATGATGCTCTACAGCGAGGATTTCGGCGAGGATGGAAATCTGCCGGTGCTGGTAACCGCCATCGATACCGTTACCGATGAGCGGGTGTTCGCCTTGGCAAAGACGTTGGTCGATGGCCGATTGCTCCAACCGGGTGAAGCGGGGGCGGTCATCGGATCATGGTTCGCCGAAGACATCGGAGCCAAAGTCGGTTACACGGTGACGCTTCTTGCTCGTGGCAACGGTGGTTTTTTCGAAGCGCTCGACCTTGAGATCGTCGGCATCGTCAACTGCCCCAATCCGAATGTCAACCGGACTTTATTGATGGTCCCCATCGATGTGGCCGGTCAAGCGTTGGGCATGGGTACGAGTGTCACCGAGATCGACATCGCCCTGCCAGAGCGCGCCGATGTCGCCGCGGAGGCCAAAGCCTGGCAGCGGCTGCTGGATCCCACAGGGCAACTGCTGAAAGTGGTCGGTTGGGAAGAGCTCGCCAAGGATTACATCGGCATTGCCCAGGCCAAACGGGGCGGGACCAAGGTCTTGCTCTTCTTGGTGTTCATCATTGCGGCAGTCGGCATCTCCAACACGATGCTGATGGCGATTTATGAACGGGTGCGTGAACTCGGCATGATGCGGGCGATGGGGATGAACGACCGCAGCATCCAGTTGGCTTTCATGCTCGAAGCTGGCGGCATCGGCCTGATCGGTTCGATCGTGGGAGTGCTGGCGGGAGTCGTGACCAACATCCCGCTCGTCATCATGGGGGTCGATTTCACCTTCATGATGCGTGACATGGATATCGGGTATCGCATCCAAGGCATCATGCGCGGCTCATGGAATGTCCCTGCCATTATCATGGCCTTCGTTGCTGGCTTCGTGTTATCGATGATCGCAGCCTACATTCCGACCCGACGGGCATTGAAGATGGACATCCCGGCCTGTCTCAGGCACAACTAGGAGGAGAAGGCTATGAAATTGACCGGCATAGCATTTCGGAACATCGCCAGGAACCTACGCCGCTCCATCCTGTCCGGTGCGGCCATCGCAGTCTCGGCCATGTCTATCGTGTTGTTGTTCTCCTTTATCGACGGTATGCGTGAGGACATGGCGGGCAATCTCACAAAGTACTACACGGGTGAAATCCGCATCCGCAACAAGGATTTTGCCGAATACGAGCGTTACAACCCGATCCATCTGTCGGTCGATTGGCAAGCCATCGAACCACTGGTGGCCAAGACGGAAGGATTGCAGGCGGTATTCCCGCGCATCCCCTTCCCGGCCAGTTTGTACCTCGACGGGACCAACCATGGAGTGATGGTCATTGGCGCTGACTTCACCCGTGAACCAGCCTTCCAGAATGGGGAGACGGTAGTGAAGGAGGGCCGCTTGCCGAGTGTCGGCCAGAACGAGATCCTGATGGGCGTTGGCTTGGCCGACAACCTTGGCCTCGCCATTGGCGATAAGGTAACCCTGATCTCTACCACCGCGGCACGGGGAAGCAACGCCATCACGGTGCAGATCACCGGCTTGGCGACCTTTCCCGTCATGGCCATGAACAGCACCCACGCTTGGATGCCACTCGACCGGGTCCAATATTTCTTACGGATGGGCACAGCTGTCCAAGAGGTCTTGATCATGGCTTCGCGAACAGCCAAGGAGGAACTCGAGCTAGCGACCGACCTGGCTAAAACCATTCAACAGACGACCGGTGTCGAAGTCGAGGTCAAGACTTGGCGGCAGTTGCATGATCTGTACAGCTTGTTGGAGATGGCCCAATACATC
>CAZJAK010000013.1:4994-45775 GCA_964543935.1 uncultured Spirochaetaceae bacterium
ATTTTCTTCTTCCTGCTCGGCAGTACCGTCATCATCAACACGACCATGATGGTGATTTATGAACGGATGCGCGAGATCGGCACCCTTTCGGCTTTGGGGATGCATGGGACGGAACTCACCCGGCTGTTTTTCTTGGAGGGCTCGATGATCAGCGCCATCGGAGCTGCTGTCGGGGTGCTGCTCGGGGTCGGCATCACGCTCTATTTCGGCCGGTTCGGACTCGATTTCACCGATGCCCTCAGCGGAATCGATTTTGAAATCTCTTCGGTGCTTTATCCCCGCATCTCCTGGCTGACGGCAGTGTTCGTGTACCTGTATGCCGTGGTCATCTCCTCGTTGGCCACCTTCATTCCTTCTCGCCGGGCATCGAAAATCCAACCCGTGGAGGCTCTTGGTTATGTATGAACATAGACGATTGATCAGCAGGTGCTTAGTTCTGAGTGCACTGCTTTTGATTATGTCCCTTCCTGTGGCAGCCATGGATGCCCACGACATCATCAGGCAGATGGATGCGATGGAGACCTTCGCGACTTCTTCCATGAGTGGCTCCATCGCGACGACCGACCGGTTCGGTGTCAAGACCACCACCTTCAAGGCATGGTCGCGCGGTGCGAGCGATTCGTTGGTTGAATTCACCAGCGCCGCCGAACGGGGCCAGAAAATCCTCAGGACCGCCACCGGCTTGTATCTCTATTACCCTGACGCCCAAGAGATGATCAGGTTGCAGGGAGCCGCCCTCAGGCAATCGATGCTGGGTTCCGATCTTTCATATGAGGACATGACCGCAGAAAGGGATACGTTGGCCAGTTATGATGCCACTTTGGAAGGCCAAGCGACCCATAACGACCGGTTGTGCCACGTCCTCAGGCTGACAGCCAAGAGCAGGACAGTGGCTTACCCGCTGCAAAAGCTGTGGATCGACACTGAGACGTATATAGTGCTCAAAGCCGAATATTCGACCGCAACCGGTCGATTGCTCAAAACGATGGAGGTTTTGGAAACAGCCGAGATCGCATCGCGCACCATAGCGGTCAAGACACTCATCTCCGACAAGATGAAGCGTGATTCCTCCACCTTGATGACCATCGATACACTTGAAGTCAATATCCCGTTGGATCCCAAGCTCTTCTCGATCGAAGAGCTGACCTGGTGAGGTGCCGGTAATGCATAAGCGGATTCTCACCGGTCTCCTCCTAGCATTGATCCTTATCGCATCGAGCCAAAGCATTGTCGCTTCAGTGCAGACCTCTGTCGGTATGGACCTGTATCAGAGCATCGTTGGGGTGAAGCTGAACCCGCTTGCCGAGCGCACATGGTCCTACACCCCGCAATCGGCCGCACGGGTCACCTTCGCTTCCAGCGCCAGCGGCAATGTCCGCGGGGAGTTGTCTCTGCGCTTGTCGATGCCGGCAGCCCTCGATTCACCCGACGACCTCATCGAACGCGCTTCTGTGCGCATGCGCTTTCCTTCGTCTCGCATCACGTTGGGAAAGACCCGCTTGTCTTGGGGTGACGGGGTGGTGTTCAATGCCGGGAGCGTCTTGCAACCCCAAGTGTCATTGCAGAATCTTTCCTTGACTGCATCGCCACAATTGGAGACGAATTCATGGTTGGCATCTGTCAACATCCCGTTGGGGGCCTTTTCCTTTATCGAGGCGGTGGCTGCCCCTCGATATCCGTTCAAGCTGGAGGATGCATTGCTGGGAGCCAGATGGTATGCCGAATTCGGTACGGTAAAGCTGGAGGCGGGTTATGCATCGTACCGTCAAGGTGGAGTGAGGAACCATGTCCCGTATGGTGCCGTACAAGGCAACTTCGGGCCCGATTGGGCTATGGCGGTCTCAACGTCAATCCCAACCGAAGGCGACATCGCCGAGGCGACCCGCCTTGCCACCCGTTTGAGCAGCTCGCTGTTCTGGATGATCCCGGCCGGCTTTGGGGCAACCATCACCGTCCGCCTGGAGGCGCTGGTCCGTCCATGGGCTTCATGGGTGGGCATGACGAGCGACCATGATTACGCCTTGATGCTCTATGCGGAGTCCACCTACTCGCCGGAGGCCTCGTTGGGCGTCACAGTGCGTTCGATCGTGTCGCCGTTGGATGCTTCAGCCCTCGTCATGGCCAGTGTCGGCTGGAACGCATTGCAGGGGGTCACCCTTACTGCAATGGCCTCCAGATGCTTGGGAGAGCCGGCTGACCTGTTTTCGTATACCCAACCGTTGGCTTGTGCCTTGGGAGTATCATTGGTGTACTGACACGTGCAGATTCGGTAACGATCAGGTTTCCTCGCTTCTGATCACATGTGCCTCATACAGTTGCAAAAAAAGACGTGGTTCCAACGCTTTGGAGAACAGGAAGCCTTGGTAATAGTCGCATCCAGTCTCACGGATCAGGGCCATGTGGGCTTCAGTCTCCACACCCTCGGCGATGATGCGCATGCCAAGGTCCTTGGCCATGCCGACTATCGCCCTGAACAACGACCCGTTGTCCCGTTCAGGGTAATCCATCAAGAAGGAACGGTCGATCTTGAGCACATCCACTTTCAGGTGTTTCAAGTAACTGAGCGATGAGAAGCCGGTGCCGAAGTCGTCGATTTCGACTGCGAATCCCTGTCGGCGCAAGCGCGAAACGACTCCGTTGGCGCTGACAAGGTCCTTGACCAAGTTCGATTCGGTCAATTCGATGATCAAGCGGTCTTTGGGGATCTTGGCCTCCTCCACTGCCGTAACGATGTTCTGCACGAACGAACGGTCTTCCATCTCGGCAGCGCAAGCATTGATGGAGATGGCGAATTGCCGCTCGGCAGCAACATCCATGGTCCGCAAGAAAGCCAGCACATGCTTGAGGACATGACTGCCTAGTTGCCCGTACAATCGATTGCGTTCCAACACGGGGATGAACTCGGCTGGGGAAATCGGTCCGAGATCGGGATCGTTCCAGCGCGACAACGCCTCCGCTCCGATGATCGTATCGGTCTTGGCATCGACAATCGGTTGATAGGCCACCGACAAAGCACCATTGGCTTGAGCTTCCTGGAAGGCGTGGACGATATAAAACGAGCGGTGGATCTGACGGTTCACCCCTTCGTTGTAAATCTGAAGGCGGGTGGCGCCAAGGTGGTCGAGGATCACCAATGCCATGCGGGCTTGACGAAGCATGACCGCGGCATCCTTCACCTCGATTGACGGCAAAGACACCCCGCACAATGGATTGACTGTCAACAACTTACCGTTCAGCTCGATGGCCTCTTCGAACACGGACGAAATCACATTGGTCTCTACCATGCCGCTATCGCGGATGCCCAGCACAAAGGTACCGGGATCAAAGCGGAAAACATCCAAAACCCCGGCGATCCGATAGAACCGCTTGGCGATCTCCAACGAAAGCCGGTGGTGGAATTCGGCATCGAGCACCTGCTGCAACCTCCCCAGGTTGGAAACATGCACGTGGTACAATCTGAACGTGATATCGGTCTGCAAATAGGTGCTGAATATCATCAGCGGGTAGGTATCCACCATTTTATCGACAGAACCAGTTTCCCCTTCTGTGAATAACCTGCCGTAATGCTCAGCCGGCAGGGCCTTCGGCATCGACACCATCCCCATGTGGGAAGACAGCGGGTTGTGGCGGGTGGAAACGGTCGACAGGAACAAGTGGGTCAACGAATGGAATCCGTTACCATCAAGCCATGCCATGGTCTTGAAACTGCCATCGTCCATCGTCGCTTCGATGATCACTTGTTGGGTAAGTTTGTGGGCATCGAGCGTTCGGAAAATCCCTTTGCCGGTCAGAACCTCATTGCGTGTGAAACCCGAAACATACTCGAAGGTCCGGTTGCACGAGGTGGTTTGGGCTGCATTGTCGAGTATCACCACTCCGTCGTAGGCGTACTCGGAGACCAGATTCCCGATGCGGGCCAGTTGTTTTTCATTCTTGCGGAACAGGACCAAGAGGTTGATGACGATGCCGATTGCCAGCACGAACAGGCTCAACAACCATTTCAACGGCCTGTTATGCAACACGAAGCTGTCTGTATACATGGCCAATGCATCATCGCTGAATAACGAGATGGCCGTCAGGTAGGGAGCGATGGTGGTTTTATCGACTATGGGGAACGGATTGATCCGCCTGATGACGGCATTGCGACTTCCATCAACCACCGACTCGGCCGAACCAGTTGCGATGATGCGCCAGAGGAAGGGATCGGTTGCTGAAAAAGATTCGACTGCCTGTGGATCCAAGACGGAACCGGTCGGATCGCCGATTTCCCTCCGATACACCCAGCGGCCTCCCGAATCGACGACACCGTGCAACGACAAGACATCACCGGCTCCAAGATGGCTGTTGAACAACGACACGATGACATTCCCGTCGATGCTTACCGCCAACGCTCCGGCGAACTCACCTTCGCGGTAGACCGGCAAAGCGCCGTCGATGACGACCAACGAGTGGCTGGCGGTTGTTGCGGATGAAGTCGTCACCACCTGCTCCAATGATGAAAATTGAGGTTGATCGAGCAATGGGGTCGACCGAATCGTCCTGAACACGTCCGACCACAAACCTGCACCGGTAGCGTCATCGCGAACCAACGCAGAAATCTCCTCCAAACCGTTTATGTCCAGATAGGCGACTCTCAAGATGTAGGGGCGATTGTTGCCGATGCGCATGAACAATGCACTGGCTTCCTGCAAGGTGGCTTCGCTCGGGTCGGCAAGGTAATCGCTGAATTCCTGCGAGCCCCTGATGAGGTACAAAACCGAACTGAAATCCTCGAATTGGTTTGCGACCATGTAATCGAGCAGCCGCTCGTCTTGATAGAGCTCCAGCGCAACCCTTTGGCGTACGCTGGAACGTTCAAGGTTCTCGATATGGCCATAGGAGAACAACACAAGCAGAGCGAGGGGCACGCTTGCCAGAATCCTGAGGATCACCGAAGCATAGGTATGCGACTGCAGTCGTCCCACCCGCCATCCTCCCATCATGCCGGTCGTGTCGGTTCAACGGACAAAGAACCACATGATCAAGTATACTATACCTATCAACAGGAGCAAGACTGGAACGAAAACAATCAAGGCCGCGATGACCATCGCCAACAAGTCGTGCTTCTCAAGCGGCTCGAGTTCCTCCTTGGCGTGGCGTTTCTCAATCTCGTCGACGTTCAGCACGCGTTTGATCTTGCGTTGAAAGAACACCGGTCCTACTCCTTCTCTCCGACCAACGGGTGATGGCAGGCAACAAAATGATTCGGTTCCAATTCACGCCATTCCGGTACGACTTGTGTACAGATTTCGGTACAGTAGCGGCAGCGCGTGTGGAATTTACAGCCTTTTGGTGGTTTGATGGGGCTGGGAATGTCGCCTTCGAGTAAAACTGGTTGCTCCTTGCGCTCCACTTCGGTGGTGGGAATGGCGGCCAGCAACGCCTCGGTATAGGGGTGCAACGGCCGTTCGAATATCCGTTGGGAGACTGCCAACTCCATCAGGTTCCCCAAGTACATGACTCCGATGCGGTCGCTGATGTACTTGACTACCGCCAAGTCGTGCGAAATGAACAAATAGGTGAGATTGGCCTTCTCTTTGAGGTCGCGCAACAGGTTGATGATTTGGGCTTGGATCGATACGTCCAAAGCGGATACCGCCTCGTCGCACACCATGAATTGGGGGTTGAGGGCCAACGACCGGGCTATGCCGATGCGCTGGCGCTGACCACCCGAGAACTGGTGAGGATAGCGGTGGATCATGTAAGAGGACAACCCGCAATCCTCCATCACCTTCATCACGTATTCCTGCATGAGCTCGCCATCTTCCTTGAAGAAGCGGTGCGCCAACAGTCCCTCGCCTATGATCTGTCCGACCGTCATGCGCGGATTGAGCGATGAATAGGGATCTTGGAAGATCAATTGCATGTCTTTGCGCAACAAGCGCATCTCATCATACTTCAAGCGCGACAAGTCGATGCCTGTGTCGCGTTGTTTCTCGTGCTTGGCAAACTCGGGATCGTCGCCATACGCTTTGCGCTTGGTATCGATCTCTTGGTTCTTTTGTGCCAATTGTTTCTCGATCTCCTCGATCTTGGTGCGCACCGTCTGCTTGTCGACGGTATTCTGAGCCAGTTTGCGCTCCAGGGACTCGGAAGGTTTGCCTTTTTTCTTGGTCAGGCGGATCTTGCCTTCCAAGTCGGTGCGGTCCAATTCCAAATCCTTGTATTGCTCGTCCAACCGGTGGCGTTCCGCCGACAGGTCGTAGGCGGCCAAGAACAGGGTGGCCACTTCATCGAGATTGTCGGCCACGATGAAGCCTCCGATGAGCTGTGCGATATCGAGGTAGGCGTCCTTGAGCACTTTTTCCGATGCCGAAAAGGCGTTCTGGGCATCGTAGAGCTCGTGGCGCTTCTCTTGCAACTCACCTGAAGCCACGCGTTTCTCCAGCTCGGCGAAGGCAGCTTTCAACTCATCCCGTTTGTGCTCAAGCTCGCTCAGGCGGGCTTTGCGCTTGGCCAACGTAGTCAGGGTATCTTTGACGTACGACGGGGCCAGGTCTTCCAGCAAGCGGCCGTAATACATGGTTTTCCCATCGGTCTGACGGTAGAGCTGCAGCAGGACGCGCCCGAAGGTCGATTTCCCGCACCCGCTTTCTCCGACCAGGCCAAGTGTCTCGCCACTGTAAATCACCACATCGACGCCGTCGACGGCCTTGACGGACAGGCGCTTGTTCTTGAGAGGGAAATACTGTTTGAGGTTCGTTATCTTAAAGAGGACTTTCTTATCGTGCATTGCGGACCGCCTTGTCGGGATAATGGCACCGGATCATGTGATGCTCAGCCACAGGTTTCAGCTCGGGAGCCTCTGTGCGGCACTTCTCGGTGGCGTACTTGCAGCGGGGGGCGAATTTGCATCCCGGTGGAAGGTCGAGCGGATGGGGGACGACCCCGGGGATCACCTCGAGCTTGTCGGTGGTGGCCGTATCCAAGCGCGGGATGGAAAGCATCAAGCCCTCGGTATAAGGGTGGGAGAACTTGCCATTGGTGAAGATGATCTTCACCGGAGCCATCTCGACCACTTCGCCGCAGTACATGACGGCCACATCGTCGGCCATCTGGTTGATGACGCCCAAATCGTGGGTGATGAACAGGATCGACGTTCCCTTTTCCCGCTTGAGATCGTTCATCAGTTTGAGGATCTGGGCCTGAATGGTCACATCCAACGCTGTGGTTGGTTCGTCGGCGATCAACAGGTCGGGTTTGCAAGCCAAAGCCATCGCGATCATGACCCGCTGGCGCATACCCCCCGACAACTGGTGGGGATACTGCTTGGTGACCTGTTCCGGATTGGGGATTTTCACATCGGTGAGCATCCGGATCGATTCCTTGGCGGCTTGTTTCTTATCCATCCCCTGGTGGACCATGAAGGCCTCGCTGATTTGCCGTTCGACGGTGAAAACAGGGTTGAGGCTGGTCATCGGTTCTTGGAATATCACGGAGATCGCGTTACCGCGGATCGTGTACAACTCCTTGGTCGAGAGTGTGGTCAGTTCCTCCCCTTTGAAGGTGATGCTGCCGTCGGCAATGTATCCGTTGCCGTCCAGCAGCTTGAGGATGCTCATGGCCGAGACCGACTTGCCACAGCCGCTCTCGCCCACCACGCCGAGGGTTTTACCAGGTTCGACGGCATAGGAGACGCCGTTGACCGCTTTCACGATACCCCGCTTAGTGGTGAAATATGTATGAAGGTCTTTCAGTTCCAATAATGCCACGGAGGGCCTCCTAGCGGTCGTTCGATTTCGGATCGATGGCGTCGCGCATGCCGTCACCAGCCATGTTGATGCTGATGGTGCACAGGCTCAGCGCAATCGAGGGGAACACCCAGCGCCACCAATATTGCGACATGACGGTCGAGTCGTTACAGCCGTAGAGCATGTTGCCCCAGGTCGCGTTGGGCTCGTTGACGCCGAAACCGAGATAACTCAATGAAGATTCGTAAAGCATGCACAAGGCGAAGCTCAACGTGAGGTTGACCAACACCACGGTGATGACGTTGGGCAGGATGTGCTTGAAGATGATCTTCATCTCGGTGATGCCCATCGCTTTGGCGGCGGTGACGAACTCTTGTTCGCGGGCGGCCAGGATTTGGCCACGCACCAAGCGGGCCAACGATGGCCATGATAGCAAACCGAGGATGACCATGATCATGGCGATACGGCCTGTCTCCGATATCTTGCTGCCAATGATAGCCGACAGGATCATTGCCAACGGTAAGAACGGGATGGCGTTGACCACCTCGGCCAAACGCATCAGCAAGATGTCCACCCTGCCCCCGTAATAACCGGAGAACGAACCGATGATGATGCCGATGATCGCCGAGATGACGACCGCGATGGCTCCGATGGTCAGGGTGACCCTACCACCTGAGACCAAGCGGGTGAACAAGTCGCGTCCGTATTGGTCAGTGCCCATGATGTAGCCGTGCAAACCCCACGTGTGGACATTGCCGTGCGTATCGATGGCATAATTCTGGAAGTAGTCCGAGCTAATCCAGACAATGTCCTTCAAACGGGGTGCGTTGGCTTGTTTGTAGTTGTTCCATCCCCACGAAGCCACTGTCCCATCGTTAAGCAGCGCGCTAATATGGCCTCGTCCCGCTGAAATTTGGACGACCTTGCCCTGAATATGCTCGGGTACGTTTTGGACGCCGTGGTCCTCGCCGCCCCAGACATGCACAAAGCCATCCGAGGTGAGCGCAGCTGCCGCGCGGTCGGTCGAGGTCAGATCGACGACCTTGCCCTGGATGGCGGCTGGGATGTATGAGAACGGGGTCTCTTTGGCAGTCAGGGAGACCACCCGCTTGTCCTTGGTGATGGCCAAAGCTGTGGTGGTGTTCAACACGACCTTGTCCAGCAGGCCTTGGTACTCCTTGAAGGAGACATTGATGATGTTGGTGTTGCCCCATGCGTACAGATTACCGTTGACATCGAGGGCCATCGACAACTGGTGGCCGGCCACCACCTGCTTGATCTTCACACGAGAAATCTCGGGCGGGATCGGACTGAGCATGAAACGATTGTTGCCCCATGTATAGACGCGGCCTTGGTCGTCCAGTGCAAGCACATGGTCCAAACCGGCCGAGACCTGCACCACCTTGCCCATGTTGGCAGGCAGCACTTCCAGCTTCGGGGTCAAGGTTCCCCACTGGTGGACGTTTCCCGCCCTATCTACCCCGACGCCGAACACCGATCCGCCGTCGATCTGCGCTGCGTTGCCTTTCATCGCCCGCGGAACGCTCATGTATGCAAAGGAGGGTTTGGTGTTTTGTTGGGTCGGGTCTTGGAACTGCAGGTCGAGAGGAAAGAAAAATGGCAGGATGAAACAAGCCAGGAAAATGAACAAGAACACATAGATGCCGAGCATGGCGGTGCGCTTCTCGACAAAATTGCGCAACATCGTCCGATACGGACTTTGCATCTGCTCCTCTTCGAGCAACGAGAGGGTGGCGTGCTTGCGCCCGAGGAACATGGTCTTTAAGACATCCGCGAACGTGGAACCGAGTTTGTTTGTGGCCATGATCTCCTCCTCAGTCCAACTTGACGCGCGGATCGGCCAAACCGTAGGACAGATCCATCAAAAGATTGCCGACGAGGGCAAGGACGAGGTAGAACATCACCATCGTGAGCGAAACCGAGAAGTCCTGCTGGTTCAGTGCATCGATAATGACTTTTCCCATGCCGTTCCACAAGAACGTCCGCTCGATGACCACCGAGCCGCTGAAGATGCTGATGAACCAACCGGTCATGATGGTGATGAAGGGGATGAGGGCGTTGCGGAAAGCGTGCGAGTAAATGACGACCTTCTCGGTCAATCCTTTGGCCCTGGCCGTCCGGATGTAATCCATCCGCAAGGCCTCGATCATCGTCGCCCGCACATAGCGCGTCAGGCCGCCAAGCGAAGTGAACACCATGACGATCAACGGCAAAGCCATATGGTAGATCTTGTCGAAGAACATGCGGGTGGCACTACCTTCCAATCCCGGGGTTTGCACCCCGCTGATGGGAAAGACCGGTATCTTGACGGCGAACAGGAAGATGAACAACAACGCGATGACGAAGAACGGCAAACTGTATCCGATTATGGTGATCACCTGCACGGCGCTGTCGAAGCGGGAACCGCGCCGCACAGCGGTGGCGATACCCAACGGCAACGTGATGGCGAACACCGGAATAAGCGACCATATGTTAAGCATGATCGTGTTCTTCATGGGAACCCCGATCATGTTCTTTACCGGCATTTTGTAAGTCAGCGAATAGCCAAAATCTCCCCGAAGGGTGTTCATCAGCCAGGTGACATACTGGACGGGCAACGGTTTATCCAAACCAAGCTTGCGCACCGCCTCTTGGTAGCGCGCCTCGTATTCCTCGGGTTTCATGCTCTGCTTGTTGCCTTCGAGCATAAGGCGGGCCGGGTCGCCTGGAACCGATTTGTACAGGGCGAAAATGAGCACCGAAGCGACCAAGAACACCACTACGATATAGACCAGCCGTTTAAGAACATATCTTAGCACAGAAGATATCCCTCCAAGGAGAAATGGGGTCAATAGCAACCCATAGGGCAAACGGCCTGAACCGTTGCCCTATGGTGTCGTGAAACGTATTCACATGAGTGAGATGATTGCGGCTTGACCGTTTACTTCACGCTGGCGCGAACGATCGCATAGCGGAAATCCCAGGTCGAGGACGACTCGTATCCGACAATGCGCGGATTGTAGAAGTCGTGGTACATGTCCGAATACAATGGGATGTCCGGAAGCAGGAAGTTCCAACGCTTCTCAAACTTGATCCACTTCTCAACCCAGCCAGCCAGGTCGGTCGGATCGGTCTTCTTCATATCGAGAGCGATCGATTCCAGTTCCTTGTCGGCGATGAAGTTGGTGTTGTAGGTCCCGAAGTATTCAGGATCGGTGCTGTAATAGAACCAGTAGGCCTGAGTGGTGGCGAAGCCGGTCCCGAGGTTGAACATGCCGTACACGGGCTTGTCGATGCCCTCTTTGTAGAGGTGGTTCAGCAGGACGGCGAAGTCGACGGTGGTTCCGTTGATCTGCATGCCGATCTTGCGAACTTCAGGAACGAGCATCGTGGCGATGAGTTCAGAAACGGGGTTGTTGGCGGTATTGGCCCACTCGATCACCAACGGCATCAACTTGCCGTCGACCATCTTGTGGCGCAGGGTGTCGACGCCCTTCTGGAAGGCTTTGCCGTCTTTGTTCAAAGTCCAGCCGCCAGCGACCAATTCCTCTTCGGCCTTCTGCAGGTTGTAAGCATAGGCGTTCAGTTCCTTGTCGAGCCGGTCGGCGTTCTGCTTGTACTCCCACATGGAAGCACCGTAATACCCGTTGACGACGATTCCGAAACCACCGGTGTACTGGCGGGCGAACTCGTTGCGGTCAAGGCTATAGGCGATCGCACGGCGGACGCTGTCGAACTGGGTGGGTCCGAAGTCGCAGGCGAAGGCAATCTTGCCATAGCCATAGCGCGGATAGAAGGCGTAATTGACCAAGCCTTGGTCATACATGTCGAGGCCGCGGTTGATCTGCACGCCGCCGCTGATGCCCTGCAACATGTCGATGGCGCCGGTCTTGAGCTCGTCCATCTGGGTGGCGTTGTTGGTCAACTTGACGATGATGCGGTAGATCGAGCCCTTGGCTCCGTCATACTCGCCCAAGAAACGGGGGTTCAACACCACGCTGGCGGTGCTGTCGGCCGGATTGAAGTTCTCAAACTGGTAGGGGCCCGAGGTGACCAGGGGCTTGTAACGATAGCCGGTTCCCGGGGTAAGGATGGTCTTGCGCAGCAGGTCGGCATTGTAAGCAGCCGAAAGCGTGGCACCCTTGCCGGTATCGGTGATGGTGACGCCCGGAGCCAACACGTGCATCGGGACGGGGCCGACCGAGACGAGCGAAAGGTCGAAGAAGTACGGCAACTCGGAGGCTTTGATGGTGATGGAGAACGAATAGTCGTTCAACAGCCTGATTCCGGAGAATGTCCGGCTCTTGCCGCTGTGGAAATCCTCGTAACCGACATATTCAGGACCCGTACCATACTGGGCGCCCAGTTCGACAGCCTCGGGAGACGCGGCATACAGGATGCTGAACACATAGTCCTTGGCGGTGATCTTGGAACCATCGTTGTAGGTGAGGTTCTGAGCGAGGTTGAAGGTGTACGTCTTGGAACCGTCGGCGTTCACTACCGCAGTGTGGGAGGGAACAGCAACCGGGTTGATGACATAACGGCCTTCCTTGGTCCAAGCTACAGTAGCGTAGCCGCCCATCAACTCCTTCAAATAGGCGTTGGTGGCACTATTGGTCCAACCATCGAAGAAATCGCCGTTGACTTGGGTAGAAGAACCCAAAATCACTTGCGACTTCGCAGTGGATGCAGTTGCTGCCGTTGTCGCTTCGGCGTCACCGCCTGCGAACAGGGATCCGGCAACGACAGCGACGATCAGAAACAGAACAAGCATTCTTTTTCTCATACGCGTGTCTCCTTTCTAAATTTCACACTCCCTTTCTGTCAGCCGAAGCCATCTCATAGGAAGCGGATTTGCCTAAGTATAGAGGATTTGTCGCACGCTGTCAAAATCATTCCAAAAGAAACACGCCATTGTTACCTAAAATTTGTAAAAACTACAAATCGGAAACCATGGCAGACAGCCGGGCGCAATCACAAACCTATCGCTTGATGGTGGCCACCAGCGAAGCGGCAAGCGCTGCCCATGCAAACCCTATGATCAACACACCGATGATGCGAATCGAACGGGGCGGCCGCACCCCCTGCTCCCGGCGCTCTTGGCATTCCTGCCAGATGGCAGGATCGACGATCTTTCGGGCCACCATCACCCCGAGGGGAATGATGAGCAAATCATCGAGCATGCCGAGGATGGGGATGAAGTCGGGAATCAAGTCTATGGGACTGACCGCGTAGGCGACCACCAGCAGGATCCACGCTTTCTTGTACCAAGCGAGGTCCGGGTGCAGGTAGGCCAGCAACAAAGTGTCGGTCGACGAACGCAACGATGCCAATTTCTCTCTGATATATCGTCCCATTGCAAAGCAATGTGACACAAGCAGGCCTCGCATGTCAAGCCATGCAGGACGATCAAGATTGTAGCACCCCTTGATACATGCTACAGTGAAGGCATAGTTTTCATACAGCAATCCTTCATCTTCCGAGAGGGAAACCATGCATGCAGCCATCGTATTCGCCGGATTCGTGTTGTTTGCCGTCTCGTACAACCTGTTCGGCCCCCTCGCGGCCGACATCATGGCATCCTTGGGCATGTCGCTCAGCGATGGCGGCCGCTTGGTCAGTTATCAGCAGATGGGTTCGATCGGGGCCATCCTTCTTTCCTACCTGGTGCTGCGACGAATGAAACAGCGCCGCATTGTGCGATTCGGGCATGCCGCTATCGTGGTCGCTTTGGCATTGGTGGCGTTCTCGAGCAGCACCACCGCCTTGTATGCAGCCTATGTCATCATCGGAGTGGGATCGTTCATGGTCGACAGCGCTTCCAATGCGTTGCTGACCGAACAATACTTCGAAAAGAGGTCCACTTACATTCCCTTGCTCCATTTTTGCTACAGTGCCGGTGCAATCGTCACTGGCTATGTGTTGCTTCCGTTCAAAGGCCCCATGTGGCGCATGGCCTATGGAGCGACAGGTGCGGCCATCGCCTTGATCTTGGCAGCAAGTTTCTTCACACGACCCAAACAAACCGGTTTACCCCATTTGGAGGAGAAGGTTGAGCCATGCAAAGCCGAACGTGGTCTGACCCTTGTAAAGGATCCAGCTTTCATCCTCTATACGTTGGTGATCGCCCTGTACATGGGCAGCCAGTTGTTGTGCGCCACCTGGATTCCGGTCTATGTGGAATTGGAACGAAACATGGGGGCGACCATCACCGCGTCATCTCTGACCGTCTTCTGGGTCGGCACAGCCGTCTCACGACTCATCGTCGGGCCGCTGATGAACCATGGCGCCAAGCCCTACCGCCTGTCGATGTGGGGCATGGTGCTGGCCGGCTTGTCGCTGATCGGGGCCACCGTGACAGCGGTGCCGGCCTTGGTGTTGACCTTCACAGCATTGTGTGGGTTCTTCGCCGGCGCGACCATCCCGATGTACTTGGTGGTCGCCCCGTCATGGTACCCCCACAACGCCGCCTTCATCTCGACCTCTTATATCTTCGGAGGAACCCTCGGGCGAATGGTGTTCCCCTATATGGTCACCCGCATCGCCGAAGGCTCCTCATTGGCCTACTCCCTGCGCCTGTCCAGCATCCTGCTGTTTATCTCGGCCATCCTGATCGCCATCGTGAGCCGTGTGGCAAAAGGCAGGGCGGCCGCATGAAACCATTGTTCAATGCATCGGAGAATCGTTGGCCTTGAACGCCAAGCGGTTCTTGATGTAGCTGTATCCGGTGACGTTCAAGAAGTACTCCATCTCGAACAAGTCACTTTTTGTTGGATCGACGTCCTCCATATCGACGAGAGCCTCGATGTATTCCAAGGGAATCGTCCCGACGAAATAGGTGTCCCCGCCATCGACGATCTTCGGCAGGTTGGAAAGCACATCGTCATAGCGACGGTTGCTATCCGACCATACACCCGCGGCATCCTTGCCCGTCGCAGTACCCGCATCGGGATCGGGCCGGGTGAACATCTCGATCCTGAAACCACTGTCGTAGGTCCCGTCTTCGGCCGGGATGATGTACGCCCCGGATTCGTCTTTGGGCGGGATGAACAGGAAATGGACATGGGTGTCGGTCTCTTCGTAACCGATCTCGTTGGGATCATTGACCGAGAAGTCCAAGTCGGTAAATCCAATCAAGTCCCCCGGAGCAGTCGCAGTGTCGTTCACATCGATGGCGACGAAATGGGTGACGTTGCTGTAGACATAGTTGAGCATCTGGCTGTGGTAGGTCACATTCCCGACATCGTCGATCACCTCGACGGTGAACACATCGCCTACTTCGAACAGATTTTCATCCACAACCGGAATCTTGACCGAGATGCTGAATGTGTTCGGATCGGTATGGTGGAGCGGAATATTGTAACCATCTCCCGAATAGTCGTCGGTCAGGCTCGACCATACCGCCATCGCGTTGACGCCAGGATCGAAGGTGCTGCCATCGGCAAAGGTCAACACCTTTCTCATCCCGGACCGATCGGGATCGGGAGCGAACTCGACGGCATCGAGGTCCTTGGCATACACCGGCGAACTGGGCAAGAACAGCTTGACCGAGCGCACCTTGGCGAAATCGGAGGGATTGGTGAACCGAAGGCGGAAGTCGAGCCTCATGTCACGCCGGAGGGCATCCTCTACCACCGCGGGATCGGGAGAATAATAGGAGCGGATGCCCGAGTTTTCCCTGATGTCGAGCAAGAAGCCCAGCGAGTACTCGAAAGAAAGGGGTTCGGGAGCAACCTCCCCGTACGGCGTTTCGTCCCAATCATCGGGAATGCCGTCGCCATCGTCATCTGCATCGACGACATTGGGCAGGCCGTCTCCATCGATATCGGCCTTGCCCCCGAACGGATCGAACACCCCTTCGACGACCAAGCCCTCGCCTTTGCCGAACTCGGCATCGGCGGTGAAACCAAGCAAGTTTTCCGACAACGGGTCTATCTTGGCCACCACGGTGGTGTCGAATTCAACTGCTGGCCCTACTTCAATCCCGCCCGGTAGATTCGGCACTGTCAGTGTCCCCAACGCCAGCGCTTCATCGGCAATGATGCCGGTAGGGACTGTCTCTGGTCCCCCATCCCGTGGCGTACCGGCAGGCAACTGCGCCCTGAAAACTCCGGCAGCCCTTCCCGCATCGTCCACTACCGCATAAACCAACGCCTTCCCCGTTGGAACACTTATTGTGAAAGCACCATCGATACCAGTCTCACCCGTATAGGTTTTCCCGCTCACCGCATCGGTGCCTATCACCAAAAAACCTTGCATCGGATTGTGACCGACGTCCTCCAAGATGCCGGTCACCTGTATCGTGAGAATGTCATCGTCGTCATCATCGGGCGGATCCGGATTGGCCGGGCATCCCACGGACAACGAAAATATCACCACCACACAAAGAATCAATTGCCAAAACCTCTTCATGAACAACCTCCCCTAACCTGTTCAAATCATGACACGCACGTTTGTTCAATTTTACGAGGCTGTAGAGGAATTGGCAAGATATAACCACATATTCGTCACTCTAGATGACTATTAGTGAATATCCGGAACGAAACAGAGGATTTTTATCTATGAAATATGCTTAAAGATACGTTTCCAGATCTTCCCAGATGACGGTCCACGACCCGTCATCTGGAAACCCTGGATTCACTTCCGCTGCTCGACGAACTGCACCCTCGTTCCGTCCGGATCAAGCACATAGACGAACCCGACCGAAGGATTCGGCCAGAAGGGGGCACTCGCCAACGGAACGTGCCTGGAGGCCAGGAACTTGACCTTTTCGTCGAGCGAATCAACAGTGAAACCCAGCGAGACCGAGTCACCGACCTGCTTTTCACTGGCGGTGGCATCATAGAGAAGCTCAACCAACGTCTCACCGTCCCCCATGAAGGCGATTTCCACATGCGGCCCCGATGTGTACCGCCGCGCTACGGGCAAGCCGACGATGTCGCGATAAAACCCTACCGATTCGTCTACGTTCGAGACGTGAATGGTCGCCCAACAGAATCCCATGCTGTGCTCCTTTGCTGGTGAGCTTGTCGATCCCTCACCAATCCAATAATCGTTTCTGCCCTTGCAGCGTCCGCAACCTTGTGATGTCTTGCGAGACTTCCAACGTCCCATCGTACGCACCGGTGCTGTCATACAATGCCAGGTAGGTGATCAGGATGTATCTGCCACCCAGTTCCAAGCGGAACTCGGCCCGATTTTGAGTCTTGGCCCTGAAGGAAGCCAGGATGCGGTTGACCACATCGACACTCTTGGGAGGATGGCAGTTCTGCACCGTACGGCCCACCACGGCAGCGGTCCGGCCGAAGATGCGGTGCTCGGGAGTGTTGAAATAGACCACCCGGTCTGCGCGGTCGATCAGGGTGATGTCCACTGGCAGATGGTTGAAGATCTGGATCAACTGCCGGGCGGTCGGATTGCCGGTGCCCAAATCGATTCCGCCATCGCTGGAAGGATCGGCAGTGTTCAAACGCGTCGCGTCCACTTGTTTCTCCCCGAATTGTTCGTGATCGAGTTCAGCCAATGCACTAGGTGGCATGACGGCCGCCAAGGCGGGCAACAGGACCTTCTCCTCACGCATGATCATCGAACCCATGTCGAAGAAGATGGCACCCACCAGTGTGTTGAAAGTTTTAAGCTCACGTTTTTGATCGGCAATCAAAGCCTGTGCGGCCTTGAGCGAAGAGCGGATGTCGTCATGGATGGCCCACATCAGCTTCAGGCAACCCGATTGCGGCACATGTCGTTCAACCACAGGGAACAGGATGTTTTCCTTGTCGGTGTAATGGGATAAAAATCCTTGCAACGTGTGCAACCCGTACCCCACCGCCGCCCAGTTATCCTCCACGGCGGGTTCCTTGTTGACCTTTGCCACCTGGGGCCGCAATGCCGCCAGAGCAGCGCTGATACGGCGGTTTTCGGCTACAAGCCGCTTGAGATAGCTGCTTTGCAGGGTAGTTGCTTGTTGCGGGGAATTCAAAACCTTTCCGAACAGGTTCAACATCCTCGACACAACTGGTTTGACTTCATCCATCGAAGGCATGCGTTCAACGATGGCATCCACCAACAGCATGACTTCCAACGGGGAAGAAGACTCAACCAATGGTTTGATGTCGTCCAAGCGGGCGGCGTTGGCCTTCGGGTTGGCCAAACCAAGGCATACGTCCAGCAGCGTGCCGAACCGTTGGGTTTCCGACATGATCACCTCTCCCCGTATTCGGGCACGATGCAAATGAACGAGAAGGTCCGACTGCTGGTATTGGAGACCTGGTGGTCGGCATCAGCCGGCACATAGGCAACCGATCCGCTGGTCAACGGGTGGTCGGTGCCCTCGAGGAACAAGTTCCCGCTTCCCTCCAACACATACATGATGTGGGGATAGGGGTGGCGGTGACGCGGGGCATAGCCGAGCGGACCGAGGGTGAACTGCCGCATCACATAATCCTTCCAGCCTTGGGCCGGTCCGATCAGGATTTGTTTCTCAACATGCATCACGCTTGGATTCTCGATGCGTTTCTTCTCAATCTGGTCACGATGCGATACAAACATGGGTTCCTCCTTGGTTACGGTTCAACGACCTGTCAAATCCACCATCAAACGGTCGGTCCTGACAGCGCTTTCGGCAGTACCTGGGCACGTCCCCCTGCCCAACAGCTCGTCCACCACGGTTTGGATATAGGGTTGGGCGACATGGGGCGGTGCTGGGGGAACGTTGAGCGTCTTCACTCCGGTGCAGTCCTCGACGACGAGCGGGGCGGCCACATCGAGTACGGCGAACGAGATCTTGCCCTTCTCGCCATACAATTCCAAGCGATCGTCGTCCTTGTAGGTGGCGAACGACCATGCCGCCGCCACATGGACGCCACGGTCAGTCACCCAACTACCGGATACGACATCCTCAGCTTCATACAAGCCGGCTTGGTTGGCGCTCTGCCCATGGGCCGACACTGCCGGGCCTGCATACCATTCGATCAAGTCCAACTGGTGCGGTGCGACATCGAAGAACCTGCCCCCTCCGGACACCTCGGGCTTGACACGCCATGAGGACCCTGCATGACCGTCCTCGGTCTTGTATGCTTGGTGCATGACCGCATTGACGAACCGCAACGAGCCGATGAGCCCTTCGTCCACCATCTGCTTCACCATCACATACTTCGGCAAAGCCCTGCGGTAGTAGGCGCAAAACAACGGCACGCCGGCAGCTCGACATACGGACAGCATCTCAGCGCTTTCGACAGGATTCAAGCCCATGGGCTTTTCGCAATAAACCGGTTTGCCGGCTGCGGCCGCCATCATGGTGTATTGCTTGTGGCTCCCCGGCGGGGTGGCGATGTAGACGGCATCCACTTCTGGATCTTCAATCAGAGCCTGCCCGTCATCATACCAGCGCACACCCCCGTGACGCTTGGCACAATCGGCGGCCAGGTCTCTATTGCGCCGCATGACGGCCACCAGCACCGATCCAGTGGCTTTCTGGAATGCCGGACCGCTTTTGACTCTAGTGACATTGCCGCACCCGATGATGCCCCAGCGGACGATGTCCATCGCGCCCTCCTGCATGACCATGATACGCAATCGCCACGCAACCGTCAAATGCAAGCTGGTTGACGATTACCGTTCAACACGCGATAGTGATGTCCATCAGGAGGTTCCCATGACCAGACCTGTGCGAAGCGTACTGATGCTCATGGTGGCTTTGGTGCTGTTCACGATGCCGCTGTCATCCGAGATGGCCCCCGAGGTGTACGAACAGATGAAGAGCAGCGCTCCGGAACAGCTGGAGGTCCGAGTCAGGTCGGTCCAGGTGAGGGCCTACCTGCTCACCCGTGCCCGCGATGTGACGGTGAAAGCAGAAATTCTGGCGGTGACCCGATCGGAAACCATGCTCTCGGTTGGCGATGGCATCACCATCCGCTATGAGTCGTACAACCCTCCCAAACGGGGTTGGGCCGGTCCCAGACCGATCCCGATCGTGAAGAAGGGCGAGGAAACAGTCGCGTTTTTGCAGTGGGATGCAGCATTGCGCTGTTATGTCCCGGCGGCCCGGGGGGCCAGCTTCGAACCCTTGCAAACATACTGGGTTCAGAGGTAACGGTCGAAGGCCAACAAGTTCCAGAACACCTTGAACGAGTGGTCGAACAGGTCGTACAGCACGCCGAGCGCTGCCGATCGTTCGCGGGCCCTGTAGTACGGACCACCCAACATCAGCGGGGTCAAGCGGATGAACACGGCTCCGACAGGACGGTCATGCAGGCGGTCCCAGCCTCCCAACGCCCCGACACTCGCCATGGCGTTGTAGTACAACATGGCACTGTCTTCATCATCATACAAAGCCGAGGCGAGCGGGATGTTCAAAGCCAGTGAACCCATCAACGACCCGCCGACTACGGGAGTGAACTGGACGATGGCAGAGGTTTCCACCTCCAGCCACGGTGCGACAGCCACTGTGGTGCCGACCATGCCGTGCACTCCGGCCGAGGGACCGAACGATTCAACCGCTTGCCACGTTCCGATGGAAACGCTGACGGGGACACCCGCCAGGGGAATCAGCGTCACAAACGCCATTAGTGCGCAAAACGCAATCAATCTACGCTTGACCATCTGCCAGTCCCTGCTCAATACAATGCTTGGGAAACCTGGACAAGCCGGATGCCCCATCGCCAGTTTGAACGCAGCCAATCATAGATGAGGTGCATTCCCAAGATACCTACCGTTTTCTCGCCGAAGTCGAACAACAACGGCTGCACGGTCAATGTCAAAGCCACAGCATCGTGTTCAGCCAGTGAAGCCACGACGCCACCGTGCAATGATGGCACCCAAGCGCTGTCCCTTCTGAACATCCTTGTGAACGGATGGTCGGCTACGGTTGCCACAGGCATGCCCAACTCCGCTTGAAATAGCACCCCGGGAGGGTTGCCGTACATCGGGAACAACACTCCGACCGACAGGACGGGATCGAAGGCCTGCTTGCCAAACGGTGCCAAATAGGCGTGCAGACCCAGATGGGCGTCGCTGGCGAAGGGAGCATCTTCTCCAAAACCATCAAGGCTCATGCGGTAGCCTCCCAGCCAAGGTCCTGCCGGTTCTCCCGAAAGGCCGACTGCGGCTACTAGGAAAGCAACGACCGCCAATCCAAAGAACGTCAACCTACGCACGGCCTTCACCCCCACACCTGCATCAACAGAT
The DNA here is from genome assembly GCA_964543935.1 of uncultured Spirochaetaceae bacterium. Lineage (GTDB taxonomy): Bacteria > Spirochaetota > Spirochaetia > Sphaerochaetales > Sphaerochaetaceae > JAAYDK01. The sequence goes on from CAZJAK010000013.1 coordinate 25,910, forward strand.
GATAGCAATAGTTGACGAAGGTCCGGTACGAGCGGGCTTCGTCACGGTCCACTTCACGGGTGTGCTTCATGATGGTCTCGATATGGTCCATGGCCATGGCGGCCACCCGCCGGTCATCGTAGATGATCGAGGCCTCGCGCGAGAATGTCTGCGAACGGAAGTTGTAGTTGGTGCTGCCAAAGGTGACCAGATGGTTGTCGGCCACCATGAGTTTGAGATGGAGGAAGGCCCCTTGTGGATCGCTGTACACATGGACTCTGGCACCGGCGTCAATCAGATCGAGCATCCCGTAGTAAGCGGCCCGTTGGTAATTCTCCTTGCCCGCATTCTCCGAAAGGATGACATGGACCTCCACCCCCCGCTGCACGGCATTGGAGATGCGCGCGATCAAGGCATCGGTCAAGAAAGCAAAGCCCTGCACCATCCACAATTCGCTGCCGGCCCCTAACGTGAAGGCATCGAACATCACGGTGGTGCGCGATGAACGGGGCCAATGATGGTCGACAAGCCACACAGCTGAATCCAGCTCCCCGGCAGACTCTGGCACGGTAAAATCGGCCGGATCGAGTTGGTTCGGGCTGTAGCGGTTCCATGTCGCACTAAAGGAAGCGACCATGTCGCGGATCGCCTGCGGCGAACTGAATTCGGCCATGCTGTCGATATTCCCCGTCTCGGGAGGCAATGCCAGCGAAGCGTAATTCACATTGATGCCACCGATGGCCATGCGTTTTCCATCGAAAATCCAGAATTTACGGTGGTCGCGGTCGAGCAACAACGGTAAAAAAGCGGTATGGCTCAAACTGAATGGATTGTACTCGGCCACAGGGATGCCCAACGAGCGCACATGATCCATGACTGCTGCGATCACCCGGCCCGAATCGGGCATCATCTGGAAATAGGAGGAGGAATCGAACATGCAGTACACGCGCACCCCTTGGGCCACCTTGTCCGCCAATGCCTTCCAGACATCCACGCTGGCCTCATGCAAGTTGCCCAAGAAAATCGTCACGAGGATGTAATCATCAGCTTCTGCGATGAGCTGGAGAGCCCGTTTGTTCCATTCGACCCCACTGTGGTACAGCGTCGGCAACGAAGCAGGATAGCAGGGAATCCCGTTGGCTGTCAGGAAAGCCGCGGGATCGTCGGCCATCGACAGGCGGGTTTCTTCCAGAGACTCCACGGTCGTGCACCCGAAGAGGAGCAAGGACGCCACCACCAGGGCCACCAAGGCCACATGGGAAGGCCGGCTAGTGCCGGCAAGAAAACCGCACCGCATCATCGCACCAAAGCTGCGATTGCCTTCAACCGCTCGATGATAGGCAGTTTTTGGGTGCACAGCCGTTCGCATCGTCCACATTCGATGCACTTCGAAGCCCATGAAGGCGAAACGTTCCAGTGGTATGCCAACCTGTCCTTGACCGGTTTGAAATCCCCCTTGGACAAAATCGAGTAATTGTAAGCCTCCATCAGTGGCGGGATGGGGATGCCTTGCGGACACGAATCACAATAGGCGCATGTCGTGCATAACGCATCGAGTTCCTCGGTCAGGTGGCGGGCCATCTCGTTCAGGTCATCTGTGGTTGATACTCGCTCGACATCGGCCGCCTGCACATCTTCTTCGACATCGGCGACGGATGAGAAACCGCAAATGGCAGCCGTCACTGATTGTTGGGAAATGATGAAGCGCAGAGCCGATACCGCCAAAGAATCTTCAGCGCGACGCAAGAAGGAGAAATAGTCGGGATTGGCCGGGATGATGCCGCCTCCGAGCGGATTCATCGTCACCACCCCCATCCCGGCGGCATGGCACGCCTCGATACCCTTCTGCCGGTAGGCGAAGTTGACGGCGTTATAGCCCAAGGTAACCCCTTCGAACAAACCGTCGGCAGCGACTGTCGCGATATCGTCTCCCCGCAAGTGGGTGGTGAAACAGATATGGTCGATCAAGCCTTCGTCGCGGGCCTTGACGGCACCGTCATACACGCCGCCTTTTTTGATGAATTCCTTGTATTGGTCGAGCGTGAGGATGCACCACATGTTGTAAAAGTCGATTTTCTCAACATTGAGCCGGCTCAGCGATTGCTCGATCATCCGTCGCGCTCCGTCGGCATCGCGGGCATTGCGGAGCGAGCATTTGGTCGAGACATAGAAACGGCCCGTGCCCTTCATCTCCTTGAAGGCCTCGCCGCAGATGAGTTCGCTCTTGTCGTCGCAATAGCCCGGGGCTGTGTCGAAGTAGTTGATACCGTTTTCAAAAGCTTTTTTGACGATGGCGGCGCACGATTCGAGGTTCCCCGAACCATATTCTTCCTTTTTAAAACGCATGCACCCCATGCCGAGCGCAGAAATCATCTTACCGGTTTTCCCATACGGTTTGTACATCATGCTGGCCTTTCCTCCCGGATTGCGTTCCAGTATGGCGCAAGTAAGCGGTGATGGCAACCAATAGCGTTGAAAAACAATATGCAAGTTGTTTTGACTTCTCGACCGTGCTCGCCTATACTGGAATCGGGAACGGCTTGCCGTTCCTTTCGGGATCCTGTTGCAGCAGCGCGCCAGTGCAGCAGGTCGCGCATTCGGTTTCCCAACCGGATGACGGCATTCCCGCCGCGCACAATAGCGCTCCGCTATCCACAGGATGTATCGATCCGACCGGATTCATGCCGTCATATGGATCCGATACCTGAAGGAGCGCACCATGATCGACAAAGTCATCGTCGCCACGGACCTATCCGAAGCTTCCACCATCTTGGTCAAGCAGCTCGAAGGGCTGGCAACCTTGGGAGTCGGGCACATATTGCTCTTGCAGTGCCCCAGCCTGCAGGAGGTGACCTCGTCGGCAATCCCGACCGCCATGGCATACCAGACCGAAGCGATTGAACGCCAAAAAGCGATCATCGAGACGCAGGGCTTCGAGGTCACCACCCGCATCTCGCCCGGCAGCCCAAAACGTGAGATCAACCGCATCGCCGAACAAGAGGGGTATCCCCTCATCGTGGTCGGTTCGCGTGGAGAGTCGTTGCTGGCTGGGGCCTTTTTGGGCGGAGTCGCCCACGAGGTCATCCTCAATGCCCGCGTACCGGTATTGATCGTCCATCTCGAAGTCTCACCCGAAGGGATTCTGACACCGGTCGGACCGTTGAAACACGATGTGTTGGACCACATCCTCTTCGCCACCGATTTCTCACCGGCTGCCGACGAAGCCTTCTCGATGATCGAGGAATTGGCCGAATCGAGCCCGGTCAAGAAGGTCACCATCCTGCACGTCCAAGACCAACGCAAGATCGAGCCACATTTGATGGACAAGCTCGATCAATTCAACAGCATCGACCGCGGCAGAATGGGCTTGATGAAGGTATCGTTGGTGGAAAAAGGGGTTGAGGATGTCGTGATCGAATTGCGCTACGGAGTGCCCTACTCTGAAATCCTGCGGGTCATGTCGGATTACAGCCCCACCCTGTTGGTCATGGGCACCCAAGGCCGTGGCTTCATGCGCGAGCTCTTCGTGGGAAGCGTGAGCCAGTATGTGGCGAGGCGCTCGTGGATACCTGTCGTGTTGGTGCCGGCCGGAGGCAAACGGTCCTACGGGCAAATTTGACTGGGCGCCGTGTCCCGTGGTTTTGGTAGGTACGGGGTCTCGCTGACAGAATGTTTCGGGTACTAGTCCACCAGATGCCTTTCCATCTCCACGACTGGCTGTCGATTATGTATATTCAAATAACTAATGGGAGGAAATGACCGGACGATGCCACGCTTGGAAAACACCGCCTTACGACAAAAACACGACGGGATGCTCGTCAACGATGCCGGTTTCACCATCGAGCATGTGTTGATGGAGGAGGATGCTTTCACTTATGCCCTTGAAAAACAAGGGACCAAATACCTCATGGTGTTGTTCCGCAGCGGCAATTCGATCGTCCCGTCCATCAGCGCGGTTGACGAGCGCTTCGTCACAAGCTTGCTTGAACGTCAGCAACGTGAAAAAAGGATCATCTTGACCAGATGGACGATTGAACTCCAAGACCAGAACGGCTCTGCCGGGCTCGAGACTATCGGCTTCATGACATGGCATCCGCGGACCTTCCAAGGAAGGACCTTCTTGGAGGCATACCGCTGCAAGGAGAGCTATGAGCTGTTCCTTGCTGCTGCTGCCGCATACAACGCCAGGGAAGAGGATTTATGGGAGCCATTGCTCAGTCAAACCTGCGAGTTCCACGATGGTTCCCAGCATGTCAAAGGCAAGGAGCAGGTCAAGGCGAGATTGTACAGCATGGGCGACACGGTCCAATCGCTCTACTTCGGCTATCGGGCTGTCGGCCGCATGCAGTTCCAACCGATGTTGTTCAGTCCGGAGAAGCGCTTCGGGCTTGTGTGCTCGACCAAAGAGGACGGGTCGGCCATCCAAGAGATTCGGCCGTTGCCGGGCATTACCGAGCGCAACGTGGTCCGTGAGATGACGATCCGCACCTCGCACCCGCTGGTGCCGCCTGTGTCGTTGTACATCGCCAAGAGCCAAGTGGCCCGTTGCCCCGACACGCGCGATTTGGCCATCGACATCACACTGGCCTTTTTGGACGATGATCTGCAAAAGCGCATCCAACAACGCAGGTTCGTTGTCTCGAACCATTACGAGCAGGACGGGACTTCCAAAACGCGCACCTATGTCAAGCGGACTTGGACCCATGAGATGGTCGACCATGCCTGGGTGGACGATAGCGGGGACTTGCGCTTCCCCAACGGCGAACGGCTCTCCCCGTTCTGGATCCATGCCAATTGTCCACGCATCGATGGGAGCGGGAAATTATCGAACCATGGCTTGATGGTATAAGGCGGGCCAGCCATGCCTGAAAAAATCATCATGGATGTCGACACTGGCCAAGACGACATGGTCGCAATCCTCATGGCGGCCGCGCTCAAGGAGATCGATCTTCTGGGCATTGTCGCCGTGGCCGGCAATCAGGTCTTGGCCAACACCCTTGCCAATACGCTGGATGTCTGCCAGATGTTGAATCTTGATATCCCCGTCTATGCCGGAATGGACCGTCCGCTGGTGCGCCCTCCTGTGACGGCGGGCCACATCCACGGCAAGACCGGCTTGGACGGACCGCTGTTCCCGCCACGCACGAAAACGGCACACAATGGGCACGGGGTGTCCTTCATTGTCGATACTGTCCTGGCTTATCCCGGTCAAGTGACTCTGGTGCCGACCGGGCCATTGACCGACATCGCCATGGCCATCCGCCTGGAACCACGCTTGCCTGAGCTGGTCAAGAGGATCGTGCTTATGGGAGGATCGCTCGGGCCAGGCAATGTGACACCGTATGCCGAGTTCAACATCCATGCCGACCCCGAGGCAGCGTCCATCGTGTTCTCCAGCGGGGCTCCTGTCGTGATGATCGGCTTGGATGTGACGCGCCGCGTGGTGCTGGACAAATCGAAGGTCGACCATTACCGTCGATTGCAGAGCCGTGCAGCAACGATGTTCAATGCGGCGATGACCGAATACATCGCCGCCTGCAAGGCCTTCGGCTACGATTGGCCCTACATGCACGACCCTTGCTGCATCGCCTACCTGGCTGCTCCCCGGATGTTCACCCTTGCGACGCACCACATCCAGATCGAGCTTAAAGATGATCGGCATTATGGTCAGACTATCGCAAGCCCAGCCCGATCCGATGCAACCCAAGTGGCGGTGGCAGTCGACCAAGACAAGTTCTGGCCATTGCTCGACCGCGCTTTTGCCACATTGCCATGAACGAGACAAGCCGGACTGATTCGTCCGGCTTGCCACGGTGACAGGAACATCATCCTACCAGATCCGGTATTGCCCTCCGGCATAGGCGCAGATCGTCCCGAAATTATTGCTGATGGACAGTCCGCCATAGGTTCGGAAATTGGGAGTGAGCAAATAATCGATCTCCCCGGCCAGGTTCACGCGGAACTTGGGATTCAAACCAGTGTCGAAAAGAATCCGCGCCATCCCCTCGATCCACCAATGGTAATCCTCAGGCAAATATCGGACGGTCCCCCCCACCCCGACACCGAAGACCAGCGGAGTGAGCAATCCGGAGGTGTAACTCAACGTCAGCGATGCATCGGCCAGCATATAGAGCCTGTTTTCCATCAGGAAAGTCCCGTAATCGCCGAAGAATTCCATACCGATTCCGAACTGGTTGCTGGTATCGATATCGAGCAGCATCGAGAGCTTGCCACCGGCTTCCCAACCCACTTGCATGTTGTTGTAGCGGGTTCGCTCGAAGGCATAGGTCTGGGACGCACCGATGTAGACGATCTCGAGCGCCCGTTCGGGAGCACCCATCGCCTCGGCGATGGCGGTATAATACTCGACGTAGTTCTCCATCTCGTTCTCCGAATACTTGCCCATACGGGAACGGAAGGTGTACATGATTTCAGCCACGGCTTTGACCCGCTCCTCGGTCGGCTCGAGTCCGAGATGGCGCATGATCAACTCGATTTCCTTCAGGGTCGCGATGGTGTACATCCGCCCCACCCCGATCTGGCCATACGGTTCCAAGCGCAAACGCACCGAAGCAGTCCCGCCGACAGGATAGCGAGGATTGAGCATGAAATTACCGCCAAAGCCATAGAAACCTTTCATTCCACCTAAGTCCAAGCCATAGCGCTTGAATTCCCCATTGGCGTTGATGTTCGCCCCGAGCACCGAAGTGCCCAGTTGCAAAGAACCCGTAGCGTTGAGGATCATCAAGGAATCGGCCTCTTGTTTCCTTAAGGAATAGTCTGCTTCGCCACCGGCGTCGATATCGAACGAGAAGGGGGCAGTCCCCAATGTGATCTCGACAGCATCCATACTTTCGTTCGACAGCGGGGCTCCGCCGAGGGCACCTTGCAAATACAACGAAGTGAACGTTTCCGGCACGACCAATGTGTAGAGGTTTTCTACTCCCGCACTGAATGCCAAGCCGGCAGTGAGTATGAAGATGCACACAAGAACCAACAGCTTTTTCATCATGGAATCCTCCCTTCCCTTCCCTCTCAACTGCTGTCAGAAGTAGCAGTTGCAGATGAGTGAAATCATTCTTTGCCTACAATAATGAATGATGCCATGGCAAACTTCAACGTTTTTCTCATTCAATTATGACATTTCTTTGAAATTAGTCCACATCCATAGCTTCAGTGTGACGTGACATCCCTCGTCAAAAAACACTGGAGATGAGCCGACATCAATGACACAGTATGATATGCCTGACGGTCGTTCTTCATATAAGCATATAACTTTTTATTATAATATAATGATTTACTTGGCAATGACCCGTATCGGCACACACAATGGCATAACCACCTCAATGAAGCATTCGGGTGAAGTTGCCGTCAGCGCATGATGATGGTACTGTAAGCTGGCAATTCCACCTGTCCGTTTGACCATCGCGGCTGCTTCTTGCCACCGGCTGACAGGTAGTCGACGATGCGCAGTGTCCGGTCGGGCTTCACCACAGCCGGTTCGGCCGATAAGTTGTGGGCCACCAGAAGCCGCTTGCCTTGATACTCCACCGAATAGGCGAACACCGCCGGCGGCACAGTCTCAATTGCCTTGAACGTACCGCGGGCCAACTCGGGGTGTCGGTTTTTCAGGGCGGTGACCGAACGGTAAAAATTCAACAATGAATCCTTTTGCTTGAGTTGGACATCGATGCCGGCAACGACAGGACGGATGTCGTCGGCGTCCGCCGGCGAATCCGTCATCCCGCGAGTATCGCTGAGCGACCAATACAAGGCGGTGCGCTTGTTCTCGTCGCGACCCGAGCCCTTCATGCCGATCTCTTCGCCGTAATAGATGAACGGGTTGCCGGGAAGCAACAAGTACACTGCCGCGGCTTGTTTTTGCAAGACCACATCGGACATCAGAGCGCTTGCCGAACGGGCATGGTCGTGGTTGGTCAAAAAAGGTGCGTCGATTGCACCGGAAGGCAACTGCTCGTACCAGCGTTGCAGAGAACGGGCCAAATCGACTCCTTTAGCCGACCGCACCGACGAAATGAGTGCCCCGGTGCTTTGTGAAAAGGGGAAGTTGAAGAAGCTCGGCAATCCGCTCTGATAGAGGTCGACGATGGTGGAACCATCCGACCAAGCCTCACCCACCAAGTAGACATCCGGTCGATACGCTCTCAACTGTTCGTTCAACCATCCCAAGAACTCGACATTGAGGCGGGTGTTGCCGCTGAAGAACCATGCTACGGCGTCGAGGCGGAATCCGGTTGCTCCGGCATCAAGCCAGAACTTGCAGATGTCCAAGATCTCGCGCCGCACTTCGGCATCGCCCAGGTTCAGATCGGGCATGTGCGAACCGAAATGGCCCTCGTAGTACCACAGCTTGCCGTCCGGTGCGGTGACCGCATGGTGGGAAGCGGTGAAATCGGTCCTGAAATGATAATAGGAACGATAGCGTTCGTCTCCACCCACAGCAGCTTCAAACCACGGATGTTCGTCTGAGGTGTGGTTGAGGGGCAAGTCGATGATCAAGGCAACATCACGCTTGGCACATTCGGCCGCCAGCGCTTTGAAATCTTCCAGCGTCCCGTAGGCCGGGTCGACCGAACGGTAATCGGCCACATCGTACTTATGATAGGACGGACTCGCCATGATCGGCATGAGCCAAATTCCACCGACTTCAAGCGAACGACCTTTGCCCCCGCTGTTGAGGTAGTCGAGCTTCTGGAGCACACCGGACAAATCCCCCATGCCGTCGCCATCCGAATCGTAGAAGCTGGCCACGAAAATCTCGTAATAGATGCGGTATGCATCACTCATCGGTACTACCGCCTGCGGAGGTTCGGTTGTCGTGCACGAGACGGTGGCGGCGATGGCCGCTGCCACCAAGACGGTCATGATCCACAGTCGATCAACCTTTGGTCGAGCCACCGGTGACCCCCTCCACATAATACTTCTGGAAGAAGATGAACAGCAATGTGATCGGGATGGAAACCAGCACCGCACCGGCACAGAAGCGGGTGAAATACTCATAGATGTTTTCTCGCTCCAACATCCTGAACAAACCGACCGCCAATGTGTATTTGTCGTAGTTGTCCTTCATGATGACCGAGGCGAAGATGAAGTCGACCCACGGGGCCAAAAACGAGGTGAGGGCCGTGTAGATCACGATCGGCTTTGAAATCGGCAAAGTGATCAGCCAGAAAATCTGGTTGCGGTTGGCCCCGTCGATGGTGGCCGCTTCGTCCATGGCTTTGGGGATCGTATCGAAAAATCCCTTGGCGATGAAGTATGACAAGGCTGCCGAAGTGGAGTACACCAACACCAGCGAGATGTGCGACTGGTACAATCCAATGGCCTTGAGGATGTGGTAGACAGCGATCATCGTCATGAAACCAGGGAACATGTTGAGTATCAAGCCGATGTTCATGTAGACCTTGCGGCTTTTAAACCTCAAGCGGCTGAATGTGTAACTGATCATCAGCACCAGCATGGTGGCGATGATGCAGGTGAAGACAGCCACCATCAAGGTGTTGGCGAACCATCGCGGGTAGTTGAACTGCTCGGTCTCGGTGAACAACCTCGTATAGTTGGATACCGTGTAGCCCTGCGGCAACACGGTGGTGATCCAGGCCCCCTTCTCCGCTTGGAACGAGCGTACGACCAGCCAGGCGATCGGGGTGAGCCAGATGACCGACATGATCGACAAGACTGCATAAATGACCCCGTTTGATAGCTGTCGCGAGCGCTTGTAACTGGCCATCATTGGAACTCCTCCTCACGCTTGGCCGAAGCCGAGTAGTTGTAAACGATCAGCGACATCACGGCCGAGACGATGAACACCATGATGCCGATGACCGAGGCCAGGTTGAAGTCTTGGTAGGTGACGGTGAGTTTGTACAACCAGGTGACCAGCAGGTCGGTCTCTCCGGCTTGGTAGAGCCAGACCGATTTCGGATCTCCTTGGGTAAGCAGGTATATGACGTTGAAGTTGTTGAAGTTGCCGACGAATTGGGTGATCAGGTAGGGAGTGGTGACGAACAAGACGTACGGCATGGTGATCTTGAAAAAGGTCCTCAGCACTCCGGCGCCATCGATGCGGGCACTCTCGTACAACTCGGCCGGGATGTTCATCAGAATCCCCGAGGTGATCAACATCGTGTAGGGGATGCCGACCCACAGGTTGATGATCACCACCATCACCCGGGCTATCTTGCCGTCGGTCAAAAACCTGATCGGCTCCATCCCGAGATTTTGCAGGATGATGTTGACCGGTCCGCTGTCACCGAACATGCGGCTGATGAGCAGCAGGCTGACGAATTGCGGGACGGCGATGGTCATGACGAAAATCGTTCTCCAGACCTTCTTCCCCTTGATGCCTTTCTTATTGATCATCAAAGCAAGGACAAGCCCGAGAAGATAGTTGAGGAAGGTGGCGAAAATTGCCCACACGAAATCCCAACGCAGCAAGTAAAGGAAGGTTTGCGATTTGGTCACGTTTTCGCCGAAAATGTCGCGGAAGTTTTGCAAACCGACCCAAGTAAAGAGGTTCCCGGGTGGTTGGTGCTTGGCATCGTAATTGGTGAAAGCGATTAAAATCATGAATAGCAAAGGGATGACCACAAATGCGAACACCATCAGAGTCGGAGCAGTCAGCAAAGTAGTGTGGTAACGCTCGTCCAACAAGGAGTGCAACTCGTGCTTGAACGACACCGGCGGCAGTCCTTTGCGTTGTACTTGCTCAGCTTTCCAACAAGCGTTCACGCTCACCGCCCAGACGATGAAGAAACCGACCATCACCACCAGGGTAAAGACACTGTACAGCAGGATGAGCATGGAATTGTCGGCTGGCCGGTACAGGATGATGCCCGTGACGGGGTCGATGTATTCCGATTCGGCGGTGACCCCCAATGTGCCGATGTACCTGAGGTACTTCCAACCGAACGTGGTCAGAAAGGCGATGAAGCCAGCTTCCAAGCCCAGGAACAACAAGCCTTTCACGATTTGTTTGCGGACCAGGCATCCCAAGCCCATGATGGCGAACGAAAGCTTGGTAAAGGCATCGCCTTGCACGAAAACAGCCCCGAGGTGCACTGCAAAGCGTCGCACGGCCGCTGCGGTCTTCACCAGGGCTTTTCCAATCCTTGTAACTGCCGCCGCTGCTTTCTTGGGCAAAGCTTGAAAAAAGCGGAGTATCGATACGAGCAAGGCCTCGAACGGCCCCATCATGTGGCGATCTGCTGGTTTCATAGGCTTCTCGCTTGCACACATACGGCAAAGGGGGCACGAACATGCCCCCCTGCCTTCAATGTGTCATCGGTTATTGCACGATCTGGGCAACCATCGCGTTCAGTTGCTCTTGGATGCTCTTGGAGTAATCCTTGGCTTCCATGAGGGCGCCGAAAGCTTCGGCCGGGCTCCAGTAATTGCCAAGCACGTCGTTCTGCGAAACAGCGAAAGCTCCTTGCTGAGCCAAAGCAGCCAATTCAGGGGCGGCCACCACTGCGGGCGAAGATGCTACGACCTTGTTGGAGGGTCCCAGTCCGCGCACTTGGAACCGCTTGAGTTGGTTGGCCTCGTTGGTCAACCACGATGCCAGGCTGAGCGCATCGACGGGAGCCTTGGTGAGCTTGTTCACGCCGACGAGCTTGTAACCGGCGAACGAGCTCATCTGGACTTGCTTGCCGGCCAACGTGAAGGTCGGGAGCTTGGATGCAGCATAATTCGCACCGAGCTTCTCCTTCATGGCCTTGGCGTTCCATGTCCCGCTCACGCCTGCGGCAATCACGGTTCCCATGCCGCCTGTGAGAACAGCGTCATCGCCAGTGAGGAAAGCCGGATGGGCGGTGAATGCTTTGATGGCTTCACCAGCGGCCACTCCGTTGGCGTTGTTGAAATCGCTGATCTGCTTGCCGTTGGCGTCGATGCCGAGCTTCCCGCCAGCCCCAAGGAAGAAGGATGCGATGTACCAGCCGTTGGAAACGTCCATGAAGACCTTCTTGCCGGCTTTCTGGGCGGCAGCGAGGATGCCATCAAGCGATTTCAACGATTCGGCGTCGATGACGCTCTTGTCATAATACAAGAAGTAGCCGTTGTCGGCGGTCATCGGGAACGCATAGAGTTTGCCGTTGAGGGTGGCCGAGCCAACCGAGCCTTCGCCATTATCCTTGACGACCTTGTCCTTGAACTGACCCGACACCTCGTACAGGGCGCCGGCACCGACGAGGTCCTTCAATTGGTCGTTGGCGAACGCGAACACGTCGGCAGCGGCTTCGGGATCCTCAAGGTAGCGCGATTTGGCATCGGCTTCGCTGACCACGCCATATTCAATCTCATACGTCTTCCCGGGATTGGCAGCCTTGAAAGCCTCCACCATTTCCTTGAGCAAAGCTTGCTCCTCTTGGGAAGCCCAGACCTTCAGCTTTACCACTTCTGCGGGTTTTTGTGCTTCGCCGGCAGCGAACAGCACTCCAGTCGCCAACAGTGCGAGCAACAATACGACGAGTGTTTTCTTCATGTAATCCTCCTGTGGATTGCGTGTGGCTGTCCCACACCCCTAAAAGATACTACCGCTACTGTCAGAAGTCAAAACAATTCAAGGTTGTATGCATTCCATTCGAGGTGCTTATACTATCAAGCATGTGATTAATTTGTTTTTTATAAGATACTTAATAGCTACTTATCACACGGTAACAAGAAATGTATTTATATCATTTTTATGATTGCAACGGTACGCGTAACATAAAAAACGGAGCCTTTCGGCTCCGTCCAACTGTGGCGACCACATGGGGGTCGCCCCCACATGATTAATAGCGGTAATCGTTGTAAGAATTGGTCCGCGGCTTGGCGATGGACTCATTCACTCTGAGAGTGCGGCCATCAAGCTCCTTGCCGTTGAGCTGAGAAATGGCTGCCATGGCGGCCTTCTCGTCTTCCATCTCGACGAATGCGAAGCCCTTCGGGCGGCGGGTCTCACGGTCGATGATGATGCTGGTGCTCACAACGGTGCCGTACTGGGCGAACAGATCGCGCAGATCTTCTTCGGACGTGTTGTAGCTCATGTTTCCCACATAGATTTTCTTGGACATGCAAAACTCCCTTTACAGGCCTTGGCCTGCTTCATTGATGATTGCTTCATGATGAGCAGTGCTGGACGTTGCACCTGTCTGGGATTGCGGACTGCAAACGTTGGATAGGATCGCGGACTCGGACGACTCAATGCAATAAAGCTGATTGAACATAGCATGAACCGCTACGATTGTCCAGTAGGCAAAATATACCACGGTCCGGGTCGATTTCGCCGAATCACGCCTCGTTTCAGGCGGTCTGTGGTGCCATTTTCCAACAGCGAATCGGATGCCATTGACCTAAACGAAAAGGAATTCTTGCACCTGTAATGAAAAAAGTGAATGGTTCCACCACTTGGCACGATTCATGAAACAAAGAAAGCAAAAGAAAAATCTCAACCAAGAGGAAGCAAAGGATATGAAGAGACTGTACAGAGCCCGCAATGGTCAAGTGTTCGGAGTGTGCCAAGGAATCGCTGATTGGCGGGAGTTGCCTGTCGACGCGGTCAGGTTCATCGTTCTGGTCGCGATCGTGGTCACCGGGGTGTTCCCCGGTTTGGCTATCTACGTGTTGCTCGGCCTGCTGTTGCCGGTGGAACCGGAATGCTGCCACAAAGACACGAGGCACGGCGAGTCGAGGGGAAGCGGTCACACTGATTCAGAGCGTGATGCAGAACAAGCCTGGGACTATCGGTTTTACGGAGAGAGACGATGAGAAAGACGCTGCTGGTAACGATCGCCTTGTGCGTAACCGCATACAACATGCTGTTCACATCGGCAGTGAAGGAGGGCACCTACGTGATTCCAATCGATAGCATGACCGACCAAGAAGACGTTTCGGTGAAATCCGACATGCCCGATGTGATCATCACGCGGGCTCGAAGTGGGGAAAAAGCATCGGTGGAATTCAGCGGCAAGGATTGCGACAAGTTCGACTTGACTGTCGACACATCGGCAGGTGCTGTACAGATCGAAGTAAAACGCAAGCAGGCCGTTTCCTCTCGGTGGCCATTCGGATGCCAAGCGCAACTGGAAATCAAGCTGCCATCCGGTTGGCACGGCGGGGACCTGTCGGCATCGGTCGTCTCCGGTTCTTTACAGGTGCTGTCAGCGCTGTCCTGCTCTTCAGCACAACTCGCGACTGTATCGGGCGGCTTGAGCGTAAACACATTGTCGGGCGCCTCGAGCGTGCTGCTGCAGTCGGTCTCGGGTTCGATTTCTGCCCGCCGCATCGAGACCGGTCTGCTCGACGTGAGCACCGTTTCGGGAAAGATCGACATCGAAGGCAGTTCCCATGCACTGAACGCCTCCAGCATGTCGGGCTCAATCGTCCTGACTGGCATGGGAAGCAAGCGGGCCACCATCGATACGGCCAGCGGCACTGTCGAGTATTCGATTCCGAAAGACTTCAACGGAAGCCTGACGGCCAAGACATTGACCGGAACCATCGTTGAGCGAATGTGGAAACACCCGGTCGCATCCTCGTCAGGCAAGACACGGACCTTTGCAATCGGTGATGGATCCGACCTGATCAGGATTTCCACCATTTCCGGTGGCATCATGCTCAAGAACTAAGCCAGCATATCGCAAGTGGGGATTACAGGGGTGAGGCTAGCCCACCCCTGTATCATTGCCAGTCACTGGCGCCAGCGGCCTTCCATGATGAATTCGCCCATCGCTATGCGTTGGTCGCTCACTATGAAGGCATCGCCCACTGGGTAACCGAGCGGAGTGAGGGCGACGACGTTCCAATCATCGGGGATGAGCAGGATCTGCTTGATCGAATCGTTGTCGAACGCCCCGATCCAACAACTCCCCAATCCTTCAGAGCGGGCCGCAAGGGTGAGGTGGTCGATCACGATTGCTGTATCGACGAGCACGCTGAAGCGCCCCATGTAGTTGCCGCGGTTGTATGCATAGGTTTTCCCCACGCCCACAACCACGACTGGCGCTTGTGCGATGAAGGACTGCCCACAACAGGCGGCGGCTAGTTTGAGCTTCGTTTCATCGGCGCGTACCACAATCAGCCTCGTGGGCTGACGGTTGCTTCCCGAAGGAGCCAGGCGGCCTGCGTCGAGGATCTTGACCAAAACCTCGTCTGGAATAGGTTTATTGGAATACACCCGGACTGAACGCCGTGTTTTGATTGTTTCTAACAACTCCATCTGTTTCCCTCCAAGCCACCATCTATCGAAGCGTCATACCGCCACCATTGTAACCTTGTTTCAGCAGAAACCCAACTGGGAATCAACCCCAAGTACATGAAGCATTGCAACCTAGCTGAATTATTCATTCTTGTTGCAAAAGAGAGTGGTCCAGCTACGAGCTGTTCGCGTATGTCGACGGGAAATAGAGGAGCATTGATTGCATCGGTGACAGCAACACTGGAGGCGGGTGGAAGCTACACGTGGACCGTCGATTGAACGTGTCATTTCACACCAGTGAAATCAACCGCCTGGCCATGTCCTGCACCAGCCTCCTGATGCGCATATCCTGGCGTCGGTACGTCGTCTGCTTTTTGAAGTACGCTTGCAGGCTTGCAGGCACTTTCACTTCGTCGATCCAGCGGTCTGGGATGGCCTCGATGCCATGCGAGGCACCCGCCAAGGCCCCGAACAAGGCTGCATTCGTACCCGCCTGCCCCCCCTTCGCCACGACAAGGACCATCCCTTGCTCGAAACTGGTCGTTGTTGCCAAGGTATGCAGACAAAGGTGCAACGCCGAACTGGGATTATCAATCATTCCTTTCGGAGCCCGTCTGGGGCTTAAGTCCACAGCAAGGCGGACCCGCTCGTCCAATTGGTTCTTCAGACAGGCCGTTTTCAACCAGGCCAGCATCGCTTCAGCATCCTGATAACCATCTTCAAGCAGTTTTGACAATGCCAAGGCGAAGGCTTTGGCGCAATCGATACTGAGCGGGGAGAGGTGGGTCAGCGAACATTCCGATTCAACTTCCTTCAGCAACTCGCGTTGCGTTTTCCCCCATGCGTGGATAGTCAACGGGGCAAGCCGGCTCAGGGCAAAAGCCGATTCGTTCTTCAGCTGAGGAGCATCTTGGAGCGCAGCAACAATCGATTTTTCCACCCATGATTGAGCATCCTTGACCCATGCCCGGTACGAGGCCTTGATGTGGTCGGCGTCGAAACGTTCGTTCACAGCGATGCTGAAAGCCTGTAGCAGGGTGAAGACTCCTTCTTCTGTCAATTCGCCTTCGTCGCCCCGCTGCCGGTCGATGGCATACATCTCCTTGATCCCGTTGGGATGGCCTGCGGCGATTTCTGCCTCCGTGAGATTACGGGCCTGCTCACCAAGAGCATTCCCCACGCACACACCCATCAACGCTCCCTCAGCCCGTTGCACTTGATCCATGATGACTCAGCCCTCCGTACAGATGACACCATACGATATCACGGGAAAAACAGCCAGACGGCAATCGGGTAGCGAAGATTTATGCTGAATGTATGAGCATGATGCAATATACTCCTTAATATTACTTGACAATACTACTTAATATTCCTTATTATTACTTTATAAGTGTTTTTAAGGAGTTTTAAGATTATGAACACGGAATTTTACTCAGTGGAACAACTGGCGCGTATCCTGCAACTGCACCCCAAGACCATCCTTCGCTTCATCCACGAGGGAACCATTAAAGCGCAAAAAATCGGACGGTCTTGGCGCGTCAGTCAAGAAGCCCTCAAGGAATACTCGCACGCCGAGCTCGCCACGCCCTTGAAACCTTCCGAACCCCGCGAATTCAGCTTAATCGTGAACCGCATGAAGGTTTCGGCGGTCATTGAAATCAACGAACAGGAATCGGCCGATGCTTCGCGTATCTCCAACACACTGCTGGCGGTCCTCAATGGGAAGGACCCGGCTTGGGGTGAATCCCGTTTCGACTATTTCTATTATCCCGAGACGCGCAAGGCAAAGTATGTCTTGTACGGGACAGCGGCATTCATCGCCGAGATCATGACGATGTTCAGCCGGTTGGAGGAGGCCTGACATGTCTGAAAGAGGAATCTATAAAACACCGCAAAGCAAACAGATCATTGAAACCATGTACCGAGGCCATCTGGCATCGCCCTTGGCTGCGGGCTTGCAACAGCAATTCGTTGAGACGCCGTTCGGAAAAACCTTCGTACTGTGTGCTCCGCAAGCGGGGAAACCCTCCTTGGTCTTACTGCATGGGTCTACCTCCAATAGCGCCACATGGCTTGGGGTCATTCCGCTGTATCGCAAGAATTTCAGCGTCTATTGCTTGGACATCCCGGGTGAACCGGGTTTGAGCAGCGAGCATCGCTTGAAGCTCTCCTCGGATGCACCCGCGACTTGGCTTGCCAGTACTCTCGATGCACTCTGTATCGAAAGGAGCGCCTTCGTGGGCATGAGCCTCGGCGGGTGGTATGCGCTGTCGTTCGCCATAGCCCATCCTGAACGAGTGACGGCCCTGTCGTTGATCAGCAGCGCAGGCATCGCTGCCCAGAAAACAGGCTTCATCTTTAAAGCATTGTTGTGCATGATGTTGGGCAAGTCGGGCCTGCAGAGGTTGAACAAGCTGATTTATTACCATGTGGTCGTCCCAGAGCCGATTTTGGAACAACAGTCGCTGGTGGCCAAACATTTCAATCCGGTCACCGAAGCGCTTGTGCTCTTCAGCGACGAACAACTGAAAAAGCTCACCATGCCGTTGCAATATTTTGGAGGGGCCCACGACGTAATGCTGGACACTGCCGCCGCCGTCGAGCGACTTCATGTGTTGTTACCCAACGCCCAAGCCCACTTGCTGCAAACCAGCGGTCACGCCATCATCGACAAGTTCGAAGCGATCGAGGAGTTTTTGAGCCAGAAACTGTCGTGACATGCTAGAAATTCATTTGTTCCACCTGCCTCATGAAGGGAACTGGCTGCCAAAAGGATCGGTTCCCCGAATCGCCCATCCTGTTGTCGAAGGCTGCAGCACTCCATATGTACTGGAGAATGTCGCCTCCTCCAGGAAAAGCCGCGATAGATATAATAATTGTATTTACAATTTTTGAGATCATGCTATAATCGACCCATATTTGTAGGAACAAATACAAGGATACACTCGAGGGGGTCTTTATGGAAAAAGTGAAACGTCTTACTCCGTTCGCCATCAGTATCATCTGCATCGTTGCCTTATCGGCACTTGCACTGATCCTGGTGATCGGGACAGACACGGCCTGGGGAAAGGTGCGTGTCGAAAAAATGGTGCTCTCATCTTCCGATGGCGATGTGGTCAATGCACTGCTGTACAGACCCAAGTCGGCCACGAAAGAGAATCCCGCCCCTGCAGTTGTCCTGTACCACGGCGGCAACGACATGCTCGAGCATACCGGAACGTATGCCCTTGAGTTGGCCCGCCGGGGGTTCGTGGTGATCAACTTCGACTATCAAGGATCGCATGATTCCGACTATAAGACACCGACCTCTGTTGGAGAGACCAACGCTTGCGGAGACACGATTTACAACACCCTGTCCTCCTACAACTTCGTCCAACAGGACAACATCGCTGTATTCGGCCACTCGATGGGTGGCGGTTATGCGTCAAAGTTTGCAACCACCTATGCCGCGAACGTGAAGCTCCTGTTCCACCTCGGTTCAGCGGTCACCGCAAGCCCGGGAGATTTCAACTATGTGTCGGTGGTCGGCGACTCGGATGAAAGCGCCCTCAAGCGGACGACAGTGCTGGACCCTGAAACGGGAAAGACAACCCAGGACATCCACAAGTACTACAACTCTCCGAAAACCGCCGAAGCCTGGGGTGAGCCCGCCGGCAGCATCATCCCGAGCAAGGTCTACACCGTCAAGGGGAAAAATGGCAAGGACTACCTGAGGGTTTTCTACTTCCCGTCCTCGATCCACGCCTACTACAACGTAAATAACAACGCCGTCAAGCAAATCATCTACGGATTCATCCTCGGCATGGACGGGTATGGCAACATCGATGGTGTCGACCTCAAAGATCCGAAAGGATACGAGAAGATCACGACCGTGTGGCGCGTGAAGGACCTCGGCTGGCTGCTTGAATATATCGCCATCGCGTTGCTCATGTTCACCGTGGCGACGCGCCTGATCAAGGGCAAGACATTCAAGTCCTTGGAGCTCAAACCTGCCGAAGCCTATGGGATCAAGAAGAAATCGCCCGCTTGGTGGATCGCCCTTGCCCTGTTGCTGATCCTTCCGCCGCTCTTGTACCTGCCAGGAGTGAAAGCAGCAGAAATCGGACTGTTCCCGACAGCCTACAATACGGACAACCCGGTCACCAAGATCGCCACGAAAGCCCTCATCCCCACCAAGTGGACCGACGCCGACGGTGTGGCCCACAGCATCTGGCTCCTTGGCGGAACCTCGAACGTCTATGTCGAATGGCAGTGGCTCGTCTCCTTCGCAATGTTGGTCGTCTTCCTGACTTACTACTTCGTATGGGGCAAGAAGGCTGGTG
The DNA here is from genome assembly GCA_964543935.1 of uncultured Spirochaetaceae bacterium. Taxonomy (GTDB): domain Bacteria; phylum Spirochaetota; class Spirochaetia; order Sphaerochaetales; family Sphaerochaetaceae; genus JAAYDK01. The sequence continues at coordinate 45,410 of CAZJAK010000013.1, forward strand.
AAAACTACAAGAGCCTAGGGTTCAGGACGAGCGATGAGAAGAAGTTCGACATCGTCTACCTATTGAAGTCGCTTCTGTTCGCCATCACGGTGGTGGGCAGCGGTTATCTGCTGATGGCCTTCATCGGCAAGTACACCCAGCAAGGCCTGCACATCGCGACGTTGCAGATGAGCAACCTGGCCAGGAAGCGTCTGATGTGCTGGTTCGTCTACTTCGTCTATCTGATTCCGTACTTCCTGTGCAACCACCTTGCCGTCAAGTCGCTGGGAATCAAGTATGACGGCACCACCAAGACACTGGCGTTCAACGTGATCAAGACAACCTTCATCACCATCGGCGGTCTGTTGGTGTTCTACCTGATCTTCC
>CAZJAK010000014.1:0-5644 GCA_964543935.1 uncultured Spirochaetaceae bacterium
CACGGATGGCCGGCCTACGAAAGTGGGCACCACTGCATACTGCCCCTCTGAGTGCAGACATCTTGGTGGTGGCTGGAACTTACCATCCAGTGGTTTTCTTTCTAAAGATTGGTCATGAGAGCAATCTAGCAAGAAAAATATTATGAAATCGGAAAAATCAACTTTTCATATTCATGATATCGACAATTAATTGACAACCGCATGGGTAGGGTCTACACTTTGAAACGGTAGAGGTTGGTTGGCTGCTCCAATCGCCTCGAACCAGATGATGAGAACACATGATGGAGGATTTTCCATGTATAAGTTGGAAGAGTTCATGGCTGACTTGGAACGCCGCAATCCCGGCGAACCTGAGTTCATCCAAGCCGCGACGGAAGTAATCGAGTCGATCATCGATGTCGTCAATGACAACCCTGCCTATGTCGATGCCAAGATTCTTGAGCGCATTACCGAACCGGACCGGATTTTCACTTTCAAGGTTGAATGGGAGGACGACAACGGGGCCGTGCAGGTGAACCGTGGCTATCGCGTCCAGTTCAACAATGCCATCGGGCCGTACAAAGGCGGACTGCGTTTCCACCCGAGCGTGACGTTGGGGACGCTCAAGTTCCTCGGATTCGAACAAACCTTCAAGAATAGCCTGACCACGTTGGCCATGGGTGGTGCGAAGGGTGGGTCGGACTTCAACCCGAAGGGAAAATCCAACAACGAGATCCTGCGGTTCTGCCGTTCATTCATGACTGAGTTGCAGAAATACATCGGTCCAGAGACCGACGTGCCGGCTGGCGATATCGGTGTGGGCGCCCGCGAGATCGGTTTCATGTACGGGCAGTACAAGCGCATCAAGGTGGAGAACACCGGAGTCCTCACCGGCAAAGGCCGTGCCTGGGGCGGCTCCTTGATCAGGCCCGAAGCAACCGGCTTCGGCACGATGTACTTCGCCAATGAGATGGTGAAAGCCAATGGAGACTCCCTCGTCGGCAAGCGCATCTCCGTTTCCGGCTTCGGCAACGTGGCCTGGGGTGCGGTGATGAAGGCCTCCGCCTTGGGTGCCAAGGTAGTCACCATCAGCGGTCCTGACGGGTATATCCTTGATGAAGAAGGTATCTCGACTCCCGAAAAGTGGGACTACATGGTCCAGTTGCGCGCTTCCAACAACGATGTGGTCAAACCCTATGCGGAACGCTTCAAGGCCAAGTTCTTCCCGGGCAAGAAGCCGTGGGAAGTCCCCGTAGACATGGCTTTCCCCTGCGCCATCCAGAACGAGCTGTCGCTCGAAGATGCCAAGACGCTGGTTGCCAATGGGGTGAAGTACGTGGTGGAGACCTCCAACATGGGATGCAAAGCCGATGCTGTCTCGTATTTGATCTCAAAGAAGATACCGTTCGCCCCCGGCAAAGCCGCCAATGCTGGCGGAGTGGCCGTCTCCGGCCTTGAAATGTCGCAGAATGCCTCCAAGTTGAGTTGGACTGCCGAGGAAGTTGACCAGAAGTTGCACTGGATCATGACGAACATCCATGCCGCCTGCGTTGCGGAAGGCAAGGAGCAGAATGGTTACGTCAACTACGTCAAGGGCGCCAACATCGCCGGATTCAAGAAAGTCGCCAACGCTATGTTGGAGCTGGGCTATTGATGTAAGGAAATTCCATCCGTTTCAGGATGGGTATGTATCGGAAGGGACTGCCGGACGCTGCAAACGACGGCAGTCCTCTTCTTTACCGTTGCGGTTGAACTGACCGGGGCCTTCAATTATAATCGTCGCCATGGAACAAGAATCCCTGTCGTTGATCGAGCGCCTGGTGCAAACGCCGGGCCTGTCCGGCCACGAAGCGCGCGTGGGCGCCATCGTGCGTGAATCCTTGAAAGGGTGCGGTCGCATCGAGACCGATGCCATCGGAAACGTGACCTGCACCTTGCCCGGCAGCGATCCTGGTGGACCAGTGTTGTTGTTCGCCGCCCACCAAGACGAGATCGGCTTCATCGTATCCGATATTCTGGAAAATGGTTTCCTGCGGATTTTCAACATCGGAGGCTGGAATACAGTCACCCTGCCGTCCTCGACTGTGCAGGTGGAAAACACTAAAGGGCAATTCATGGCCGGGGTCATCGGTCAGTTGTCGCCGCACTTCATGAAAAAGGGAACGCCACCCCAAGTTCCCGACATGGATGACTTGTTCGTCGATATCGGTGCGGCCGATGCCGCCCAGGTGCGCTCAATGTTTCAAGTGGAAATCGGTTGCTTGGTCGTCCCTTCGGCTCCCTTCAGCTTTGTCCACAGCACCCGCCGGATGATTGGCAAAGCTTTCGACGACCGTCTTGGCGTGGCGGCCCTCGTCGAACTCGGCCACCAGTTGGCAAGTCAGCGGCATGCCGCGACCGTGGTCTTGGCGGCAACCGTTCAGGAAGAGGTCGGCGAACGGGGTGCGACAGTGCTTGCCAACCGCATCGAGGCTGACATGGCCATCGTGGTTGAAGGAGCTCCCGCCGACGATATGCCGGGCGGTCCGGTCCATCCGCAAACATGCGTGGGCAAAGGTGCCCACCTCAGGATTTTCGACCCGACCCATATCGGCCATCCCCTGCTTTTGGAGCATGTGAAGCGGATTGCAGCCAATGGCGGCATCCCCATCCAGCAGGCGGTCCGCAAGGGTGGCGGTACCGATGCACTCGTGCTTGCACTGGCCCAACGGGGAATTCCTTCGATCGTGAGCGGAGTTCCTGTACGTTATGCGCACAGCCACAACTGTGTATCCAGCCTAGACGACTACAAAGCCCTAATTGATTTGCTCGTTGCAGTTTGTCGTCAAACTATTACAAAATTGGCTTGTACCGACCCGATATTGAATTAGGGTAAAAGTTATATATACACTATATATAGTGGTACTCAGAAATAGTACACGCTATCTGTGTACATTGTGCTTGCGCCCACCTGGTAAATGTGGTATGTTGGGATTCGCCCGTCCAACGGGCGATCAATGTGTTTGGGGGAATAGATGGCCACAGTGAAAAACTCGCTCTCGCCTTTGGGGAGAAAAATTTTCTTGGACCGGTATGCGTTGAAGGATGCGAAAAAGGACACGCTCAAAGCGGGCGACCTCGTGGTGGCCGTGAGCAATCAGCAAACCGGTCAACGCGAAGTCGGTACGGTCATCTCTTTGGATGGCGACGCTGTCAAGGTGAAGCTCGATGATGGCACCATGGTGGATACCACCCGTGAGAACGTGGACAAGCCGATCGAGACCAATCCCTCCCAGATGCTTGCCCGGGTGGCCCGAGGGATCTCAAGCCAGGAACGGTCTTCCGACCGGGCCACATGGGAAAAGGAATTCAACTGGTTGCTCGAGGATTGGAAGTTCGTCCCCGGCGGACGCATCCTCACGGGAGCGGGAACCGAGCAAAACCTGACCTACTTCAATTGTTATGTAATCCCGTCGCCCAAGGACAGCCGGGGCGGCATCATCGCTTCGCTCGGTCAGATGACCGAGATCATGTCGCGCGGCGGTGGGGTCGGCATGAACCTCTCGTCGCTCAGGCCCCGCCATGCCTATGTGAAGGGTGTCAACGGCCGTTCCAGCGGATCGGTGTCGTGGGGCGCTTTGTTCAGCTTCGTTACCGGGCTCATCGAACAGGGTGGATCACGCCGTGGCGCACTCATGCTCATCCTCAACGTATGGCATCCCGACATCCTCGATTTCATCAACAGCAAGCGCGAGATGGACAAGATTGTCAACGCCAACATCAGCGTGGGCATCACCGACGACTTCATGGCGGCAGTCCGTTCCAATGGCGATTGGACGACCTATTTCCCCGATACAAGCGACCCGGAGTACAACGCCGTCTGGGATGGCGACCTGAACAAGTGGAAATCGCTGGGCAAACGGGTCATCCCCTATCAAACCGTCAAGGCAAAGGATATTTGGAAAGCCATCATCGAGAGTGCGTGGGCTTCGGCTGAACCGGGTGTCTTTTTCATGGACCGCTACAACCAGATGTCCAACTCATGGTACTACAGCACCATCCAATGCACCAATCCGTGCGGTGAACAGGGGCTGCCTCCGTGGGGTGTGTGCAACTTGGGTTCCATCAACCTATCGCGGTTTGTCGAAGACAAGGTCGTCCTGTGGGATTCGCTGGGCAGGACAGTCCGTTCGGCGGTGCGCTTCTTGGATGACGTGATCGACGACACCCCCTATTTCTACGAGGAGAATAAAGCCCGTCAGCAGTCTGAGCGGCGCATCGGTTTGGGTACGATGGGTTTGGCCGACATGCTCATCAAATTGGAATTGCCCTACGGTAGCGACGAATCGATCGATTTCATTGACAAGCTGTACCGTTTCATCTGCATCGAGGCCTACACTTCGAGTGCCCACCTGGCGGCTGAAAAGGGGCCGTTCCCGCTTTTCGATGCCGAAAAATTCTTGCAAAGCGGATTCATGAAAGGCATGCCCGAAGACATCAGGGCGTTGGTCGCCAAGCAAGGGGTCCGCAACGTCACCTTGATCACCCAGGCCCCTACCGGCACCACCGGAACGATGGTCGGCACCAGCACCGGGATCGAGCCCTACTATTTCTGGGAATGGGAACGGGTTGGCCGGATGGGCAAGAATGTCGAACGTGTCGCATTGTACGACCAGTGGATCAAGGCCCATCCGGGCCAGAAGAAACCGGCTTTCTTCGTATCCGCCATGGATCTTGCCCCCGAAGGGCATGTCAAGGTCCAAGCCGCCATCCAGCGCTGGGTCGATTCGAGCATTTCCAAAACCGGCAACACTCCGTCCGACTATACGGTTGAGCAAACCGGCAAGCTCTACGAGTTGCTCTATGATCTGGGTTGCAAAGGTGGCACGACCTACCGGGACGGGTCCCGTGACACGCAAGTGTTGATCGCCAAGGACAAGGAGAAGAAGGAGGAGCCCAAGAGCGCGCCGAGCGATCCGAAGCCACGCGTGCGTTCCACCGTGTTGCACGGCACCACCTACCGCAAGATGACTCCCATCGGTACCGCATACATCACGGTGAATTGGGATGGTGGTCTGTCCAATGAACCGTTCGAAGTCTTCATCAATGTCGCCAAGGTGGGTTCGGATGTCTCCGCCGATGCGGAGGGGTTGGGCCGCCTTATCAGCTTGATTCTACGCATGCCCAGTCCGCTCACCCCCAAGCAACGCACCCAAGCGATCATCGCCCAGTTGAAGGGGATCGGGTCTGGTCGTCCGATGGGCTTTGGCAAGAACAGGGTCATGAGCCTGCCCGATGCCGTCGCGCAGGTGTTGGAAGAACACTTGGGGTTGGATCATGCCGAGGCAGGTTATCCAGCGTTGCCCGATGAGGGCGACGACAACCTTGTGGCCAAGCAGTTCGACCTGGGTTTGGGTGACGAGCTGTCCAATAGCATCACGCCCGACATATGCCCGATTTGCGGCAACGTGACCTTTGTGAACATCGAGGGATGCAAGAAATGTTTCTCCTGCGGTCACAGCGAATGCTGAGCGTTTGATCATGGCGGCCACTTTGCCACAAGCCTCCCGCCGGCACCACGCGGGAGGTTTTTTTCATGGTGTCGACACGAGCATCCACATCCTCTTCTGGGCCCGCATCGTCAACCGGACCGGTGATTTCGTACAAATGCTGCTGGTGCTCATCC
>CAZJAK010000014.1:5654-45499 GCA_964543935.1 uncultured Spirochaetaceae bacterium
TACGGTCCATGCCGGGATGGACGAGCTCCAAGCGGGATTTTTCGTCACGATGACCTTGGTGGCCTCGAGTGTGGGGCAATTGCTTGTCGGACCGTTGGCCGACAAACACCCGCGTGTCCTCATGTTCATCGCTTGTCAAATGGCTGTCGCCATCTTCCATACCGTATCGGGCCTGTTCATTGTTGGTGGGCAGTACGCCGCCCTCCCGTATTTGATCATGCTGTCCTCACCGTTCCGGGGGGCCACCTGGCCGCTTTCCAATGCATTGGTGGCCGATTTCTCCTCGGGAGAGGAACAGCGCGCCCGCGCTTTCTCGCTGTTGTACTTGGGGTCGAACATTGGAGTCGCCATCGGGCCGATCGTGGCATCCTTCTTGTTCGAACGCAATTTGGCGCTGTTATTCTTCGGCAGCGCTGCCACGATGGCGTTCTCCTCGGCGATCATCGCATGGAAGCTGCCCGTCCGGCTCGCTCCTTTAGCGGACGAGGTGCCCGAGCCAACCGACCCGCATCGGCCGTTTTTTAAGGTTCTGTTTGCCAATCCGGTCTTGGTGCTGCACATGAGCGCTTTCCTGGTGTACAACTTCGTCTATGTGCAACACACCTTCGCCCTTCCATTGCAATTGAACGACCTTTTCGGTAGCGGTGTCGGGACAAAGACGTATGGGTATTTGATGACGGTGAACGCCGTCACCGTGCTGGCGATGACCCATCTGCTCACCCGTGTGACCATCCATAAGAGCAGGACGTGGAATATGGCGTTTGCCGCATGGTTTTATGTGGTGGGATTCATACTATATGCTTTCACCAGTTCGATTGCGGTATTCTATCTCTCGACTTTCATCTGGACCAACGGTGAAATCCTGTTGGCCACCAACGGCAACGTGTTCGTGAACCAACATGCCCCGAGGGCATACCGGGCCCGCTTCAATTCCGCATCAAGCGTCTTCACCGGCATCGGGTCGATGCTCGGTCCCTACTTGGGCGGGTTGCTGCTGACCGGATCCGATTACCGTTCTTTGTGGTTGTGGTGCACCGTTTTTGCGGTGGTGCTGTCATTCCTGTTCATCGGTCTTGGCCGGATGGTGGCCGCCAGAGGCTCAGCCGTGTCCAGACGGTAAGGTTGCAAACACAAGGTGTTTACTGTATAGTGTCTAGTTGGAGTGCAATGAGTGTGGCCCGACGTGGTCCACAAAATAATAATTATTCATGGAGCGTAACAATGGGTAACAAGAAAATGGTTACTATCGACGGCAATACCGCGGCAGCGCACATCGCGTACGCTTTCAGCGAGGTTGCTGCGATCTATCCCATCACCCCCTCCTCCCCGATGGGAGAGTATGCGGATTCGTGGGCGAGCGTCGGCAGGAAGAATCTGTTCGGCCAGAAAGTGGACATCATAGAGATGCAGTCGGAAGCCGGAGCCGCAGGTACCGTCCACGGGTCGTTGAGCGCTGGTGCGCTCACAACGACATTCACCGCATCGCAGGGTTTGTTGCTGATGATCCCCAACATGCATAAGATCGCCGGAGAGATGCTCCCGACGGTGTTCCATGTGTCGGCCCGTTCCTTGGCAGCCCAGTCGTTGTCGATTTTCGGTGACCATTCCGACGTCATGTCGTGCCGCAACACCGGTTATGCCATGACGGCCGCCTCCAGCATCCAAGAGACCATGGACTTGGCGCTCGTCGCCCATTTGGCCACTTTGAAGGCTCAAGTTCCGTTCTTGGCGTTCTTCGACGGTTTCCGGACTTCCCACGAGGTGCAGAAGGTCGAGGAAATCTCGTACGACGACCTCAAGCCGTTGCTGGAAACCCAGTACATCGAGCGCTTCCGGGCCAGGGCCCAGCGCCCCGAATCTCCCCGTCTTAAAGTGGCGGCGCAGAATGAGGACGTCTATTTCCAGGGCCGCGAAACGGTCAACCCGTATTATGCCGCTGTTCCCTCTATCGTCCAGGAGTACATGGACAAGGTCGCCAAGGTGACCGGCCGCCAGTACCATCTGTTCGACTATGTCGGGGCTCCCGATGCCGACCGCCTCATCATCGCCATGGGAAGCGCTGTCGACACGGCTGAATGGACCGCCGATTACCTCAACGCCCGCGGTGCCAAGGTCGGTGTGCTCAAGGTCCGCTTGTATCGTCCGTTCTCGGCCAAGGATTTTGTGGCCGCCATTCCCGCCTCGGTTAAAAAGATTGCCGTGCTCGACCGCACCAAGGAGCCCGGTTCCCTCGGTGAGCCGTTGTATCAGGATGTCGTGACCGCACTTGCCCAAACCGGCCGTATCGGTATCACGGTTGTCGGTGGGCGTTACGGTTTGTCCAGCAAAGAATTCACCCCGACCCATGCCAAGGCGGTCTATGAGCACCTCGCCGGCAAGTGTTTCCACGACTTCACCGTCGGTATCATCGATGACGTGACCGGTCGTTCGCTGCCGATCGAGGAGATGATCGACGTCTCTCCCAAGGGTGTCGTTTCCTGCATGTTCTGGGGTCTTGGATCCGACGGGACCGTCGGCGCCAACAAGGACTCGATCAAGATCATCGGTGAGAACACCGACATGAATGCCCAAGCCTACTTCTCCTATGACTCCAAGAAGTCGGGCGGCATCACCATCAGCCACCTGCGCTTCGGCAAGAGTTCGGTGAACATGCCGTGGTTGATCGATAACGCCGACTTCGTGGCTTGCCACAATCCCGCCTACATCGGCCGTTATGACATGCTCTCCCCGTTGAAGAAGGGTGGTGTGTTCCTCCTCAACTCCCGCATCTCTTCCGACGAGGTGTTCGAGCACCTCACTGCCGACGAGCAGAAGCAGATCATCGACAAGAAGATCCGTTTCTACAACATCGACGCCCTGAAGATTTCTGAGGAGGTCGGGCTCGGCACGAGGATCAACACGGTCATGCAGGCTGCGTTCTTTAAAATCTCCGGCATCTTCCCCGAGGAAGAGGCCATCCAGCTCATCAAGAACGCCATCAAGAAGACCTTCGGCAAGAAGGGCGAGGACATCGTGAAGATGAACTGGGCGGCTGTCGATGCCGCTTCCGCCGCCTTGCAAGAGGTCAAAATCCCTGCCAAGGTTGCCAAGTCGTACGAACCCAAGCAACTCATCGGCGACGATGCCGATTGGTATGCCAAAGAGATCATTGAGCCGATCATGCATTTGAAAGGCAATCAGATCCCCGTTTCGAAGATGTCGTTCGACGGGACGCTCCCCACAGCGACCGCACGGCTCGAGAAGCGCGGTGTCGCGCCGTTCGTGCCTCAGTGGCTCAGCGAGAACTGCATCCAATGCAACCAGTGTGTGCAGGCTTGTCCGCATGCCGCCATCAGGGCCAAGCAGATCGATCCCAAAGATCTCGCCAACGCCCCCGAGACATTCAATACGCTCAAGTCCAATACGAAGAACACCCGCGATTTGCGCTTTAAAATCCAGGTCTACCCTGAAGATTGCCAGGGCTGCGGCGTGTGCGTCGAGACTTGTCCGGCCAAGACCAAGGCTCTCCAGATGAGCCCGATTGCAGTCGAACGCGAGCGTGGCGAGACAAAGAATGCTGAATTCTTCGATGCGCCTCCGAACAATGTACTCGACGGAGTGTCGGTCGACACCCTCAAGGGCATGCAGTTCAAGCAACCGTTGTTCGAGTTCTCCGGAGCTTGCGCCGGTTGTGGAGAAACACCCTACGTCAAGTTGGTGACCCAGATTTGCGGCGAGCGGATGATCGTCGCCAATGCCACCGGTTGTTCTTCCATCTATGGCGGAACCTTCCCGACCACGCCGTATGCAAAACGTACCGATGGACGCGGTCCGGCTTGGGGCAACTCTTTGTTCGAGGACAATGCCGAGTATGGCCTGGGCATGCGTTTGGCTGTCGACAGCAACCGCACCATGCTGAAGGCTGCCGTGGCCCGCTTGCTCGAGCTTGGCACCGATGCCGCCCTGACCGGGGCTCTCAATGAGAACCTCCGCTTGTGGGACGACAAGACCGAGGCTTCGATCGATGCCCAAAAGGCCACCAAGAAGTTGCTTGGACCGGTTGCGGCACATGCAACTGGCGAAGCGAAGCAGGTTTTGGCGAAGATTGTCGAACTGCAGGATTATTTCTCCGAGAAGGATGTGTGGATCTTCGGTGGTGACGGATGGGCCTACGACATCGGCTATGGTGGCGTCGACCATGTGGTGGCCTCCGGTAAGAACGTGAACATCCTGGTGCTCGACACCGAGGTGTACTCGAACACCGGTGGACAAGCTTCCAAGTCAACCCCGATTGCTGCTGTGGCCAAGTTCGCCAATGCCGGGAAACAAATCGGCAAGAAGAACATGGGCTTCATGGTCATGAGCTACGGACATGTGTATGTTGCTTCAATCGCCATGGGTTCCAACCGCCAGCATGCCCAGAAGGCTTTGCAGGAAGCTGTCGCTTACAAAGGCCCGTCGATCGTCTTCTGCTATGCACCGTGCATCAACCACGGCATCGACATGAGCAAGAGCCAGGTCGAGGAGAAGCGGGCTGTCGAAGCCGGTTACTGGCCGTTGTACCGCTACAATCCTTCTGCCGAAGAGGGCAAGCGTTTCTCGTGGGACACCAAGGAGGCTACCGCCGACTATCAGGAGTTCATCAAGGGCGAACGCCGCTACTCTTCGTTGTACAAGACCAACCCGACCATGGCCGACGAGCTGTTCAAGCGGGCCGAGGAAGACGCCAAGCGCCGCATGGCGTTCTACAAGAATCTCGGGACGATCATGTAAGGTTCCTTTCAACACGATGACAACGAGGGGCTGCGATTGCAGCCCCTCGCTTTTTCAGCATGGGTCAAGACCGGTCTGGTTCCGATGGCTCGAGCCAACGCTCGAGCATGGCTGCGACGGAACGGTTCATCTCGGCCATGAAGCTGCTGGTATATTTGCGGAAGTAATAATAGTCGGCTATCGAGCCGCTGTTGTCGAAGGGCAACCGTTTCTGACGGGCCATTTGAGCCTCTTGGGCCCCATAGGCTGCGCGCAATTGGTCAAGATGTGGTTCACGATAGGAATTCTCCATGAAGACATGGCCGGCATCCGGTCGCAACTGGTGGTCCGATTTTGTGCCGAAGTCTTCGTTTGGGTATCCGAAGATCACCATGGCGGCCACCATGGTGTAGCGAGGTAGGGCCAATAATGAGGCAACCTCTTCATGGTTCTCCAACACATCCCCGATGTAACAGGACCCCAAACCCAATGCTTGTGCGGCAATCACCGAAGTATGGGCGGCGATAAGGGCATCGTCGAGGGCCAAGAACAAGTCTCCGGCACCGGGAGACCGCCATGTGATGCCGAGGATCTCGCCCTTGGCAACCGTACCCGATTCATGGTAAAAGTTCACCCATTTCGTCATGTCGGCCAAGAACACCCACACCAGCGGGGCTTTGGCTATCATGGGTTGGTGGTCGCACAGGTCGGCCAAGCGTTCTTTCAGGCTGCTGTCGCTGATTTCCAACACCGAATACAACACCATGTTGCCGGCTGTGGGTGAACGCAACACCGCTTGCTTGATTGTCCGGACCGTCTCTTCGGTGATAGTGCGGTCAGAAAATGACCGGACACTCCGTCTTTGGTTTAATAATGCTATGGTCGGTTCCACGGCTATCCTCCGTTAATCTCTTGCTGTACCTTCAGCGTTCAATGGTATATTATGGCTCATGGACCGCCGTTATGAAAAGCTTGCGCATCTATAAATATCGTTGGGCTGTCTTGGCAGCCGTCATGTTGCTCACCATAGCCTCCTCCACTCAATGGCTGGCACTCGCCCCGGTATCGCGGGCTGCTCTGGCTTTTTACAGTCAACAGATACCGCAACAGTCGATATTCGGCCCCGATGTGCTGACCCTCATCCACATGGTGGTGTTCTTACTGGCCAGCGTGCCGGCGACGTTCATCATCGGAAGGATCGGGGTCAAACATAGCCTGCGCATCGCCGGGGTGCTCATCATGGCCTTCAGTTTGCTCAAAGGTTTTGGTTCTCCTTCATTCTTCGTGGTTTTTCTGGCGCAAATTGGATTGGCGTTGGCCCATCCGATCGTGTTCAACAGCGTGACGGTCGTTACCGCCCGCTGGTTTCCGTTGCGAGAACGGGGCTTCGCCACCGGCATGGTGTCGCTGGCGCAGTACCTTGGCTTGTTGCTGGCGATGATTGTCTCGCCGCAATTCGTCTCAACCCGTCCCCAAGACCAAGATTACGGCAACGGTATCGGTTCGTTGTTGCTGTGGTACGGCTTGGCGACTGCCGCAATAGCTCTCGCCACCCTGTTCATCGTACGGGAAAAGCCCCCGACGCCATCATCCAACGAGCCTTACCGTGAATATGGATTCTCGGAATCTTACAAGATTCTGTTCCATAAGAAGCACATGGGTGGTTTGACCATCGTCTTCGGCTTGATATGGGGATTGTTCATCGCCTTCGTCTCGAAGGTCGACGGCATCACCGCTTTGATCGGGATGGAGAACTCCAACGGTGTCATCGGCGTGGTCCTGCTCATCAGCGGGATGCTTGGGTCGATAGCGATTCCGGCGGTTTCCGATTACACCCGCCGGCGCAAACGCTATTTCTTCATCAGTGTCGTCGGAATCTTGTTCGGATTCATTTCATTCGCCGTGTCTCCGCTGTTCACCCGTTGGGCGGGAGACTTGGCTCCGTCCTTGGCGATTGCGTTTTCGGGCCTCTTGGGATTCTTCTTCATGGGGGCGATCCCCTTGGGCATCCAATACGCTTCGGAACTGAGCTATCCGACCCCAGAATCGGCTTCGCAAGGATTGCTTTTGCTGGCTGGTTATTTCATGGGGACCTTGGTGTTGTTGTTCATGGTGCTTCAGGGTGGGGTGTTCCTTGAACGAGTGCTCACTGCCAGCGTGGCTCTGTTGTTCGCAGCTTGCATTGGCATCCTTTTCATAAAAGAATCGCCCGTCATCATCACTGAGGACGAGCGATTACGGGAAGCGGTCGACAAGGAGTCGGTCCACTTGGAATGACCGGCGTCACCGGTCGAGCATCCAGAACAGCAAGTCTCGCAACACAGCCGGAGAGATAGTGGTCTCAATGGTGGCGTATTCTTCCACCGATCCGGTCGTAGCGGGTTGGAAGAGATGGTTCAATCCCTCGTATACATAGGTCCGATAGGATTTGTTGCCCGCTTCGTGCAACGCTCGCTCAATGGCCGGGACATTCAACGAACTGGTAACCTGCGTATCCTTGGTGCCATTGAGGATCAATACCGGTACATGTACCGATTTCAAGTAATCGGCTGGGTCCAAGGTGAGGAAGGTCATGTACCACGGTGAGAACAGGGTCGACAACTGCGCTTGGATGGACCGTTGGTCCAGCCCTGCGGAGGCCAGCAGGCGTGTTACGGCCGCGTGGCGGTCGGACAGCAGGATCTGTTCGTCGATGATGGTGCGGTAGATGTGGAGGTTGAGGGCAACAATTTGGTCTATGACTGCCTGTGGTGCACCTTGGGCCCTGAGCAGGGCGCCTGTCTGATCCTCCAACACGCGTATGCCGTCGACACCCGAACCTGCCATCAAGATCAAGAAGTCGACCTCTTGGTTGCGTGCTGCAATGATGGGGGCGATGATACCGCCCTCGCTATGGCCAAGGATGCCGATGCGGTCGGTGTCGACATACGGTTGCGATGCGAGGAATGTGAGAGCACTCTCGGCATCGTCGGCAAAGTCGAATGTCGTCGCTTGGCTTGCATCACCTTGAGAGGCTGCAAAACCCCGGTCGTCGAAACGCAGCACCACGATGCCTGCCCTGGTGAGCGTATCGGCCAGGACCAAGAAAGGCTTGTGGCCCATGATCGATTCATCGCGGTCTTGGGAACCCGAGCCGGTGACCAATACGACCGCCGCATGCTTGCGATTGTCGGCAGGGCGTGTGATTGTTCCGGCCAACCAAAATCCTTGCGGGGATTGGAGGAAGCGAACCTCTTCGCTCAGGTATGGGAACGGGGGCACCGGTTCTTGGCTCTTGCGTACCGGCTGGGGGGCTTTCGATTGCTGAAGTGTGATGACAAGCGGGAATGTGGCTCCCATTTGTTTGAAGACACCGCTGATTTGTATCGTGTCGCCAACAGTGATCGTCCCCGTATACTCGGCTCCGATCGAGCGCATCTGGAAGGTCACCGTTGCAGAACCAGCCTCGAAGACCACTTCGTCGACCGGCAGACCCTTCACTCCTTGTTGAGGAATCGCCAAGGAGGCTTTCGAGCGACCGCCTTCATCGGTGATGGTGAATCCCAATGTGAGCGATACTCCGGGTTGCACAGCTAGCTCACCCTCCCAATACCCTGTCGGAAGGGCCTCTGCCCCGAGTATGGCGGGGAGGAAAGCCATCAGTACGGTTATGGTTGTGAGAATCCGACGCATCATGTGCCCTCCTTCATAAAAAATGGACCGTCTTGATAACGGTCCTGCCTGCAATGACCCGAATGGTTCAGTCTTCGGGTGAGAAATCCGACTTGGCGGCGCCGCACAACGGGCAGATCCAATCTTCGGGAAGGTCTTCGAATGCTGTTCCGGGCTTTATGCCATTATCGGGGTCTCCCTCAGCTGGATCATACACATACCCACACAAATCGCAAACGTATTTTTTCATCATGTTCCTCCGTAGGATCTTTGGTTCAGCATACAGCCCAAAGGCGAAAAATGCAATGGAAAACAATTTTTGGACGCTTCACTCATACAGCGAAAGGATTTTCTTGAGATACGCAAGAAAGCGTTTGCGGTAAAATGACGGCCCCATGATCTCGACTGCATCACCGCATTGGATGATCCGCAGCATCAATTCAATCGAGTTTTCGGCTTGCATCGTGCACATGAGGCTACCGTCGGCCAGTTTCTCGAATTGCGGGGCAGTATGGGTGACTTGCCTGAACGAATTGAGGGCGGAACGTTCCTTGATCTTCATCACCAACGGAATCATGTCCAAGCTTTCGTATCCGGTGGCGGTTTCCGGCTTTTGGAAGGGTTTCAAGTTGTCCGGAATCGTATAGGTCTCGTCCAGTATCACGGCACTGGTGATGGTGGCGATGTCGATGGTGGTGATGGCAGCCGTATGGCGTAGCCGGCCTGTCACGCTGATGGGGTTGCGCCCGTTCTCCTCCTCGCGAAATCCGATGAAGTAAGGGGCGAACTCTGTCTCGACCGCTTCATTGTCGCGCGTATGTTGGATGCGGACGATTTTCCCCGATACCCATGCATCGATCAGTACTTCGAGCACGGTGGTGAATTGGGTGGAGATCTCCCGTTTTTTATGGACTTCGCGTTCGATCGACTCGGCCAAGCCCACGATGTTGTCCGAAATCTTTGGAGCGTAACTGTGCATGTTCATCGCAATCTTACGCAAACCGGAGGCAAGATGTGGATTTTGGAAATCGGTGTTCGTTGCCAAGATTTCGGCCGAAAGGTTGAACGCCAGGCTTTCATACACGCTTAAGGCGATAGTCTCATCACCCTCTTTGGGTTTTATCTTGATGAGGTTGTTGTCCTCGTAGATATCGATGTACTGCTTCAATTCATCCACATAACGGCTGATCGTGGACCGATGGACCCCCAACCTGCGGGCGATTTCCGATCTTCGCAGCCCTTCGGGATGCGAATGGAGCAACAAATCTAGTTGGGCTACCCGTTCTCCTTTCATATCGACACCTTCTTTGCACCAATTTGCAACAAATCGCATCCAGTATAGCACGTTGTCCCCGGATGGCAAGCAACACTTGTTGCAAACATCCCGAAGCATCACCGGATATGTTGCCGAGCTGGTCGTCGATGGTCTACAGTGGGATTCATGGAAGAACGGATGGACCGCTTAGAGATGAAGATTGCTTTCTTGGAAGATGCCGTGGCTACGTTGAACGAATTGGTCATCCGGCAATCGCGCGAATATGAAGTGTTGACAGCCAGCGTGAAGCGCCTGGAGTCGAAGTTCGCCGAGTTCGCCGAATTGGCAGGAGAGCCGGCCAAAGCCGACCGACGGCCACCCCATTATTGACCGGCCATGCTCGAGCGTAGCTTCCATACCGTGTGGGCCAGGCAGACCGCTTGGACCGAGCCGTCCGGATTGCTTCGTTCGATGACATGACCCAAACGGGGCTCTTCGGTCGTGAGTCCCTGCGGGGATTCGATACAAGTGCGGACCACGATGTGGTCGTCGCGATGAGTTTCGGCAAGGTATGAAATGTCGATAGAGGCGACCTTGTACGCATCCCTGAACTGGTGGGGCAATGCCTCCAGGAGCCAATTCACATAGGAAATATTGTTGATGTGGCCGTTGAAATCCATATCGGAGTAAAGTAGGCGCGGGTTATAGGGTTCCATGTGCTCCATCGACTCATCGAAAGGTCTTTGCCGGCCTAAATCGGGATCGAGTTCGTAGGGAATGCCCACGCCGTCGAAGTTGTTGGCAAAGACTGGATCACGAGCCGGCCTGCGGGTTTTCAGGTCGATCACCATCCATTGGGAAAGGGCCTTGAACAACTCGTTGCCATGCTCGTCGTTGGCAATCGTGGCGCGGGGGAAATAAAACTTCCAAGGTTTTTGGGGCCAGGTAGTGACCGTCAGACCCTGCGGCCACGAGGCATAACGCGAGATCGACAAACTGGTACGCAACAACAACCATGTCATGCCCTGGCGGCGCAAGTGCGGGATGCTCATGCCGAGCTGGTAAGCGTGCAGCCCGGCCGCTTCTTGGATGAGTTGCAAGTAGTAGCTGAGCCAAGCATGATAAAAGGGATCGACTTGATGACTGTACAGGGTCAGGTCGGATGTGAATGTTGGAGGGGACAGGCTCATGAGCGGTCATCGCCTCCCGTTGCAGTCGGCAAGCTCCTGCGGTGAAAACGCAACAGCGAACGGCCATACGCGCGTTCGTCGACCAGTTCGAGATCCTCGATCGCTTCAGGCCAAGCGGGGCGTTCCTCGGCCGGGTAGTGGATGATGAACAATCCCCCCTCCTTGACCAGCTTCCGGTTGGCGATTGCGGTGGCCAATTCAATTTTGCCCTTCATCGGAAAAGGCGGATCGGCATAGACGATGTCGTAGTCTTGCTTGGCTTGGCGGATGAATGATTGCACGCTCGTGAGGAATAACTTGATGTCGGCTTCGACAAAGCCAATGTTCTGTTCGATCACCGACCGCTTGGCGCGGTCCATCTCGACAAGGTGGATGGTGGAAGCCCCCCGGGAGGCAGCCTCTATGCCCACGACTCCGCTACCCGAGAATAGGTCCAGGAATGAGCAATCGTCCAAATTCCCCAAGATGGCGAACAACGATGTGCGCATCCTGTCCATGGCCGGACGGATCTCGCCCGGAGGACATTTGACCGTCCGCCCGCAGTATATGCCGCCGGTTATCCTCATTGCAGTGTTGCTCCCCTGTCATTCATATCAGCAGAACCATAGGATGAAGCGCCATAAATTTCAACCTCCACGGCCATGCTGTCAGCCCTCCATGACCCTCTCCTCGAACGGTGGGGCATGCAGGAGGACGGAACGTATGACGGCATGGCGGGCTTGTAACAAGGCCGCGTCTTCACGCAAAAGGGCTTCGACAACCGTCCGTACCGAAGCGATGAGCGGCAAGTCGGTGGTAAGGTTTGTGAAACGCAATTTGAGGAATCCCGATTGCTTGGTCCCGGCCACCTCCCCGGGGCCGCGAATGAGCAGGTCCTGCTCGGCGATGTAAAACCCATCGGTGGAGTCCTTCATCACCATGAGCCGCTGGCGGGCATCGTCGTTCAATTCTTGGTTGTAGACAAGGAAGCAGTACGATTGCAGGGTACTGCGACCGACCCGGCCGCGCAATTGGTGCAAAGCCGACAAGCCGAAGCGTTCGGCATGTTCGATGACCATGCAGGTCGCATTGGGGATGTCGATGCCCACTTCGACGACACTTGTCGACACGAGGTACGACAGCTCTCCGCTGGCAAATCGCCTGAGGATGCTGACCTTATCCTCTTCGGGCAGGCGGCTGTGGATGAGGGCGGCCGGAATGCCTGGATAGACCGTACCGGTCAAGTGGGTGTACATCGACTCCACGTCACGTAGGTCGGACTCCCCGCTGGCATCGATGCGCGGGTACACAAAGTATGCTTGATGGCCGCGTTTGAACTCGACTCCCACAGCGGAGTACATCCGGGTGCGGCTGTGGTCAGACACCAAATACGTGACGATGGGCAACCGTCCGACCGGCATGGTTTTGATCGTGGAGATGTCCAAATCCCCGAATACTGTCAACGCCAACGTTCTTGGGATGGGAGTGGCGGTCATCATCAACACATCGGGAGAACTGGCTTTCTCGAGCAACGAGATGCGTTGGACCACGCCGAAGCGCTGTTGCTCGTCGATGATGATGTAGCGCAAGTCAGCGAAGACAACCTCCTCCGAAAACAATGCATGGGTACCGATGATGATGTCGATCGAGCCTTGTTCCAAGGCCTTCAGCAATGGTTTGCGGGCAGAAGCAGGCACCGAGCCGGTCAAGAAGGCGATCCTGACTCCCAACGGTTCCAACAACTGGGCTGCTTTCTCGGCGTGTTGACGGGCCAGTAGTTCGGTGGGAGCCATGAAAGCGACTTGGCCTTTGGTTTGGATGACCCGCAACGCGCTGATCCAAGCCACCAATGTCTTGCCAGAACCCACATCGCCCTGCAACAACCGGTTCATGGGAGTAGGTCGGGCAAGATCCCGCCTGATCTCGGTCAAGACCGTCTGTTGGTCGGCTGTCAACGAGAACGGCAGGCTTTGCAGGAAACGGCGTTCCAAAGGTGTCGTTGTCGACCATTGTTGCAATTCGTTGGCGATGGCGAGGGTCCTGCCAGAGGCGGTTTTGCGCCTGCCGATCAATTGCAGGTAAAAAACCTCGCTGAAAGCCAATGTGCGGACCGCCTCGGCCAAAGCTTGGCGTGAAGGGGGTTCATGCAGATTCCTGATGGCTTCATCGGTGGCGACGAGGCCGTGTTCCGACATGAGGTAAGCCGGAAGTTCGTCGTCCATGGGCGGGCATTGGGTGAAGATGTTGTGGATGTCGCGCCGCACGATGCGCTGTGTCAGGATGCCGGCCAACGGATACACCGCAAGCATCCGTCCGAAATCGGCGGGCATGGAACCATCGGCGGCCAACGGCAACATCTCGAATTGACTGCTCTGCAATTCGTGGAAATTGTGTTGGAATTGGCCATACAGATAATACAGCGACCCGATGCGCAGGACCTTTTCCAAGAAATTTCGGCCGAAGCACAACAAAGCGGCCTTGGCATCGCGTTTGGATTCTGTATCGCGGACGATGACCTTGAGGGTCCGCTTCTTGCCGGCACCGAAGTAACCGTGGCCGACAACTTGCACCACGGTGTTGGCTTGGCCGTTTTCCCCGAGGGCGTCCAACGGCAGGATGGTGCTGCGGTCCTCGTACGTCCTGGGAGCTGTCAACAACAGGTCTGCCCAGGTGGACACCCCCAATGCACGGTAACTTTCGGCAACCGCTTTCCCCACGCCCCGCAGGGAGGTCACCGGTTGGTCCAGTTGCCGTATGAACATCCGCAAGCTCCTAGAACTTTAGGTTGGACAAAACATTTGACAACAGGTTCACTCCAACCGAAAGCAGGATGAAGGCCACGATCGCGATGACCAAGGCAGCCGTAACGAGCGTGCGGTCAGAAATTTCCCTGCCGTTGAAGAACGTTTTGTGGACTTGGTCGAGCACCTTGTCCAGCCATGTGTCCAAGGCGGCGATGAGTTGGATCGATCCGGTGGTGGGGCGGTAGCACAGGTACAGCCTGACCGCCAGCATGACGCACAGTAAGCCAAGGGCATACGCCCCGGCAGACCACCACAACGAGCGCAACACCAGTGCCAGTGCATAACCGAAGGTCATCGTGCCGGTATAGGCATAGGTCTGGAGCAATCGTTGCACAAGACTGATGGAGATGAGGGCTAGCAGAGGACTGAAATCGAGCCGGCTGAATCGCAACGGGATGAAACGTTTGAAGAAATTCAAGTATGGGTCGACGATTCTTCCCAAGGTGTCGATCATCGGGCCCGATGGGGCAATCCCTCCCGGTACCCGTACCCAAGTCAACAGGATCCGGATGATTACCAACAAGTAATACAGCGACAGTAAAAATGCCAAGATTTGGGCGAATTCCCGCATGGTTGATCTCCTCCTAGTCGAACCAGACGGCATCGACCGCCGGGTTTTCCTTCAACGTGGCGACGAGTTGGTCGTCGCAGCTGACCGAGAACTCACGGGCAGAGCGGATGACCGTCTCATTGCGAACGATCGTGGTAGTTCCTGTATCTCCATTTTCTCCAGGGACCTCTTGTTCATCGACGATGTGGAGCAACAACGAGCAGGGGCCTTGGAAGGTGATGCAGGTATCGAGCATTTCGTGCAGGTTCTTCTTGGTGCACAAGTCCTTCACCACCGAGATGTGGGCTTCCCGAACTGCCTCCGGCTCCAAGGCTTCCGGTTTCACGATGTTTTCGAGAATGAATGAAAGTTTGTCTTGGCGGGTCTCGAATTTTCCCTTGAAGCCATAAATGCCGTCAGCTTTGAGCGGTTCTTCGAGTTCCTTCCATAATTTCGGAAAGGCGACCGCTTCCACGGATCCATTGAAATCGGCCAACTGAAGGAAGGCCATCTTGTCTCCGGCTCCTCCCTTGGTCACGATTTCACGCAAGGCTGTCACCATTGCCACGAGGCTGACAAGCCGGCCTTTCGGCAACCGCTCGGGATGACCGAGATCCACCGAGACACAACGGCGATGGATGTCGCGATAGAAATCCATCGGATGGCCCGATACATAGAACCCCAACAATTCCCGTTCAGTATCGAGTTTTTCCAATAAAGTGCTGTCGGGCATCGGGACCATCTCGAATCTGTCCAGCGAGGCCTCCTCGTCCGAATCGAACAACGAAGCTTGCCCGTACATCTCGTTTTCGTGTCGTTTTTGGACATGCTTGACAGCTTGCTCGAGATTGGCCAGCAAGGTCGGGCGATTGTCCCCCATGCCGTCGAATGCCCCTGCGTTGATCAATGATTCAAGTAGCTTGGAATTGAGGGCTTTGGCTTCACACCGATAGAGGAAGTCGAGGAAATCCTTGAACGGACCGTTTTGAGCCCGTTCGCGCAAGATGCTTTCCACGGCAGCTTCGCCAACGTTCTTGATGCCATGCAGTCCATAGGTGATCTTCCCTTCGACAACATTGAACTGCTTGTCCGAATGGTTGACCGAGGGAGGGGAGATGGTGATGCCTATCGCCTTGGCTTCGTTGATGTAGAGCGAGAACTTGTCGGGGTCGCTGGTCTCGTTGGTCAGGTTGGCCGCCATGAACTCGGCAGGATAATTGGCTTTCAGAAAAGCTGTCCGATAGGCCACCACCGAGTAGGCCGCTGCATGCGATTTATTGAAACCGTAGCCGGCAAAGGGGAGCAGCATCTCAAAAATGCCCTCGGCAGTCTCCTTGGAGTATCCATTATGCAAGGCTCCTTGGATGAATGAGGCTTTCTCCTTTTCCATGACCTCGGCTTTCTTCTTTCCCATGGCGCGGCGTAACAGGTCGGCATGGCCCAGTGAATAGCCGGCGATGATCTGGGCCACCTTCATGACTTGCTCCTGATAGACGATGACACCGTACGTTGTCTTCAAGGGCTGTTCGAGATCGGGATGGAAATACTCGATTGGGGTGAGTCCGTTTTTCGAATCGGTGAACTTGGGGATGTACGCCATCGGACCGGGGCGGAACAGCGCGTTCAATGCCACGAGGTCCTCGATCGAGTTGGGTTTTGCCTCTTTGAGGATCCGTTGCATCCCGGCGCTTTCAAATTGGAACACTCCCGCGCTATCGCCACGGCCGAGCATCTCGAAAGTCGCCGAGTCGTTCTCATCAATGTTCTCGATTGAAAAGTTCTTGTCCCGTTTGCGGATGAGGTCCTCGGTGTGTTTGATCAATGTCAATGTTTTCAAGCCGAGGAAGTCCATCTTCACCAGACCGCAGTTCTCAAGCAGGTCCATCACATATTGGGTGGAAATGGCGTTGGTCTTGGGATCCCGGTACAACGGGACGTAATCGGTCAATTTGGTCTTGCCGATGACCACGCCTGCCGCATGGGTGGAGGTGTGGCGGTTGAGCCCCTCCAACCGTTTGGCGACATCGAACAACTCGGCATAAACGCCACCCCGTTGCTGAAGTTCACGCAACTCACTGCTGAAATCAAGAGCGCCTTGTACGGTGAGTTTGCGGGGTTTGCCGGTCACTTCGTCGTTGGGCAACTCCTCGGGGACGAGGCTTACGATCCTGGTCGCTTCGGCGAACGGGATATCCAATGCCCGGGCAACATCCTTCAGGACAGCTTTGACTTTCAATGTCCCGAACGTGGCGATTTGGGCGACCCGGTCGCTGCCGTATTTGGACATGACATAATCAATCACTTCTTGGCGGCGTTCGAAGCAGAAATCGATGTCGAAATCGGGCATCGATATCCGTTCCGGGTTGAGGAAGCGTTCGAACAGCAGGTCGTACTTGATGGGGTCGATATCGGTGATGGTCATCGAGTAGGCGACCAACGAGCCGGCTCCCGAGCCGCGCCCCGGTCCGACCGGAATGCCGTGTTGTTTGGCCCAATAGATGAAATCCCACACGATGAGGAAGTAGCCGGTGAAGCCCATCCTGACGATGATGTCCAACTCGTAATCAAGCCTTTTCTTGAGTTCATCGGTCACGACAGGGTATCGTTTGGCCAAACCTTCATTGGCGATGTGGCGCAGATATGCTTCAGGGCTGTCGTATGGTGCCGGGATGGCGTAATCGGGTAACATGGGTCCCGGTTGGCTGATCGTCAGGTTGCAGCGTTCAGCAATCCGCACGGTGTTGGAGACTGCCTCGGGAGCCCACGCGAACAGTTCAGCCATTTGAGCGGGGCTCTTCATGTAGAATTCTTGGCTCTCGAAGCGCATGCGGTTCTCTTCATTCTTCTTGCGGTTGGTGCCGATGCACAACGAGATGTCCTGGGCGTTGGCGTCGGAAGCCTCGATGTAATGGATATCGTTGGTGGCTGCCAACGGGATGCCCGTCTCAGCCGACATGCGCGCCAACGCAGCATTGACTTGCTTCTGGGCTGGGATGCCGTGGTCTTGCAGTTCCAAATACAACCGGCCGTCGTCGAAGATGGCGGCATACTCCACAGCACGGGCTTTTGCCTGCTCGTAGTTGCCATCGTTGATCAACGATGGGATTTCACCGGCCAGGCAGGCAGTAAGGCAGATGAGGCCGCCGTTGTACTGACGCAGCAGGTTGTCGTCGATGCGGGGTTTGTAATAATACCCGTCGACATAACTGATCGAGTTGAGCATCATCAAGTTGCGGTAACCCTGTTCGTTCATGGCCAACAGGATCAGATGATAGTTGCGGGCGTTGGCACTGGCTGGCGACCGGTCGGTATGGGATTCGGGATTTACGTAGAACTCACATCCGACGATAGGGTTGATGCCCGCCTCTTTGCAGTCAAGGTAGAAGCGCAATGCGCCGAACATGTTGCCATGGTCGGTGATGGCCAGATGCTTCATCCCAAATTCCTTGGCTTTATCTAGGTAGCGCTTGATGGGGGCAGCGCCGTCGAGCAGGGAATAATCGGTATGGTTATGGAGATGGACGAATTCGGACATGCTGGAGGCTCCTGGATGGGGATTATTGTACCACACCGGGCGGGACTGCGTAACCCGTGCACCGGTTCAACGTTCGGACAGGCTTTGGGTGTTCAGTTGATGCAATGCAGTTTCAAAGAATCGTTTGACCCGTTCGCGCTGCAATGCTGTGACCGACACATGGGTGGCATCGAGTGCCTCCACAAGCATGCGGGCGACCCGGATGATTTGTTGCGGAGAGAACGGGAGCATCGTTCCCCGGGCCAGTACTTCAATGTCGGGGAATTGGTGGAAACCGGCATGGGGCATGGTGCAACAGAAGCGGAAGTTGGTGATGACCGACTGGTTGTAGGAGCACACCAACGCCAAATTGACGGTCTCCAAAGGATTCACCATCGGATTTCCCACCGTGAGCAACACGGTGAAGTCATCGCGGTCGAATCCGATGCGCACTCGCGTGACGATCTCGTTCTTGTCCAGCTGCAATGCTCCCGTGCGATCGTAGAGCTTGGCAATGCCGGTCCAACGGGTGTCGGCCCGCGGAGTGTCGAGTTTTTTGACTTCGACTTCAGTGTTGAGCACTGCCAATGTACCCGAGACCGACAGGCGTACATCGGGTGTGCATAGTGCTCCGCCGATGGTCGCTTGCCGTCTGACGATCCTCGTCCCCAAAGCTTCCAACGTGGCAGAGAGGGGATCGGGCAACACTTGCCGGCCTACTTGCAGCAATTGACTCAGTGTCACCATCGCCCCTGCTTCGAGGTAGCGGTCGGTCCGGTTGATTCGTTTGAGGTCAGGGACCTCGCTCAACGAGATGATGTCGTTGCTGTCTTTGGTGGGGTAATAATCATGACGGCTCATGATGTAGGTCCCACCAGCCCAATAGATGGCATTCGGGAAACGTGAAGCGGCCGACACAAGGTCGCCCAATGTCTTGGGGACATGGATGGCTGGCGATCTAATTCCTTCGTACACGTCTGCGCCTCCGATAATTTGCCGCCGAATTGAAGATGGCTACGATCTCGCGGGGGTCGAGGCATGTGCAACTGTTCAGGCCAATCTCGCTGACCACGGTTTCGTCATCGAGCGTCTCGTTTTCTTGCTCGGTCCGCTCATGTTTGCCGAACGTCCGCAACAACGATTCGAAAATGAGGGTTTTGGCTGAGAAACAATGCGGGCACGGGTGGCTTTTGACATCCTCGTAGGCCCGTTCCACATCATGCCAGAAGCGGGTCTTGCGGTATCCTTCGAAGGTGAGGATGTGG
This sequence comes from uncultured Spirochaetaceae bacterium, assembly GCA_964543935.1. GTDB lineage: Bacteria > Spirochaetota > Spirochaetia > Sphaerochaetales > Sphaerochaetaceae > JAAYDK01. The sequence goes on from CAZJAK010000014.1 coordinate 24,594, forward strand.
GCGTCACGGATCCTGAAAGCAGGAGTGAGGCAGGAGAGGACTGCTTCATCGTTCATCAGCACGACGCAATTGCCGCAATTGCCGTCACGGCAACGGGCATTGAAGGTCGAGTTCTCGAGGTCCTCCATGAGGATCAAGTTCAACGGCTTGTTGGAATTCACGCTGAGCATGGTGCGTTTACCGTCGATGGTGCACTCGATCTTCATTCATTCCTCCTGATGTAAGCGACAATGTCGTCCCCCGTGATCGGCAAGGTGGCCACCTCGTTATTCAACGCTTGGCACAGCGCCGAGGTGAAACAAGCCATCACCATGCCCTTGAGCGCTTGATTGGCGGAAGTGGGGGCGGTTGGCAATCCTTGGTCCTCGATTTTTAGGTCGATCTCAGTCTCGCGTCCTTTTTTATGGGAGAACACCCCTTGGCATCCCCGTACGGCACTGATGATCGTCTGACGGCACGACCCTTCGAGTGAATCCTTGTCCAAAGCATTGGCAAACGACAGGTTGCACCAGATGTGGCGGATTTCCACTTGCAAGTTGACGGTGTCGACTTCTAGTTCCATGGCCATGGCACCCCAGTACCCGCTGGTGAACGAAGATCCCGATTGCCCAAGGATGTCCTGCACCGTCGTCGTTTCCACAATGGGCAAGGGATCTTTGAATCGACGGGCTTTGATGGCCCGGCAGCATGTGAGGAGCATGGTGCTGGCCCGGGTGACGTCTTCCAAGAGGACTGTGGGTCCGCTGTCGTTGAGGTTCGAGGTATCGCCTTCCAACATCGATACCGAAGCCGGGTCGACACCCAGTTCGCGCACGATGAGCTTGCGCCACAGGGGGCCGACCTCTTCAGATGGGTAATGGCTGGTATTGACGGTGACCCGGTTGTTCGTATCGAGCTTGACCGAGATGGAAAATCGCCCGAGCGATGGGAAATCGGCCGACAGGCCATACAGGCCTGGTGCGCAAGCCAGGGCTATCCCACGCGAATAATTGAGGAAAATCGACATGGGGTTCTTGATCCTGCGTTGCAGCCCATACACGGCGCTATGACGGGAGAAATCACTGGCCGCTCCCACTTCGGCGATCAAGTCCTTGAGTTTTGCCATCGGCAATGTGGCGACCACTTTGTTGCGCTCATGTGTGTCGGCATAATGCTTGAGCCGCCAGTTGGCTGGATTCATTTGAGCTTCACGGGCAAGGGCAGAGGCATGGGCCTCGGTTGAGAATATTGCCGCGCTGTAACCAAGGTCGCCATAGAAACTGGAGGGCGTATCTTCGGAGGCGATGCTTTCCATGCGCACGGAACACGCTTGCAACGGATAAAACGGGACCAAACCAGCCTTCATTTGGTTGAACATCTCATCGGTGAACAACGGGGAGGCCCCTTGATCGACCCTGACCACGATGTCCTCGGCGATCGGCTTCTTGTCGACATCCAAAGCGGTCTTGCGTGTGATGTAATAGGCTCCTTTGCAGGTCGGGTAGCGCGATCCGAGTTGGACAGGGCGTTTTGACTTCAATGCGGCCAAGGCGGCGATGCACGCCATCACGGTCGAGTCCATCATGTACTCGTCGCGAGTCGTGTAATACGGTTGGGGCACCACCACCACATCGGAAAGATTCACCGCACAGGTTGCAGCGACGGCATTGCGTACGAAGAACGGCCATTGGGTGGCCATTTCAAGGCGCAATTGTCGATCGACCGGCGTACACCTGACGTATTTGACAATGCTCTCCCTGGTCCGCTCCTTGCGGTCGACATACGTCCGTTCCACCACCGAGGCGGCTGTGGCCATGCTGGCCACCATATCTCCCCAACTTGCTTCATGAAGCCTGGTCTTGGCTGCCGTTTGAGTTTTGAAGACACTCTTGTCCGCCCCCGGAAGTTGATACTCGACCTCGATGTCGCGCGATTTGACTTCGATGGTCTCGGCATCGGGCCCGAACAAGGCCAGTATCGGTTGTCCATGGTATTCGATCACCGAAGAGGCAAACACATCGAGCCGGTCACCGGTTACGTCGATGGAGGTGGCTCCGGGGATATCCTTGGCGCCGACTACTAAAAAGCGGGTGTCCAACTCGGGCAACGTCGTCTTCAGGATGAATCCGGCGTCGATCGTGGAGCGTATGATGATGCCGTGTAGCGTTCCCGGTTTCGGTCCTGCCGGTCGCTGTATCTTGTCAGCCATTGCCCTCTCGCCGCCTCCGGTCTCAAAATACCATTTTGGCAGGTATGCCGCAATGGCAAAACCGGGTAAATCCAGTATACTGTAGGCACGACACGCAGCTGGCAGGAGGTGTTGCATACATGGATGCGAATGATGCCCGCCGGGAGATCAAAGAGCTGGCGGACCGGCTTAGACGGTGGCAACACGAATATTATGTCGAGGCAAAGCCTTCGGTGGAAGACCGCCGTTACGATGTGGAGATGGACCGCTTGATTGCCCTTGAATCACGATTCCCACACTTGCGCATGCCCGATTCCCCCTCGCAACGGGTGGGCAGCGACCTGAATGCCGACTTCCCTGAGGTCGAGCATTCCATCATGGTGTTGAGCTTGGACAAGGCGTATTCGGCTGACGAACTCCTGCAGTGGATCGAGAAGTGCGAGCAACTTGGCGACATGCGGTTATCGTTCGTCGTCGAACAGAAGATCGACGGTGTCTCGATGGTGTTGTACTACGAGCACGGAATATTGCAACGGGCGGTCACGCGGGGCAACGGATTTGTCGGCAACGATGTGACTGCCAATGTCAAGACCATTGGTTCGGTGCCGTTACGGCTTCCTGAACCGATAGATGTGGCCGTGCGCGGCGAAGTGTACTTGGCAAAGAGCGATTTTGAACGGCTCAATGGAACGTTGGAAACGCCGTATGCCAATCCCCGTAACCTTGCCGCAGGAACAATCAGACGGATCAAAAGCAGTGAGACTGCCCGCATTCCGTTGCAGATGTTCGTCTATGAGGGCTTCTGGCAGGACAACTCACAGCGCATGACCGACCATGTCAAAAGCTTGGCCGAGTTGCACCGGTTGGGATTCCGAGTGAATCCCTCCTTTGGACTGTTCAGCAGGTCGACCTCGGAATCGATGGACCGTTTGACGAAAGCGGGCATCCAAGGAGCAGCGGCCGGTTCATTCGACGATTTGAAGGGATACATCGAGGGTGCGACGCAAGGACGGTCCGGCCTTGATTACGATATTGACGGACTGGTGGTGAAGGTGAACGAATTGGATGTTCGCGAAGAGTTGGGGTATACCGAACACCATCCACGTTGGGCGATTGCGTACAAGTTCGAGGCTCCCGAAGCCCTCACCACGGTGAAAGCCATCGACATTCAGATTGGGAGGACCGGACGGGCTACCCCGGTCGCACGGGTCGAAAGCGTGCCGATCGGGGGGACTGTGGTCTCCAACATAACGTTGCACAATCAAGATTATGTCGACATGTTGGAGTTGGCAATCGGCGACACAGTGGCGATTTCACGCCGGGGGGATGTGATTCCGGCCGTCGAGCGGGTTGTGGAGAAGAACGACAGGGGAAACACCACATGGCGGTTTCCCCCGAACTGCCCGTCCTGTGCCTCAGCGTTAGTAGCCAAAGGAGCCCACCTGTTCTGCCCGAATGCCGATTGTCCCGATCAAGTCCGCGGCAGGCTCGAATTTTTTGCCGGGAAGGACCAAATGGATATCGGCAATCTCGGGCCGGAGACGGTCGCCTTCTTGGTTTCCAAGGGGTGGGTGCGCGATGTAGCCGATATGTACGGATTCGATTTCAATCGTTTGATCGATGAGAAAGGCTTTGGTGAGAAGAAGACAGCCCTGATCCGGCAAGGGATCGAGGAGAGCAAGCGCAAACCCTACCGCAATGTCTTGGTTTCGTTGGGCATCCCCGAATTCGGTAAAAAAGCGGTCGATCTGTTGGTATCATCGAATCTGAGCACTATTGACGACCTTTTGGCGGTCGTCGACAAGCGCGATAGCCAACGCTTGCTCACCATCAAGGGTTTTGGCGAGAAAACGGTCGCGGCCCTGTTCGAGCAATTGTCCGATCCCGTCATGCGGCACAGGATCGAACGGCTGCGGGCCGCTGGCCTGACATTTTCCGAAGAGCCGAAACAGACCGACCAAAATCTCATTCAGGTTTTTGCTGGCCAGACGTGGTGCGTCACGGGTAGCTTCCAACACTTCCAACCCCGTTCATTGGCGTTGGCGGAGATTGAAGCGCGCGGGGGCAGGACGACCAGCTCGGTGACCGGCAAGACCACCCATCTGTTGGCCGGAAGCGGAGCGGGCGGCAAACTGGAGCAAGCCGGCAAGCTCGGCGCCACGATCGTCGATGAAGCTGGATTCTTGCGGTTGCTCGGGAGGGAGGATGGCCATGCATGAACAAGCCAAGGTTTTGAACGACTTGTTGAGGGATTCCCCGCTGGCAGCGGTGCTGTCGGAATACGGAACCGGTCTCTACTTTCCCAAAGGGATCGTGGCGCAGAGTGTCCAAGCCGGCCGCAAAGCCTATGCCGGAAACGGGACCGCCGGTGTCGCACTTGAGCGGGGGCACCACATGACGCTCTCGTCATTCAAGGAGGCCTTGGTGGGCATCGATGCCGACGGTATGGTCTCCTATGCCCCGACGGCAGGAGTAGTGGAACTCAGGGAATTGTGGCAGCGGGACATGCTGCGCAAGAACCCTTTGTTGAATCTGGCCTGCACCACCTTACCGGTGGTGACGGCCGGCCTTACCGGAGCGCTTTCGATCGCAGCCGATCTTTTCGTGAATCGTGGGGATCACATCATTGTACCGCAACCCTGTTGGGACAACTACGAGTTGATCTTCTCGGTCCGTCATGGCGCCACACTTGTCGGCGTACCGTTTTTTGCAGGCGGCGCTCTGGCCATCGATGCCTTACGGGATGCGGTCATGGGCTGTGACGCGGAGAAAGTGACGGTCCTGTTGAATTTCCCCCATAATCCAACCGGTTATGCCCCGACGAACGAAGAAGCCACACGTTTGGCGGATGCTTTGGTTTGCTGTGCCGCCCGCGGCAAGCGCTTGGTGGTGATTATAGATGATGCCTATTTCGGTTTATTCCATGCCCGAGACGTTTTTCGCCAGTCGATGTTCGCTCTCTTGGCCGGATCTCATGAACGGATCGTGGTGGTGAAATGCGATGCCGCCACCAAGGAATCGCTGGCATGGGGGTTCCGGATAGGATTTCTGACCATTGCTACACAGAATCTGGATGAAACCTGCAAGGATGCGTTGGTGGGCAAGGTGATGGGGGCCATCCGTGCCTCGGTCTCAAGCTGTCCGCGCTTGTCGCAGACATTGTTGGTAAAGGCCATGCGTGACACCCGCTACAGCAGTGATACAGAACAGGTGGCGGCAGTGATGGCACAGCGGTGGGCTTTGGCCAAGTCGGCTCTCGCCTCCCATTCCGATGATTGGGATCTGTTGCGGCCGTTGCCATTCAACTCAGGATACTTTTTTTCATTGGAATGTCCGGGTGATCCGGAACAGTTGCGGCTGCACCTGCTGGACAAGCATGGCATTGGAACCGTATCCTTGGAGGGCCGTTACCTGCGCATCGCCTATTCGGCGATCGACACGGATTCGGTCGAAGCGTTCATCGATACGGTTTACCGGGGGGCACGGGAGTCGTGGAGATAAAAAGCAAGCTGTATCTGGTGGATGCCTCCGGCGAAAAGTTCATGGGTATCGGAGTGCTGTGGTTGCTCAAGCGAGTCGGCGAAACCGGTTCCCTTAGGGCGGCGGCGGCAGCCATGGATATTTCCTATTCAAAAGCTTATAAGATGGTGGGAGCGCTTGAACGGCAATTGGGTGTGGACGTGGTGGTGCGGCGCAAGGGCGGCAGCCTTCATGAAGGATCGAGCTTGACCGAGTTCGGCCGCAAGTTTGCCGACTTATACGACGGTTTTCAGCAAGAGGCCAAGGTCCAGCTGGTGGAACCGTTCGAGCGGTTTTCTGTTCGATTGGAGGTTTTGCTTGAGGAATTCCACAGGGAGGAGCAGCAACATGGAAGGTCAGAGCAGGGTCGTTAAAAAGTATGATTTCACCATCGCCAGCTTGGGAGAAGCCAAGATTAATTCCCCGATCAAGATGTCCCGGGAGGCCGATGACGGTCTGGCCGACTATGTGAGCGACCATCAGCGGGTATATTACGGGATCGATGCCTACATCAACGAACAAGGCGAAGAGGTCCCCCAGTTTCACGACACGGTGGAGGTCGCTGGTCCGCGCGAGAAAATTTACTTCAATCCCGCCCATGTGCATGCCGCAATTGCGACATGTGGCGGCATATGCCCTGGTTTGAACAACGTCATCAGGGCTGTGGTGCGATGCTTCTGGTACCGCTATCATGTGCGGCGGATTTCAGGTATCAGGTTCGGGTATCAGGGGTTGTTGGAAAACTCCCCCTATCCTTTGATGACGCTGGATCCCGATGTGGTCGATGAAATCCAAGAGAAGGGCGGTACGATTTTGGGTAGTTCCCGCGGTGGCGGGGAGCGGGTCGAGGAGATAGTTGATTCGCTGGAGCGGTTGAACATCAACATCCTCATCACCATCGGCGGTGACGGTACCTTGCGCGGGGCTTGGGAAGTCGCCGAGGAGATAAAAAAGCGCAATCTGAAAATCGCTGTCATCGGTGTACCGAAAACTATCGACAATGATCTTTCTTTCATCCAAGTGTCGTTCGGATTCGACACAGCGGTTACGGCGGCCGTCCCTTCAGTGCGCGGTGCCCATACCGAAGCAAAAGCCTCGGTGAACGGCATTGGGCTGGTCAAAGTGATGGGGCGGGAATCGGGATTCATCGCCGCCCACACCGCATTGGCGCAAAGCGATGTCAATTTCTGCCTCATTCCCGAGAATCCGTTCGATCTCGGGGGTCCCAATGGATTATTGTCCCATTTGCGCAAGCGCATCCTGGACCGGGGGCATGCGGTGATCTTGGTGGCCGAAGGGGCCGGTCAAAACCTTGTTTCGCAAACCGGGGAGAAGGATGCTTCGGGCAATGTGAAATTCGCCGACATCGGTGTGTTTTTAAAGGACGAGATCAAAAGCTACTTCAAGAGGGAGAAGATCGAAGTCAACGTGAAGTACATCGACCCGTCCTACATCATCCGCAGCGCTCCCGCCAACCCCAACGATTCAATCTACTGCTCACGGTTGGGCGCCCATGCAGTCCATGCGGCGATGTGCGGCAAGACCCAGGCGCTTATTTCGCTGGTGAACAACAGGTTCGTGCACATACCCATCAAGGTCGCGGTGGCCGAGCGCAACCATGTCGATACCGAAGGCATCCTGTGGAGGGACGTGTTGGAGAACACCCGCCAGCCGGCATCGATGAAGAATTGACGGTCTGTTCCATTTTTTACAAAATTTGTGCCGAAATGGAACGTGCATCTTGATTATTTTTTCGTTTCTTTATATGTTACGTTGCGAAAGGAAAAGAGAGCGGTCAGTCACTTCCGAGTGTATGGGCGCCGTTTCACTTGCTTTTCATAACCTCCTTTTTGTTCCCCCTGGGTTTAACCTCCTTTTCCCCAGGGGGTTTTTTTGTTCACGGTCTTTGTGGCGGGCAACCCTCCCTTCACCCCCGTTCATCCAATAGAAATTGGAACTCGATAGTGATACAGTCGAATCCGAACCCATCATCCGTCCACAAGGAGTTGGCCATGGCGCACACCCAATTGATCGACCTCTACCGCCGTATGAGCGCAGCGGTCCAAGCTGCCCGGGAAGCCGGTTCGGTCATCCTCAACCGCGATCCTGACGGACTCGAACTCACTGAGAAGGGCCCCCACGACATCGTAACAGCTTACGATACCCTCGCTGAACAGACCATCGTGCGGTTGCTGTCGCAACGGTTCCCCGAGGATCGTTTCTTAGGGGAAGAGAACGGGTCTGTCGGAGCTGCCGGCCTTTACGGGGGGCGTTGGATCATCGACCCGATCGATGGGACGGTGAACTTCAGCCGGGGCAATCCCGACCATGCCGTCAGCATTGCCTACGAGGATGGTGATTCAGTCTTGGTGTTGGGTGTCGTGTACAATCCGGCTCGAGACGAGCTGTTCACCGCCATCCAAGGGGAGGGGGCCTTTTTGAATGGCAATCCGATCCACGTATCGGATACATCCGATCCGTCACAAGCCATCACGGCCATATCGCTTCCCCATCGCCGTCGCGACCTGTACCGCCCCTATGCCGGGATACTCGAGCGGATTTTCCTGTCCAGCCGCGATATTCGGAACCTTGGTTCGGCCGCACTGCATGTCTGTTCGGTCGCCTGTGCTCGGATGGACGGATTCGTCGAGTATGCATTGAAGTATTGGGACGTGGCGGCTGCCTTGGTCATCCTCAACGAAGCCGGCGGTTCGTGGGAGACCATCGATCCCGCTTTCCCCTTTCCCGACAATGGCGACATCATCGTTTCGAACGGCACCTTGCATCGCTGGTACACCGAGACGGTCCGCAGAGGCTTGGAAAGGCCGCGTTCCTGACAATCATCAACCCATCAAGGCGATGTAAGCCTTGAGGACTTCGTCGGACCCTCCGCCGTTGAGGACTTGCTTGGCCAAGACCTTGCCGAGTTGGACGCCCTCTTGGTCGAACGAGTTCACGTTCCACAGGAATCCTTGGAACATCACCTTGTTCTCATAATGGGCCAACAATGCTCCTAAGGTCCGGGCTGTCAGGCGGTCAGCCAACAAAAGGCTCGACCACCGGTTGCCCTCAAAGCGTCGGTTGGCGTCACGATGGTCTTTACCGCACGCGAAGGCCACGATTTGGGCGATGAGGTTGGCCACGAGCTTCTGTTGACTGGTCGACCCGTCGGTCATCAGGTCGTTCATCCGCTGCGGTTTGCTGAAACCGATGAATTGCAATGGAACTGATTCGGTTCCCTGATGCAACAGCTGATAGAAGGAATGCTGCCCGTTCGTGCCCGGCTCTCCGAACACCACCGGTCCACTGCAATAGTCGAGCGGTTCTCCAAAGCGGTTCACCTGCTTGCCGTTACTCTCCATGTCCAATTGTTGCAAGTGGGCTGGGAAGCGCGACAAAGCTTGCGAATAGGGCAATATCGCGGTACAACTTTTGCCGACCACATTGCGTAAGTACACTCCCAACAGAGCGTCGAACATCGCCGCATTGCGCAACGGGTGGCGGTTCAACGCCATCAGGTCGGCATCGTGGGCACCGTCCAACAGTTGTTTGAATACATCGAAACCAAACGCCAACGAAAGGACTACGCCACCGACGGCACTGGTCGACGAGTACCGTCCACCGATGTAATCGTCGATGAAAAAGGCCTCGAGAACCGCCGCAGATGCAGATAAAGGGCTGGTCTTGCTGGTGACGGCCACCATGTGCTGTTCTGGTTTAAGCCCGACGATATGCTTTGAACGCATTGCTTCCAGTACGAATTCTTGGTTGGTCAATGTTTCTTGGGTTGTCCCGCTTTTGGAAACCAGGATGAACAAGGTTTTTTCCATATCGATACCGGACAGGACTTCAGTGGGATCGTCGGGGTCGACATTGGAGATGAAGCGGGCTTCGATGTGAGGCACACCTTCTTTGGCACACCAACCTTTCAAAGCCAAGTACAAGGCGCGCGGACCCAGATCGCTTCCACCGATCCCTATCTGAACGACCGTTTCGATGCGTTTGCCCGTAGAGCCGGTGATGCGCCCAGAACGGACTTCACCACTAAAGGTTGCGATTCTATCGAGCTGGTGGCGATAGAAGGCCTCTTTGTCCTCCCCGTCGGCCACGACAGTGTTGCCGTTGCCCAAGACGTTGCCGCGGGTCAGATGGTGGAGAACCATGCGATGCTCCCCCGTGTTCATGATTTCGCCTGAAGCAAGAGCAACGTACTTGTCGACAAGTTGTTGTTCCTCGGCCAAGGCTATCAAGGTGGCGATGTGGGGTTTCCCCACCGGCATGGCTGCCCAGTTGAAGGTCAGGCCGCCGCCCGCCGGAATGGATGACTCACGGATCCGAGCTGCGTTCAGGCCGGTGCGGATGTCGAATGGTTCCAGGGAGCGCAGGCCCTTGAATGCTGCGGTCGCGGTAAGGTTGTTGAATTCCATGGGGAGTCTCCTAAGTCGAGAAACGTCTCTGCCATGATTCTAATGCACTGCGCAAGTGCCCGACAAGGCATCGGTGAGGTCCTCGGGATGTTTTGATGCCGGTCAGGTCTCAATCTCGGGAATGCGGGTCTTGAAACTCTCCAACAGGTCTTCCTTGGTCATTCCTTCACGCAGGATGACGAAAATCGTGTCGTCTCCCGCCAAGGTTCCCAATATTTCGGGTAGACCGAGAATGTCCAGCGCCAATGCTACGCTATTGGCATGCCCAGAACGAGTCTTGATCACACCGAAGTTGCCGCTGAACTCAATCGAGACGACACCACGGCGAACATCCTGGATGTAGCTTTTTTCCGATTCCGATATCAGGTCGTTCTCGGGAAGCGCATAATAATAACCAGACCAACCGTCAGAAATCTTGCCCACCTTGAGCATCTTGAGGTCTCTCGAGAGGGTCGCTTGGGTGACGCTGAAACCCTCCTTGGCAAGCAGGTCCAACAGGGTGTCCTGGTTGTCGATCCGATTGTTCTTGATCAACTCTTTCAGGACGGAGAGCCGGGTATGGCGTTCTTTCATGGCGCATCTCCAAAACGAATATTTATTCCGTAAGTCTGTATGAATATACAATAAAATGAATGGATGTACAAGTGAATTCGGACTTGGCCGGTCATGGCTTTTCCGATGCAAACAGCCTTCATCGTGGCGCATGATCAATATGGACTGAACGCCTCGATGAGTATATAGTTGGGGCGAACACAACCGTCCGGCGACGGGCGGTTTAGATCCGGGAGGAAAGCATGGCTATTTACATCATTCTCGCGGTAGTCGTCATCGTGCTGTTGTACGGTGTCGCCATCTATAACAAACTGGTCCGCCTCCGCAATCAAAGCGAGGAATCGGCAGCGGCGATCGATGCCCATTTGAAAAAACGCTACGACTTGGTGCCCAATCTTGTCGAGACGGTCAAAGGGTATGCATCGCATGAAAAGGGTACTTTGACTGCAGTCATCGAAGCACGCAACAAAGCAATGACCGCCACGACACTCACCGAGAAGAACGATGCGGCCAATGCTTTCAGTTCCACGCTCAAGTCGTTGTTCGCCCTCAGCGAAAGTTATCCTGAACTCAAAGCCAACCAAGGTTTCCTCGACTTGCAGGGTCAATTGCAAAAGATCGAGGAAGAGTTGCTCAGTGCGCGCAAGTACTACAATGCAGTGGTGAACGATATCAACACGATTGTCGAGACGATTCCCAGTTCGTTTGTCGCCTCCATCGCCAGATTCAAGAAGCTGCCTTACCTGACGATCGAGGACGAAGCCCGCGCTCAGGTCAAGGTGAAATTCTAACCATCATGAAACGGTTGGTCCTGTTCGCTATCGTCCTGCTCTTGGCCGCCTTGCCCGTGGTGGCGGCCGATTCGGGATACTCCATCGAGGCGTTCTCAACCGATATTACCGTCTCGGACGACGGAATCTACCGCATCGACGAGCACATCGCAATGCATTTTTCCAAAGCGTTGCACGGTTTTTATCGGGTCATCCCCGTTGAATACCGTTTCAACGATCCTTCCCGTCAGGACGTGCGGGTGCGGGTTTCGGCTTTCAAGGCCAACGAGAGTTTCTCCACTTCACGCGAAGGGGAGTATCTCGTGGTGAAAGTCGGCGACCCCGACCGGGTCGTCACCGGAAACCGCGCCTATGACCTTTCCTATACCTACAATATCGGCAACGATGGCAATTCCGGTTACGACGAGTTTTACTTGAACTTGGTCGGTGAGGATTGGCAGGTTCCCATCAAGCAGTTTTCTTTCAGCATTCGCTTTCCGTCAGCGGTGCAGTCGGGTTCGATTTGGTTTACCAAAGGTCTGTACGGTTCGCAATCCTCGCGCGGTGTGCAATGGCAACTGTCGGCCGACGGCATGACGCTCAGCGGCAAGACCACCGAGGTCTTGTACCCCGGGGAAGCAGTAACCGTACGCGTCCAGATGCCCGACGGATATTTTGCCATGCAAGACGACCGCCAAGCTGCGATCGCCTTGTTCAATTGGATCTTTTCCTTGGCTGCGGTGGCGTTGGCAGTGTTTTTATGGATCCGCTTCGGTCGCGATGACGAACTGATCGTGGTCCCCCAGTTCAGCGCTGCCCAAGGGATGACACCCATGGACATGGGGTATATCGTCGACGAGACCCTTGACCCGCGTGACATCACCTCGATGATCTTTTATTGGGCCGACAAGGGATGTTTAAGCATCGTGGAAGATGATGGAAAATTCAGCTTCGTGCGTGGGCGCGATCCAAAAGGCGGCCCACCGCACGAGCTGAAACTATTCAACGCATTTTTCCGCAATGCCGCCAACGGGGTGGTTAAAACCAGTGACTTGCAGGGTAAGTTCTTTAGTGAATACCAAAAGATGGCCACCTTAGTCGGCTCCTATTACCGGGGAGAACGGGCCCTTGCCAGCATGGCTTCGAGGAACATGGCTGTCGTGGCCGGTTTGTTGACATTGGTTCCGGCCATCGCCTATGCGTTGGCCATCACAGCCAACTTGATCGGACCGATTACTCTGGTCTCCATCGTGGCCTGCCTCGCTTTCGGGGCAGTGTTCGCCGTAATGGTCCACCTGATGATGCGCATCTGGCATATCCGCAAAGGAATTTCCAAAGTCTTGTGGTTTGTGCTGTTGGGACTGGTTGTGGTTTTTGGTGCCGTCATCTTGACGATTCCCGGTTTGATTGGATGGAACGACTTCGATTTTTCCTTCATCGAAGCACTCAAAGCGGTCGTTCCCACTGCGATAATTACATTTTTTGCCGTCAACACCCGTAAGCGCAGTGAATACGGTAAGAAATCGGTCGAAGCTGTCTTGGGTTATCGCGATTTCATCGACAAGGTCGAGATTGAGAAGCTCAAACGCATGATCGATGACGACCCGGAATTCTATTATCATGTGTTGTCGTACGCCATCGTGCTTGGATTGGAAAAGAAATGGGCCAAGAAGTTCGACGGCATCACCCTTGAGCCACCCCAGTGGTACATGGGCCGTTACGACATGTGGAATGCGATGGTGCTTTCCTCAATGCTGTCTCGTTGCAATACTGCGTTGGTTTCTTCGATTGCCACCATGCCGAAAACAAGTCCCGGAGTACGGTTCGGCGGTTCCTCATTCGGTGGCGGTGGTTTCTCGGGGGGAGGGTTCGGCGGTGGCGGTGGCGGAGCTTGGTGAAACGGTCCTTGCTCGGGTCGCCAGGTTCTGCAAGCGAGAGGCTGTGTTGGTCGTAGCTTGGGTTCTGGCGATCCTCTCGATGTTCTTTGTCCCACCCTCGGTGGAATATGTAAAGTACTTGGATTTCAAGGTGCTCGGTTGTCTGTTCGCCCTGATGGTTGTCGTGGCGGCTTTCAGGCGTATCCGCTTGTTCGACCTCTTGGCTTTCCGCTTGTTGCAGAAAGTCACTACCAACCGGCAGGTCGCTGCGGTTTTGGTGGGCATCACCTTTTTCCTCGCGATGCTCGTGACCAACGACGTTGCCCTGATCACCTTCGTGCCGTTCGCCATCATCGTGTATTCGATGGTGGGAGACCTGCGTCCCATCCTGCCTACAGTGGTCTTGCAGACGGTGGCAGCCAATATCGGCAGTTCGCTTACTCCGATGGGCAATCCCCAGAACTTGTATATCTATTCATTTTACGGGATGGACAGCGCTACCTTTTTCACCACGATGCTCCCGCTGGTCGCCGTCGGAGCCGTGGCCTTGGCGGCAAGCTTGGTGCTCATCCCGGCCAACCGGCAGCGCTTCAGCTTGGCGATGCAAGAGCCACCCCGGGTGGCTCCAGGGCAGGCCGTACGCTATGTGGTGCTGTTCTTGTGCGCATTGGCAGCGGTGTTCAACGTGATAGCGTGGTATGTCTCGGTCTTGGTGGTGGTGGCCTTCTCCCGCAAGGATGTGCTGAAAGAACTCGACTACCCACTGCTGCTCACCTTCGTGGGATTCTTCGTGTTCGTCGGCAACTTGGGGAATATGGAGAGTGTGGCCACGTTTCTCAAGCGGTTATTGGAAGGAAGGGTCTTCCTCACATCGCTTGCCGCCAGCCAGGTGATCAGCAATGTCCCTGCCACCTTGTTGCTCTCCCATTTCACCGCCGAAGCCGGCCAGTTGTTGTTGGGTGTAAACGCCGGAGGCTGCGGGACCTTGATCGCCTCGTTGGCGTCGGTCATCTCGTTCAAGATCCATGCCAGTCATGCCCCTGGGCAATCGGGCCGCTACATGGTGGTGTTCACGGCAGTGAACGTCACCTTCGTGGCTCTGTTCATCGCCACGTGGGCGGTCTTTCTTCGTTGATCCACCCATAAGAAAAAAGGAACCGGCCTTGCGGTCGGTTCCTCTTCATGCGGGATTGCGTGCTCGTGCTCAGTCGCGGTAGCTTCTGGTGGGCCGGGGCTTTGCAATGGCTTCGTTCACGCGAAGATTGCGGCCGCCGACTTCCTTGCCGTCGAGCTGGGAGATGGCGGCTTCAGCAGCGGCATCCTCTTCCATTTCGACAAAGCCGAACCCCTTCGGGCGACGGGTTTCCCTGTCGATGATGATGTTCGCGCTCAGGACGGTGCCATACTGGGCGAACAGGTCCCGAAGTTCCTCTTCGGTGGTGGCATAACTCATGTTGCCGACATAAATCTTCTTTGCCATAATCAGCATCCTTCACAGGCCTTTTGCCTGTAGTTTGATTTTGCTTCATTTGGCGGCATGCTTGAGTCAATTTAATCGGTCTACAGGAATGAAAAAGGACACGGCACGATACACTAGATTAAAAGAACCAGCAGCAACTCAAAAACGAAAGCATCATCAAGATAGCATGAGGTCATCGTGCTGTCAATATCCGTGACACCAACCTGAAAACCGTCCGAAAAACCGCTCAGGACCAAATGAGTCGGAATCTTGAATTCACCCTGACTTATCATCTATATTCTAGCAATGAACGCAACTGGTCTGATCATATCGTTTCTATTCATCGGCGCAGTGGTCGGCTTAGGCATCTTTATGGCGGCCAAGCGGCATGTCGATTCCGAAGTGGTCCGCAAGTTCATCCACATCGGCGTTTCCAACTGGTGGTTCATCCTCCTGTGGGCGTTCGACGACCTCACCTTCGCCCTGATTGGTCCTATTGTCTTCATCGTGGCCAATGCAGCGGCGGTTTTCAGCGGAGCAGCCGGAATCTTGGGGGTGCACGACCGCCGCCGAAACTTGGGTTTGGTCTATTTTCCCATCTCGCTGACGTTCCTCATCCTGGGCTACTACCTCGACGCGATACCCCAATGGGCCGCCACCATCGGAGCCCTCACGATGGGCTATGCCGACGGTCTGGCCGCTTTGGTGGGGAAAAAATGGGGCAAGGCCGTCCCCATCAAAGTAAGCGGCAACAAATCGGTGTTGGGCTCCGCCATCATGTTCGCTGTCACGTTGGCCATCGTGGCGACAGTGGGCCAAGCCTATGCTTTGCCGCAAGCATGGAGCGCTCCCTGGTTGCTGAAAGCTGTGTTGATCGCTCTGGTGGCGACACTGTTGGAAGCCTATACGCCTTGGGGATTGGACAATCTGAGCGTCCCTTTGGCGAGCGCCGCTTTGGCGGCTTGGATATTCTGATATGGCACCGCCGTTGGATGTGGCGGTGACGGGGATCGTCCTCAACGTGATCCTCGCCCTGGTGGCCTGGCGCCTCGCATGGCTTTCCGTGAGCGGTGCGGTGGCAGCGCTTATCGTTGGATTGTGCACCTTTTGGTTCACCCGGTTCGACGGTTGGTTGTTGTTGATGTTGTTTTTTTTGACAGCCAACATCCTTGGTAAAATTTCTCGTTCGATTCGAGCGAATCTCGATCTCGGCATGCAGAAAAAAGGCAACCGCCGCGATTGGGCGCAAGTGGTTGCCAATGGAGCATTGGCGGCAGCCTGCGCATTGTTGCATGGTGCCGGTGGTGGCCGAATCGCGTTGGTGATGATGGGTTGCACCATCGCTGCCAGCACGGCCGACACATGGTCGGGTGAAGCCGGCATCCTCAGCCGTAAACCGCCGATTTCAATCGCCACCGGTCGTCCAGTGCCGGTAGGTCAATCGGGCGGTGTCACTTTGCTGGGGACACTGAGCGGCTTGTTGGGATCCTTGTTGATCGCCACGGCATGGTACGGAGCGTTCGCCGATTTCTCCGACCGCTCGTGGATCATGCATGCGTCGATCATCACGGTAGCCGGTTTTCTGGGGACTGTGGTCGACAGCATCTTGGGTGCAACATTGCAAGGACATTATTGGGATCCGATTGCCAAGCGGATCACCGAGCATGACAAGCGTGACGGCATCCCGCTTGAACTTTGCCGTGGAGTGCGCTGGATCGACAATGATGTGGTGAACTTCCTGAGCGGTGTGTTTGCGGTTTTGATTGGGTATCTTTTGACAATACTGGTGCCTTGAGGATGTCCGAAAGCAGTGCCGGCATCATCGATAGTTATGTAAGAGGAGTTGCATCATGAAGAAGTTCTTGCTTATCCCCGACTCTTTCAAAGGTACGATGAGTTCCAGCGCCATCTGTGCGATCATGAAACGGGCCATCGAACGGCATTATCCCGATGCTCACATCCTCTCCATTCCGGTTGCGGATGGCGGTGAGGGCAGTGTCGACTCATTCCTCACTGCGATGGGAGGTGAACGAGTCGTTGTGGAAGTCACGGGTCCCTATTTTGAGAAAATGGAAGGTTTTTACGGGATTGTCGACCAAGATGTCGCGGTGATCGAGATGGCCGCATGCGCCGGCCTTCCCTTGGTCGGCGACGAGAAGCATCCCGACAAGACAACCACGTATGGCGTGGGAGAACTTATCGCCCATGCCGCCCGGCGCGGGTGCCGAAAAATCATTGTCGGATTGGGGGGCTCGGCCACCAATGACGGAGGGACCGGTGCCGCCGCCGCGGTCGGTGTCAAGTTCCTCGACAAGACCGGACGTTCCTTCATCCCCACGGGAGGGACATTGGCCGACATCGCCTCGATCGACACGAGTTGTGCTCGTAAGGAACTTGCCGGGATCGAGATCCTCGCCATGTGTGACATTGACAATCCTTTGTTCGGCAAGACCGGTGCCGCCTACATCTTCGGACCCCAGAAGGGCGCCGATGTGGCCATGGTCGAATTCCTCGACAGCCAGCTGAGGGCCTTGAGCAACACCATTACCGACAGCTTGGGAATCGATGTTTCCTCGATTCCCGGTTCGGGGGCCGCCGGTGGCATGGGTGCCGGCATGCTGGCTTTCTTCGGTGCCGAATTGCGCATGGGCATAGAAGTCGTGCTCGATACAGTCGGTTTCGACACGTTGTTGCACGATGCCGACATGGTTTTCACAGGCGAGGGCAAGATCGACACTCAAAGCTTGCGTGGCAAGGTGGTCATCGGCATCGCCCGCCGGACCAAGCGGGCCAATGTCCCGTTGGTGGCGGTGGTGGGGGATATCGGGGATGATGTGCAAGGGGCTTATGACGAGGGAGTCTCGGCCATCTTCAGCATCAACCGGGTTGCCAAAGAGTTCAAACAGGTAATCGCCCGGGCCCCTTCTGACATGGAACTCACCATGGACAACCTCATCCGTTTCTTGAAGCGCATGAACTGGTGAAGACCTCCTTGCCATGCAGGATGGCATGGTGAGGACATGCTTGGATGCATGCTCCGCAGCGGACGCAATCGGCACTGTTGGGTTTCAAGTGGGTGGGAATGTCCAAGCGGCAAGCCTTACGGCATGCTCCGCAGGCGGTGCACCGGTGTGCGTCGATACTGAAACGGTACAGCGCGACCTTATTGAACACACCATAGATGGCTCCCAATGGGCAGATGTAGCGGCAGAATGGCCTCCAGATGAACAACGAAAGCAGCACTGTGGCGAGCAATAACAGGTTCTTCCAAGCGAACAGAGCCCCGAGCACGCTTCGCAAGCCGGGATTGCCGGCTATCAACAACAACCCGGAGAGGGTTCCCGACGGGCATACCCATGTGCAAAACCACGGCGAGCCCTGTCCGAAATTGTCGGTGACGAGCGATGGCAACAAAATGACGAGCACCGCCAACACGGCATAGCGCAGCTGCCTGAGCCACCGTTCCCCTGGCAACACCCGCAATTTCATCTTGTGTGGGAGCTTCACTTTGGCCAATAGGTCTTGAAGCAACCCGAACGGGCACAGCCAACCGCAGGCGAACCGACCGAAGGCCGCCCCGAAGGCCACCAAGAATCCAGTAGCATACGTGGATACGGAGAAACCTTGGGAACCGAGCACTGCCTGCAAGGATCCGATCGGGCACGAGCCTAACGCTCCGGGACAGGCGTAGCAATTCAGCCCAGGTACGCACACTGCCTTCAGGTCGCCTTGATAGATGCGGCCGTTGACGAATCCGGCCAAATAGGCGTTCGAGACGATCGCCCATATGATCTGCACCCGCCAGCGGATCCACACCAGCGGTTTTGCCAACAGCTTAGCCAAGGCCGATGCACTCCAGGCATATCAAGGTGGCCTTGCGCAGGATGACTGCCATCTCGCCGTTGAACACACCCACGACGATCAAGACGATGGCGATGGACAAGAGAAGCAGGGCTATGTCCGCATTGCCGCCAAATAGCTTTCGATGAGGCTTTTCCATGCCGATTTGCTCCTTGCCCCGACATGGGTCTGGCCGACCACACGTCCTTGGGAATCCACGAAGAAGGTCTCCGGAACAGCTTGCACGTTTCCCAACCTTGTCTTTTGCAGGTCGCCAGAGAGCAACAAGTGAGGATAATCGGCTTTGGTTTGCTCGACGATCTGCAATGCAAGGGCTAGGTTCTGCATGCCACTTCCAGCTGCATTGGGATACACGTCGGTCACCACACCGACGATTCCCACCCCTTTGCCTTGGTATTCGCGGGCCAGTTCACCCAAGCCGGGCATCTCCTGTAGGCAAGGTGGGCAGAAGGTCGCCCATACATTCACCAACGTGAGGGTGTTGGCGGCGAATATGCTCTGGTCGATCTGTTTACCAGTCAGATCGAAGGTCGTGAACGCCCCGAAGTGCTGCATCTCTTCGTTACCACCAGCCACAAGCGGCAGTGCGGATACGACAAGCATGATGGGCACAGCAACGAATACGATTAATTTTTGTACCTTTTTCAGTTTCATGGAGCGATAATACCACGCTGCCCCTTCATCGGCAAGGACGAAAGAGGAGTCCTCAATGTGATGGGCCGTGATGTTCGGACATCCACAGCCCAGCCAGGATGCAAGCACATCCGATTGCACCCACCATGGTGATGCGTTCATCGAGCACGAGGGCTGAGAATGCCAGCGTCACCAGCGGGGTGAGGTAAATATAGGCGTTGGCTTTGAGCACGCCCAAACGTTTCACTGCAAAATTCCAGCTGACGAAGCACGTCGCACTGGCTCCCAATCCCAAGAAAGCCAACAACGCCGTGGTGGTGGGGGTGAAGTCGGCTGCGGTGACCTCAAAGCCCATCGCGAACATGGCCGGAGAGGTGAAGATGACGCCATAAAAAAATATCTTGCGCGTATAAGCGATGACCGTATGGCGGGCGTGATCGATGTTCTTGAGCATGATTGAATAGAACGCCCAACCGACAGTAGCTGCCAGAGCCAACAGGTCTCCGAATGGTGAAAGTTCGAGCGCCGTCACTCCATTGGAGATGACAAGATATGTGCCCACCGTTGCAGAGACGAAACCGAACGCCAAGCGCACATTGGCCCGTTCTCCTTTCGGAAATGCCAACGAGACCAGAGCGGTCGTCAGCGGAGCGACCGATACAATGATGCCGACATTGGAGGCTGACGAATGGGAGAGGGCGATGTTTTCCAATAAATAATAGGCGGTGATGCCACCGAGAGCCGCTGTGGCAAAGGTCAGTTCCTCTTTGAAGACCACAGGTTTGCGGGTGGGTTTTCCATCCACGATCAGTCCCAACAGATGCAGTCCCAGATAGCCGATGGTGAACCTGATCATGAGGATCTCGATGGGGGTGAAGGTTTTCAACAGGATCTTTGTGGCGATGAAGGTGGTGCCCCAGACCAATATGGTGCTTGCTGCAGCCAGATGGCCACCACCCTCACGGGTTTCTGACATGTCGCGCATGCTTGAAGACTGTGCCGTAAAAGCTCCCGAATGTACAGTAGGGTGCCCTTTGTGGCAACAAGTATGGGCTTAGAGGATGTTTCGCCAGAAAAAACGTCATTCAGCTGTTGATGTTCCGATTTTTTATTTGTATGTTGTGTATCGGCGATGGGCGGGTCCCCGAGTCGCCAGTAAGGCTTGCGTGCAAGCCCGATGAACCAGAACACCATAAAACAATATGAGGGGTAGAGTATGGCAAAACAATTGCAATTCAACGAAGAAGCCCGGAGGTCGCTCGTTTCCGGAGTGGAGAAGATCTCCCGTGCGGTGAAAGTGACGCTTGGACCGAAAGGCCGCAACGTCCTCATCGACAAGAAATTTGGCGCACCGACCGTGACTAAGGACGGCGTATCGGTCGCCCGTGAGATCGAGCTTGAGGATCCGTTCGAGAACATGGGTGCCCAGTTGCTCAAGGAAGTGGCCACCAAGACCAACGACGTGGCCGGAGACGGAACCACCACGGCGACCGTGTTGGCTTATTCCATCACCAAGGAAGGCATGAAGAGCGTCGCCGCCGGTGTGAACCCGATGGGTATCCGCCGTGGCATCGACAAGGCTGTCGAAGACACCATCAAGGAGATCAAGCGCCAGGCCAGGATGATCAAGGACAAGGAAGA
>CAZJAK010000015.1:0-41336 GCA_964543935.1 uncultured Spirochaetaceae bacterium
TTTTGCTTATAACAGCTTTGACCAAAGCAGCTATTTCAGCTTGTTCGCCTCGATCGAAGCCGGCTTTAGTTGGTACTTCAACGAGCAATGGGGGTTGACCGCCAGCATCGGCTATTGGCTCATTCCGGAACTGTACGCCAAAGACAAGGTCGGCGACACCTCATTGGGCAATTTCCTACCGGTCGTGCTTTCGATCAATTACCGCAACTAGGAGGATGGCGATGAAACATTTAAAATCCATCGTGGGCCTTATCGTCGCGCTTATGCTGTCGACTGCATGCAACATCGACTCTGACGAAGGCATCTTCCGTCAAATTTCCAAAACCGAGGCGGAAGTTGAAGTCGGGATGGCCTGGATTCTCAAACTCGATGGACCGAAACTGTATGCCCATACCGCATTCGGCGGACTGCAATCGTACAACCGGACCACCAAAACATGGACTCGCTTGGATCAAGCTGTGGCACCCGTCACCAACTCGATGGCCAGTAGCACCGGGGAGATCTTATTCACCAGGACTGCTGACGGGACGACCGGTTTGAACACATGGTTTCAGCTCAATGGCTCGGACATACCGGAGGACACCGGGGTTGACCGCGCGGTGGTCACCACCAGCCATCATGGAGGATGGGAACTGGCCAAGGGAGATACGGCCGGAAGTTTCCATCTCTACCGTGACGCTGCAGCAGCAGCGGCACAGGCCGATCTCCACACCCTGTTCTCCCCCTATCCGTGGGTACTGGTTTCCGATCCTGAAACGGTCTTGATCAGCGGCTTGGCCTCTGGGAGCAGCACGCTATACACCCATCGACTCTATGTCGGAGGGACATTGACCACTGTCGATGCGGAGATTCAGGAATCCATCGTTGCGTTCAACTACACCGCCGGAGACGGCAAGATGGTAGCGGTCACCAGTTCGGGGAAGGTGTGGAAAGGAACTGCCGCCGACATGGCCCAGAATGCCGATTCGATCTCATTTCCGACCAACGGAGTCGCCGGCAAACCGATTCCCACTTTCATTGACGGAAGCGGCAACTTGGTGTTCCAAGGTTCGTCGGTCTTCTATTCAATCTCCATCGAAGGCACAGTCAGCCAGATATCGGACGTGTATGCCCAAAACCTGAGGGCCAGCACCTTCAAGGTCACCAGTTTGTTGTATGATGCTGCAAACGGCGACCTGTACGGAGGCAGCGCGAAGAACGGTTTGTTCGTGGTGGAAGATCTCAACGCGGATGAGGTCCAATGGTTGTAATCAGCATATAACAGGAAAAAAGCGGGCCGTGTGGTCCGCTTTTTTCCTCATCCTGAAGTCAATCGCACCTGACCTCATGCAAGATCTGACGCACCTCCCCGTCGGTGTAACAGGCATCGATCTCAGCGCTGGTAAGTCCGATGAACTCGTGATTCATGTAATGTATCCACGTCTCGTCCTGGGCTGATTCAAGCACATGCTTGCGGCAGTAATAATCGGGTTGGATCGGAAGACGCGGGGAACTCTTATACAACGGCACTTTGTAATCGAACACGGCCACCTTGATGTCTTTGCGTGGAATGCCCTTGCTGAGCATGACGTTCACCAGCGCATTGACGGTCTTGCCGGTATCGAAGATGTCGTCCACAATCAAAATCCTGTCGCCAGTGCGCAAGTGCTCGGGTGAATACGTCCATCCGTCGATACGGACCTCCGATTCAAGGTGCATGTTCTCGTACGACCTGGCGACGACGGCGGCATAGAACACCGGCCTCTCGCCGGCTTGCTTGCGGATCAGTTTATAATACTCGCTGAACACGTTGCCCATGTATGCGCCACCCCGCAATGAGACGTAGATGATGTCGGGAACGAAATGGTCCTCCTTGTACATCTTGTGGGCGAGCTTCAATGCACTGTCGCGCAACATCTCGGGACTGATGAATTCCTTCTTCATGTTCTTGCCTCGTATTCAATTCGATACCGTCAGGATCTCAACACCCTGCTCGGTGATCGCGATCGTATGCTCGAAATGGGCGGACGGTTTCCCATCGGCTGTCACTACCGTCCAGCCGTCTTCCAGGTTCCTGATGTTCTTGCTGCCAAGGTTGATCATGGGTTCAACGGCCAAGACCATGCCCGGCCTCAACCGGGGATTGGCTCCCATGGGACTGACGTAGTTCGGCACTTGGGGTTCTTCATGGACGGCCAACCCCACTCCATGCCCGCAATAATCTCGCACGACGCCATACCCGTGGCTGTCGGCGTGATGATAAATCGGCGCGGAGATGTCATGGATGCGGGCATTGTTTTTCTGTGCGCCCTTGATACCGAGATAGAGGCACTCCTCGGTTACTTGGACGAGTTTGGCGTACTCTGCCTTGGTCTGGCCGATGATGAAAGTCCTGGCAGAATCGCTATAGTAGCCGTCTAGGTCGATACCCAAATCGATACTGACCAGATCGCCTTCCTTGATCTTCCGCTTGCCTGGAATGCCATGGATGACCTCTTCGTTGATCGATATGCAGGCCGAACCTGGGAATCCCATGTAATCCAAGAAAGCCGGGCGGCCGTGATGGCGCACAATGAACTGATGGCAGTAGGAATCGATATCACGGGTGGTCATGCCAGGTTCAAGCATGTGTGGGATCGAATCGAGCAAAATGGCCAGCAGACGGCAGGATTCTGCTATCCGTTTGATTTGCTCGGGGGTTTTAAGGCTGATCATGGCGTAACTTTTTTTGCATGGAATCCAAGATCCCATTGATGAATTTGTAGTTCACATCACTGCTGAATTCTTGGGAAAGCTTGACGGCTTCGTCGATAATCACATGGCTGTGGATGTCTTTGGCATACAACAAGGTAAAAATGCTGAAGCGCAATATGTTGCGGTCAACGATATCGATCCTGTCGAGCGGGCGGTTCGTCGAATACTCGCCAATCAACGCATCGATTTCCTCCAAGTGTTCGAGGGTTCCGACAATCAAGTAGCGGGCGAACACTACTGCATCGGACTCGATGGCTTCGACCTCCACATCCGAAAGACCGGGGAATCCGTTCGGGATTCCCTGGTGCATCCCGTGATTGAAATCAAGCGCATACAAAGTCTGAAGAGCAAGTTCCCTACCCTTATGCCTGGCTTTCAACGACGCATCCTCCCGGCTTACTTGTACAAAATTTCGATTTTCGCTTGGGAACGCAAATCTTCGACGAGTTTATTGATTGCTTTGATGTAAGCATCTTGTTGGCGTTGAGACAACAAACGCTGCTCTATGTACTTGTAAACCGTCACTGTCGATTCTGGATTGATCGTATCCTGGATGGCCAAGAGCTTCGGGTCGGTGTGGGTCACCACCTTCACGATATGATACCCACTTTTAGATTCGAGCACACCAGACGGTTTGCCGACCGCCAAAGCGAAAACAGCTTCGAAAAAGCTCGGTCCGAGCACCTCGCGCATGTCGGCATCGTCATACGAGAGCCAACCGATGTCTCCCCCCTTGGTGGCGGAAACGGCATCCTTTGAATATTTGGGGACCAACTCTTCGAAGGTGTACGTGTTGTACTTGATCCAGCGGGAGAGTTTTTCCATCTCGGTCTTCACCGTGGCATTGTCGGTCTCGTTGAACGGCATGAAGATGTGGCTGATGCGTACCAGCTCGGGATTCATGAACTGAGCCCGGTTAGCCCTAAAGAATTCTTGGATTTCGGCATCGGTCGGTTGGGTGAACGTGGCGATGAGGTCGGGGTATTTGGCGCGCACATAGGAGTCGACGGTAGCAGATTCTCCGAGACTCTTGCGGAACTGGGCCAGATTGAGACCGAAATTCGATTGGAGTATCTGGGTGAATTCATCATCGGTGAGCTTCCGTCCGACTTGTTGTTCAATCGCAGAGCGTTGGGCTGCCACCAATTGGTCCAAACGGCTGGAGCTTACCAAGTAACCGTCCCGTTCCGCCCCTTGCAAGACCAACTCATCATTGATCATGATGTCCAACACTTCGCTTGGGGTGATCGATGCCGGCGAATTGGCGGCTTTCAGCTCCTGTTGATACTCGGCAGTCCTCGCTTGGAGGTTCTCGACGGTTATGATCGTGTTACGGATCAAGTTGACCGTCGCAGCCGGTTGGGAAATCACCTCAGCGGAAACGGTCAAAACTGACACACACAACATGAGAAGTGGAAGCACCACCAATTTCTTCATCTTTCGACTCCATGAATTAGGAAATGACCAACCGCTTGCCGACTTCCTTGGCATAAGCCCTGTTGGTCAGCACATCGGAATATTTGAGGTACATGCCTTGACTCTCCATGACATGCATGAGGCGTTGCAAAGATTTCAAGGTCCTCAAACCCCGTTTGGCGATGAAGGCAAAACAACGCTTGCCGGAGATCGATCCGCTTTGCTTGAGAAAATCCTCGACTGCTTGTGGAATGCGACCACCCCAAAAGGTCGTCGAGGCAGTGCCGACAGCGATGTATTCGTAGAACGAGACAATCTTGCCCATGTCCGAACGCATGTCGACGACATCGACCGTATGGCCTTGCAATTGGAGACCCTCGGCCAAACCGGCGGCCAACTCCTTGCAAACCGAACCGTTCGATTCATAGTACAACACACATGTTCTCATACTGCATCCTTTACGAAACAGCAACGACCGCAGTGCCACCACGCGGTCGATGCTTCTCGTTCATAGCATGCGGGGAATCTTGTTTCCATCACTTGGCCGGCTCGTCATTCCACCATTCGCCAGAGCCCTGCACTTGCTCGACCTTCACCGAGTCCAGCAGGGAATCGGCAGATTGGGATTTGTTCACCACTGCCAGGATGATGGCGAGCACGATGAACGCCGCTCCCAAAATGGCGGTGGCTTTGTTCAAGACCTTGCCGGTTTGTGAACCGAATGTCGAATCACTGCCGCCACCGAAAATCCCACCGAGCCCCGTGCCTGCTTCCGTCTGGATCGAAACGACAAAAATCAACAGAAGGCTGGCAATGACGAATAAAATCAACAGAATGACACTTATTACACCCATTTCAGATTCCACCTATCAGACATCATATTTCACGATGGGGACGAATTGCTCCGCGGTCAGGGAGGCTCCGCCAACCAACGCACCGTCGATATGTTCCATGGACATGAGGTCCTTCACATTCGATGGTTTTACTGAACCACCATACTGTATAATCAACGATTCTGCAACACCTTTGCCATACAAGTGCGCTACGATGGAGCGGATGAAGGCATGGGCATCGTTGGCATCGGCGGGTGTGGCGGTTTTGCCAGTCCCTATTGCCCAGACCGGTTCGTATGCGATGGTCACTTTAGCCATCAGAGCAGCATCCACACCTTTCAGGCCTTCGACAGTCTGGCGGCGCAACACCTCTTCCAGCTTGCCGGCCTCCCGTTCTTGCAAAGTCTCACCGACGCAAAGGATGACCTCCAAGCCATGAGCCAACGCCAAAAGCACCTTGGCATTGATCAGAGCGTCGCTTTCAGCATAGATCGAGCGCCGTTCAGAATGGCCAAGGATGACGACGCTGACGCCGAGTTCCTTGAGCATCTCGACCGAGACCTCCCCGGTATAGGCGCCAGAAAGGTGGTCGGCCATGTTCTGGGCCCCGAGTTCGACATGGCTGCCCTTCAGAACGTGCGCTACGGCCGGGATGGTGACGAACGGAGGAGCAACCAAGACGCGGGCGGTGCATCCGCGGGTGGCGGCGACAAGTTCGGCTGCAAATGCAGCTCCTTTGGCGGGGGTCATGTTCATTTTCCAGTTGCCCGCGATGAATGCTTTTCTCATGCTACATCTCCAATGCCTTGATGCCAGGCAGTTGTTGTCCTTCCAAGAATTCGAGCGAGGCTCCACCACCTGTCGAGACATGGTCGATTTTTTCTGCATAACCAAACTGATTCACCGCAGCCACTGAATCCCCACCACCGACAACCGTGGTGCCCGTGCATTCGGCCACCATTTTGGCGACTTCACGGGTTCCGTGGGCGAACGCCGGGAACTCGAACACCCCCAACGGTCCGTTCCATACGATCGACCGGGCAACAGCCAACTCTCGTGCGATGTTCTTCAGCGTCTTCGGTCCCACATCCATTCCCATCAACTCGGCCGGTATGTCCTTCGAATCGATATACACTGGTTGAGAATCCTCTTTGAACTCGGATGCACAGACATGGTCGACAGGCAGCACTACCCTGACACCTGTGGAAGCGGCTTTCTCCAAGAATGACTTGGCCACCTCGAGATAATCGGACTCTACCAAAGATTTGCCGGTCTGGTACCCTTGGCACTTCAAGAAGGTGTAGGCCATGGCCCCACCGATGACGACAGCATCACAGGTCTTCGCCAGAGATTCAAGCACGGAAATCTTCGATGAAACCTTCGAGCCACCGATGATGGCGACGAACGGTTTGTCAGGATTTTCCAGCAACGGAGCAAAAAACTTGACCTCTTTTTCGATCAGGAAACCGGCCGCCGAAGGAAGGAAATGGGCCACACCCTCGGTCGAGGCGTGGGCGCGGTGGGCGGTTCCGAATGCATCGTTTATGTACACATCGCCGAAGGCGGCCAGCGCTTTGGCGAAAGCGGGATCATTGGCCTCTTCTTCCTTGTAAAAGCGGACATTCTCGAGCAACAGGATCTCGCCTGCAGCCAGAGCTTTCACCTCTTGCTCGACTTCAGGTCCGATGACATCGCTGGCGAGTTTTACCGGTCGACCGAGCAGTTCGCTGAAACGTTTCGCTATCGGAGCCATGCTCAAGGACGGGTCCTTCTTTTTAGGCCGTCCGAAGTGGGACATGACTACGATGGAAGTCCCCTTCTGTTCCAATATGTAGCGGATGGTGGGCAATGCCCCTGCGATCCGCGTGTCGTCGGCAACTACGCCATCCTTCAACGGAACGTTGAAATCAACACGGATAAGCACCTTCTTGCCAGTCAAATCAAGGTCCTTGATAGTCCGCAATTTCATGATTCTTACTCCTCATTCACACATGATGCGCACCCGTCGGCGCGCATCATGCAGTCAGTATCCTATGATTCTCACGAATCAGGCCAACAACTTCTTGGCAAGGTCGACAACCCTGGCGGAATAACCCATCTCATTGTCGTACCAAGACATGACTTTGAAGAATTTCGGTCCCATCTTCATGGTCAGCTGAGCGTCAAAAATAGAGGAATGCTTGTTTCCCTTCACGTCGGACGAGACGATCGGGTCTTCAGTGTACTCCAGGATGCCTTTCAAAGCCCCTTCGGCAGCGGCTTTCATGGCAGCGTTGAGTTCCTCGACCGAGCAATCCTTCTCAAGCAGAACGGTCAAGTCAACGATCGACCCTGTGGGTACGGGGACGCGCATAGCTCCGCCATTGAGCTTGCCCTTCAACGAGGGGATGACCTCGGAAACAGCCCGGGCAGCACCGGTGGTGGTGGGGATGATGGACAGGGCGGCCGAACGAGCCCGGCGCAAGTCCTTGTGGGGTTGGTCGAGGATGACCTGGTCGTTGGTGTAGGCATGCACGGTGGTCATCAGGCCACGTTCGATTCCGAAGGTGTCATGCAGGACTTTGGCCAACGGAGCCAAGCAGTTTGTGGTGCAGGAAGCGTTGGAATAGGCGGTCAACGAATGGTCGATGACAGAGTCGTTCACCCCGCACACGATGGTCTGATCGATGGTGTCCTTGGCGGGAACCGTAAGGATGACCTTCTTGGCACCGGCCTTGATGTGGTCTTTGTAACCACCCTTGGGACTTTCGGCACTGGTGAAGACACCGGTTGACTCGATGACGATGTCAACACCCAACTGCTTCCAAGGAAGCTCAGCAGGGTTCTTCACGGCGTAAATCTTGATCTCTTTGCCGTCCACGACGATCGCGTCATCCTTAGCGGAGACGGTCTTGCCGTACACGCCGTAGGTAGAGTCGTACTTGAGCAAAGTCGCCAGTGTAGCGGGACTGGTCAAGTCATTGATGGCCACGATTTCGATGCTCTTGTCTTCGAAAGCAATCTTGAACACATTGCGTCCAATTCTTCCGAAACCATTGATTGCCATTTTCATATAGGCGAATCCTCCGTTATGGGTATGTATCGATAACAATATATCGTCAAGGCCGCATGAAGGTCAACAATCAGGCCCTTTTCAATACTATTTTCACTCGGTTGATCTTGTGGCCTTCGATCTCCTGGACGATGAAATCGATTCCACCGTACGAGATTTTTTCTTGGCTGGCCGGGATACGGCCGAACAATTCGAACACGAAACCGCCGAGCGTCTCGAAATCGTCCTCGGGCAAGGTGAGGTTGAACCGTTCGTTGAGTTCATCGATCGACACCCTGGCATCGCACAGATAGATGCCTTCGCTCATGGTGACGATTCCCTCCTCCTCGTCCTCGTCGAACTCGTCTTGGATCTCGCCGACAATCACCTCGAGGATATCCTCCATGCTCACGATGCCCGACACCCCGCCATATTCATCGATCGCCACAGCGATATGGACCCTTCGCTTCTTGAACTCGCGCAACAAATCGTCCAACCGCTTCGTCTCAGGCACGAAATAGGGTTTGCGCATGATGGATTTGATGGAAAAGGGAGTCTCGGGGGAACGCTTGAGGATATCCTTGACATAGAGGATGCCGATCACATTGTCGATCGTGTCGGCGAATACCGGATAGCGGCTGTAGCCCTGCTCGGCAATCAGTTTGTACATCTCCTCCAAAGTCGTATGGTCCGAGACGAATTGTACGTCGATGCGTGGGACCATCACTTCCCTGACCATAGTTTCGGAAAGCTCTCCCACCCCTTCGATCATATTCTTGCGTTCCTCTACGACCTCGGCGTCTTCGCGAATTTCCGGTTGTGGAGTCTTTGTCAACAAGAACTTCAATTTCTCAGAAAATTTCAATTGGGCCCTCCATGCCGTAGTGCATTCAACAATGATTCTTGATGCAGGAGCATCGGCTCGGTCATGTCGTTTGTGGCATGGTCTTCACCGAGGAGGTGAAGCGTTCCATGCACGATCACGCGATCCAGTTCTTCCTCAAACGGCACCCCGAATTCGAGACTGTTGCGCTCCACACTTTCAAGCGAGATGACGATGTCGCCCAAGATGCGCGATTGAGCCTCAGTCGGCCAGGTTATCGGCGGACCGTCAGCACTGTCTGTCCCCTCCAGCACGAACGACAGGACATCGGTCGGCTCGTCCTTTTCACGATAGGTCCGATTCAAAGACCTGATCGTATCGTCCGAAACAAACGAGCAAGAAATCTCGACATCGCCGATTCCCTCGGATGCAAGAATCCCTTCGATGATGTGTTCGACACGCTCCTGTGGTGAACGGACTGCCATCGCATCGTCCTCGTGCGATATCTCTATTATGTTCATGGATTGTCGTCCTCCCCGGTCGAACCGGGATATTCCAAACGGGTATGGAACTTCCCGGCCAAAGTCTGGATGAAACTCGCCACAATCGTGTCGAGGTCGGTGAATGAGAGCCGCGATGCGTTCAACTGCTTGCGGTCGATCTTTCCCATCACGATCTGATGGATGAGTTTCTCATACTTCTGGACGGACGGTTTACGGATGGAACGGCTAGCCGCCTCGACACTGTCGGCCAACATGACGATGGCTGCCTCTGGAGTCTGTGGGGGCACCGACGGATACATGTAATCTTCTATCTTCACCTGGCTGCGGCCGCTGGTCTGAGCCTCATCTTGTGCTTCCTTGAGAAACAATGCGATCACGTCGTTGCCGTGATGCTGGCTGATGATATCGAGCACCTCGACCGGCAAGCCTGCTGCTTTACCTTTCTCGAAACCCAATTTCACATGGCTCTTGATGATCGCAACCGATAGACTGGCCTTTAAATCGTCGTGTTTATTGTCGCCGTCTTGGTTCTCCATGAAATATTCGGGATGGTCGAGCTTGCCGACATCATGGTACAACGCCCCAACCCGGGCCAGTAGCGCATCGGCCCCGATAGCCTTGGCTGCTGTGAAAGCTAGGTCAGCGACGGCCTGGACATGGTTGTACGTGCCTTGGGCATTCTGAGCCAATCGTGTCAGCAACGGAGAATCGCCGTAAGCCAATTCACGCAACCGGAACGGGGTCGGTACGTTGAATATCCGTTCGATAAGGGGCAACATCACCGTGACCAAGATGTAGGTCGCCGTGATGTTCAGCGACGAGATGGCCACCAGGATCAACAACGAATCGAATCCATGGCCCGACAACAGGTTGTCGACCACCACGAGGAACGCAGTCGCGACAATGCCAAAAAACCACTGGAACAGCATGTCGATCCGGCGCGAGACATATTTTATGAAATGTATCCCGCAAAAACAGGCCCCGGTGATGAAAAAGATCGTCATGATGTTGGCATCGGGCAACAAAACCGAATACGAACCCGACAACACTGCAGCGATGTATCCGGCCCGCTTGCGGTTGGTGACGATCGCCAACATGATCGGCACTATCAAGACCGGCAGGAATGGGTCGACAGTGGGAAGGTCACTCGCCACAAACGAGCGTAAAATCAGATATGTCGCTAGCTGCGTCAGCAGCATTCCGCCGAGGAACAGCATCACATAGACGTCGCGCCGAATTGAATTGGCAAACAGGAGACGCATCAGGTACAACGCACTGAGCGTGACGATGACGACAAAAAAGACCATCCCGACTATCTCAAGGAACGAATAATGGGCCGAAGCCAGCACCAAAGCCTGCAAGGACCGTACATCCTTGGCCGTGATCACGAAATCCTGCTTGATCACGTACTGCCCCTTCTCGATTTTTACCGTCGCGGGACTGATGCCTTCAGAGGCTTGCTTGCGGGCGATCGAGGTACCAAGAGCGTCGTAGGTCATGTTCGGTTGGATGAACGCAGCAATCAAATCGAGGGCAAGCACGCTTTCGGAAACAGACAAGGCCGACCCGTATTGTTGCACCAGGTCTACCAACTCATCGCCTATTGTAGAACGGGTCAGGGCAGACTCGAGCCCCATAGTTTTCAAGCCAGCGCCCAGACCGTCGATCGGATCGTACGTCTGTACGGAGGAATACCCTGAATTGCGCACATATTCGAGTTCTTTTTCGATGTATATGCCATGCTCGAGCAACTCCACGACCGTTTCCCGCACAACAGCCTTGACAAGAGCCTTGCGATCCGGTGTAAGGGCGAAGAACGCCTGCATATCCACCATCGCGTCATCTAGTCCGGCCGCCTTCATCAATGAGTCAGCCTTCCCTTCCGTTTCCGAGGCGAACACCTGGTCGACCACATCGATGACAGCCATGCTTTTGGCCAAGGATGAGGTGAACCTCGGCAGCACGGCGGCAGCGGCTTGTTGTTGTCGTTCGCGTGTTGAGACTTCATCGACATAGAAGAAGGTCTCCGATGCGATGACGTCCCTATCGGCGAGCGTCCCGACTCGATATTCGGTTTTCAAATCGCCGATCGTCCGCTTCTCCTTATCGGAAAGGAGCAACGGCAAAGCGAAGGCCATCACCATGACGGCCACCGACAACACCACGAGCAGTAGGTTCGTTCCGACAATCCCGACGGGATTGTCAATCGCCGCGCGCTTCTTTTTCATATGCGTCGATGATCCTTTGGACTATCCTGCTCCTGACCACATCGGAGGACTTGAATTCCACGAACCCGATTCCCGGTACGTCTTTCAAGATCCTGGCGGCGTGAACCAATCCCGAGGTTTTCACCCGCGGGAGGTCTATCTGGGTGACGTCCCCGGTCACGATGGCCATGGAATTCTCACTGATGCGGGTGAGGAACATCTTCATCTGTTCCACTGTCGTGTTCTGAGCCTCGTCGAGTATCACACAAGCATTGTTCAACGACCGGCCACGCATGTAGGCCAATGGGGCCACTTCGATGGCTCCATTCTCCTCCAAGCGCTTGATGATGGCTGGCGGCACGAGATATTCCATTGCATCGTACAAGGGTCGCAGGTAAGGCCCGATTTTTTGGGTAAGGTCGCCAGGCAGGAATCCGAGGCTTTCGCCGGCTTCCACTACCGGGCGGGTGAGGATGATCTTTTGCTTGCGCCCTGCCAGGACATCCGACAGCGATTGGGCGATGGCAAGGAAAGTCTTGCCGGTGCCGGCAGGCCCGATGCCGAAGACGATTTGTTGCTCGCGCATCAAGCGGATGAATTGTCTTTGACGCATGCTCTTTGGATACACGGTCTTGCCGGCAACGGGGATCGAGGCGGCCGGTTCCACAGCTTCTGACGATCCTTGCTGTCCATCGGCCGCCTTGAGCGCTTGGAATTCCATGAATATTTCCGGTTCCGTCAAAGGCTCGTTCCGTGACGCAATCGACTTGAGCCGAAGCATCAGGCGGGAAAAGGTCTCATCGACTGTTTCGCCCGAATCTGAGGAGGGATCGCAGGAAAGGCTATTGCCATGGACATAGAGCGTGCACCCCAACAGCAATTCCAAATACGGGATGTTCCGGTCGTTGATCCCGCACACCCTTTGCATATCGGCGGCTTGCTCGAAAACTACAGTACTGCTCATCCTGCTCCTGATGGCCGACCCGGCTCCACATGCTTCAGAACCGTCTGTCGACTTTGATTTCCGGGATGGCTTTCCATTGCAGGAATACAGTGAAAACCGGTTTCCAGCGCCATTCCTTGTCAGATAATACTACGCTTCCTTCATATTTACAATGGAGGTCCCAATCATCCATCACATGCACCAGGTCCAGAGATATCCGTTCCATGTTGAACTGAGTACGGTATCGTCCGGTGCCGAAAAAATCGAATGACCTAAGCAGGTCTTGCAGCAGGTCCCCGATGTCGGCATAGCGGCTGAACCCCTTGTTTGCGGTCGTGACAGCCAATTCAAGTCCCAAGAATTCCGCTATCTTGAAACCGAACAGCGCTTTGATGCGCAGAGCCGTCGACCCCGGATCGATAAAGCCATAATGGAAGGCAGCATCCATGTCAAGCGACGCCACAATCCTGTTTTTCCACCAACGCCGCTCCCATCCATCCACGTTGGCCTTGACATCCAGTGCAGACAATCGAACGGCACCCGCCGGCCCTTTGGCAGACAATTGGACATCGAGGTTCGCGAAGGTGAGTTTTGTCACCAACGATTCAAACACATTGGTCGCGGCGCTGTACGAAAGCGTTTGGGAGACTTGCAAGAACTCGGGCGGCAACCCCAACGAGACCGAAGCCTTCAGTGTCAACGGATCCCACAGCGTACCAGCGCCGGTCAGCGCTTCGCTCGTCAGGTAAACGGCATCGACCGAGACGGAGATGCGCTTGCTGTCTTGGTAGCGCACCGTCGAGGTGAAGCGTCCCGGATACAGGGTTCCCAGCGCACTGTCGGCGAAGGTATGGTTCATCAGCACGCTGATTTTCCCGAATGCGAACGACAACCCGGGGGTCAGAGAGAAGGTCTTGGGCGGCAGCGATCCGTTCAAAGAAGCTGTCACGGCTCCTGTGCCCAAGCGCCATTGTCGCTTGAAGGACAACGAATGCTCCAACACCTCCTGCTGGTTCCAGCTGATCCAGTCGCTGGATGTGGTGGCAGGATTAGTACCGGCAATCGTCCACTGGTACGAATACAAGCGGAGTGAGAGGCCGTACGTCAATCCGAAACGTGGGATGCCGTACTTCTGTTCGAGCACCATCCTGACGGAACCTTGTTGGTCGACATCGTCGGCATCGAACGAAAACGAGGGGGTCAATTGCACCTTAGCTTGCACCCAATCGGGAGCCAAGGCTCCTTCGAGGGCAAGCGCTCCTTGGGCCTTGCCGAATAACGATGGCGTTGGAGTGACCGATTCCATGTTCACGATCGAATGTGAGAGCACCGGATTCACGCTGTAGCTGAGTTTTAGGTAACTGCCTGAAACCTGCCCTTGAGCGACGGTGCTTGTCGCTGCCACTGCCTTCCGGTACGGCTCTGCCACACCATAACCTTCCAATCCAGTAGGCACCTTGACTGGTTGGGTCGATTGAACCTTTGAGGCCATGGCTTGCTTGGTTGCCCCCAACGATAGCACGGTCCCAGCCAGGGTTGCGTTGATCTCGGGAAGCACCAATGATGACAACACATACCCAGGCCCTTGCGATGAAGGACGGGCCTTCCAGACAGCGCGGGCCCCTGCTTGGGAAATCTTCAGCGAGGAGACATAGGATGCAAGCGTCCCGGTCGGAATATCGGCCGAGGCAGTCAATTGCCACGTCATCGACGCGACATCGTTGGCATAGGAGTCGGGGAAGTCCTGGCTGCCCCGCAGAGCCGCAATGGAAAAGGAGGTGAGGCGGTTTGCGTAATGTTTAAGGACCAATGGATCGCTATACAATGGCATGTCGAGCTTCACATCGAAAACCTTGCTATCCAATGCAAGCGAGCTTTGCAGGAAATACCTCAACGCAGGAATGGCATAAGCGGTCGACAAACTGGCGCCGGCGCCGGTCACCGCCAATCCTCCGAAAGCCGACACCGTCATGCTCCGGCTGAAAAATGAGTTTTTCGTATCCAACCCGATGAATGTCCCGATGGTTTGATAGGAATCGGCTAGCAGTGCCATATACGACGAGGACTCGTCGGCCCATAGGTCCAAACCATCTTGGTTGACCTTGCCTTCGGCATAAACCCACCCTGCTTTCACCCGATTGCCACCGCTTGAAGCGTCGAGCAAGGTGGCGAAACTGCTTTCATCGCTCTTTTTCAGCTTCGGATAAGTTCCGTAGAGTTCGAGAGTCGCAGAAAAAAAGAGTCCGCGGGAAGAGTCTGTTCCGAAAGCAGGATTAAAGGTAAAGGTTTGCCCCGGATAGAACAAGAACGGAATCCATACCAAGGGCACCCGCCCGATCGAAATCCAAGCTTGTTCCACGAACATGTCGCCGCCTTGTATCAATGCCAGCCGTTTGGCCGTGATGCTCGCGTAGGCGTCGGTACGGTTCGTGGTCACCACACCGTCACTGAAAGAAATGACCGACTGATCCCCGCCCATATCCACAACCCGTCCGGAGGTGAAAAACTCCACTTGCTGCGATTCGCTGTTGGTGCGGATCATGCTGGTGATTCCCTCGCCTACCGCAATATCGCCGCTCTTCCACCAATAGGCGATCGCCGATCCTTCGACTCTCTTTTTCACATCTCCTTCAGAGTCGGTGAAATCCACCGAGCCAAGTGCAATAAGCAGGCTCCTGGCGGTGTCCAACACCAAAGCAGAACAAGACAACTGGCGGTAACCGCTTGTGCCATCCTCGCTGAAACGGATCGTAACGGAGCCCTCCACCACGATCTTTGCATCCGAGGCAGTGCTGGTGGCCATGCGGCGGGCGTTGATGATTTCCAAGCGGTAGGACCCTTGTTCGATGATTGTCGGCTTGTCGTCCACACTCTGTTCGATGCCATAATGACCATAGAGGAGCAGACGCAAGTCTTCACCGACAGCATCGCCGACTTCCAAACCGATCGCTTGTGCCCGCAGGCGATTCTCACCATCGGTCGCATTCGCAATGTCTGTGTATAACAACAACAGGCGGACGGCATCGTCCTGTTCGCCAAGGCGCACAGGGCCGATAACTGGTTCGCTGGTAAGCGGGCGTCCTGCCTTCGCAGGCGCAACAGACGCTTGCGGCGTGACCGGAAGCGGGTAACGAGCGGGACCCTCTTCGATATCGCGTGGCCATAGTGGCCTGCTGAATAGAAGGCATGTTGCCAAGAGGAGTGAAGCTGAGCGTCCGTTAGACCTTCCCATACAGCGACTTCGACAAATAATACCCTGTGTACGACTCGTTGCATAGTGCGACCTGTTCAGGCGTGCCTGTCGCCACGACACGTCCGCCTCGGTCGCCCCCTTCGGGTCCCAAGTCGATGATGTGGTCGGCCATTTTCACCACATCGAGGTTGTGTTCGATGAGCACTACCGTGTTGCCGGCGTCGACGAGGCGGTCCAATACCTCCATCAGCTTCTTGACATCGGCAAAGTGTAAGCCAGTGGTTGGTTCATCCAACACATACAACGTTTTTCCCGTGCTGACTTTGGAAAGTTCCAAACTCAACTTTACCCGCTGTGCTTCACCCCCGCTGAGCGTTAAAGCCGATTGACCGAGCCGGATGTAACCGAGTCCGACCGATTCCAACGTATCGATTTTCCGCCTGATGGACGGTATGGCTGAGAAGAATTCGGCTGCTTCGGTGATGGTCATTTCCAAGACATCATTGATGTTCTTGCCCTTGTAATGGATCGACAACGTCTCGGTGTTGAAGCGCTTGCCTTTGCACACATCGCAGGTGACGTACACATCGGGCAGGAAATTCATCTCGATCTTGATGGTCCCGTCACCTTGGCAGTGCTCGCAGCGTCCCCCGGCGACATTGAAGGAGAAACGTCCAGACTTGTAACCGCGCGCTTTCGATTCAGGCAACGATGCGAACAAATCGCGCACCGGCGTGAATGCCCCCACGTAGGTGGCCGGATTGGAGCGCGGTGTCCTGCCGATCGGGCTTTGGTCTATGTTGATGACTTTGTCGACCGCCTCCAGCCCCTCGATCGATCGATACCCATCGTGGTCCTCCGGTTGCCGAGCCAGTATGCGCTTGAGTGCCGGCAGGATCACTTCGTTGAGCAGTGTCGATTTACCCGAGCCCGAAACACCGGTGATCACGACCATCTTACCCAGCGGGATTTCCACATCGATATCTTTGAGGTTGTTCTTGCTTGCTCCGCGCACCCTGATGGTACTCCCGTTGCCTATCCGCCTGGTGTTCGGAATGGGCATGGAAATCAGGCCTGCCAAATAGCGCCCGGTGATGCTGTCCGGATTGGCAGCGATTTGCAACGGGGTGCCCTGGGCTGTCACATACCCACCATGCACGCCCGCCCCCGGTCCCAAGTCCACCACATAATCGGCCTCCCGGATGGTGGCCTCGTCATGTTCGACGACGACGAGGGTGTTGCCCAAGTCGCGCAATGTCTTGAGGGTGTCGATCAATTTCTGGTTGTCGCGCTGGTGCAACCCGATCGACGGCTCGTCCAATACATAAATCACTCCCGACAAAGCCGAGCCAATCTGGGTCGCCAACCTGATCCGTTGAGCTTCCCCACCGCTGAGGGTTCCGGCCGGCCGGTCTAGGGTCAGGTAGTCGAGACCGACGTCAACGAGGAAAGTCAACCTGGCCTTGATTTCTTTGATGACCTGCTGCGAGATGATTCCTTCCGAATCAGACAACTGCAAGTTGTTGAAGAAATCGCTCGATTCCCGGATGGAAAGCGAAGAAGCTTGGATGATGTTCAAGCCTCCGACGAAAACAGAAAGGGCTTCGTTTCTCAACCGTTGGCCATGGCATGCATCACAAGGTCGACCCGACATGAACGAATCCATCCACATGCGTATCTGCATTGAGTTGGTCTCAAAATAACGGCGCTTCAAATCGCTGATCACTCCGGGGAACGGTTTTTCCAAAGTATAAAAACCGTGGTTGCGCTCGTTATGGTAACGGATCGGCAAGCGCTCATCGTTCCCATACAGGATGATCTGGATGATCGACTCATCTAGATCGGAAAACGGAGTGTCGAGCGTGAATCCGAAACGCTCGGCAAGTGCTTCAAACGGTGCACGCGACCACATGGCTTCCGGATTTTGGGTGGCGATTGCACCTTGATTGAATGACAATTTCCTGTCAGGGATAATTTTGTCTGGATCAAACTCGGTTTTGTAACCCAAGCCATTGCACGAAGGACATGCTCCGAACGGGCTATTGAAGGAGAACAAGCGTGGTTCAAGTTCAGGGATGCTCAACCCGCAATGGGGACAACTGTTGTGCTCGCTGAAGGTTTGTTCATGTTCAGTCTCGTCGGGGCGCACCATCACGACGCGCACCAAACCGTTCGCCATCGATGAAGCGGCCTCGATTCCGTCGGCCAATCGGGAACGGTTGTCTTGGCGCAGGACCAAGCGGTCCACGATCACCTCGATGGTATGCTTGACTTGTTTGTCCAGAACGATTTCCTCATCCAGTGTCCGAATGGTCCCATCGACCCTGATCCGGACA
This sequence comes from uncultured Spirochaetaceae bacterium, assembly GCA_964543935.1. Classification (GTDB taxonomy): domain Bacteria; phylum Spirochaetota; class Spirochaetia; order Sphaerochaetales; family Sphaerochaetaceae; genus JAAYDK01. The sequence goes on from CAZJAK010000015.1 coordinate 18,019, forward strand.
TAGCCACCGTGTTTGGCATCCTCGAAAATTTTCTTATGCTCGCCCTTTCGGCCCAACACCATCGGAGCCATCAATATGAGACGGGTGCCCTCGGGATTGCGGTAGAGTGAATCGATGATCTGGTCCACCGATTGCTCACTGATTTCAAGACCGCATTCAGGACAGTGGGCATGCCCCACCCGCGCCCAAAGCAACCGGTAATAATCGTAGATTTCAGTGACCGTGCCGACAATGGAACGGGGATTCTTATGAGTCGATTTTTGTTCGATGGCGATAGCGGGAGACAAACCCTCGATGTAGTCTACATCGGGTTTCTCCATCCTGCCCAGAAACTGACGGGCGTAGGCCGACAACGATTCCACATAACGGCGCTGGCCTTCGGCAAAGATCGTGTCGAAAGCCAACGAAGACTTGCCCGAACCGCTCAGGCCGGAGACTACGATCAGGCTGTTTTTTTCCAAATCCAAATCGATGTTTTTAAGGTTGTGCTCGCGCGCTCCCCTGATGATCAGCTTATTGTGCATCTATGACAGCCTCCAAACATGCGTACAAGGCTTCTTCTGCTTCATCCAATCCTACTTCACGCACAAGCCGCCCTTTGCGGTACAGGAAGACTTTCGTGCCGATACCGGTGATGGCCACATCGGCATGGGCGGCTTCACCCGGCCCATTCACTTGGCAGCCCATGATCGCCACTGTCAAGTCGCGGTCGATGGAAAGAAGACGACTTTGAACCCGTTTGAGGAATCCCTGCGAATCGAATGTGGAACGGCCGCATCGCGGACACGAAACCACCCTGATGCCAGCCGATTCCAACCCAATCGTACGCAACAACTCGCGCGCCGCTTGAATCTCATACATGCGGTCATCGGTGATGGAGATGCGTAGCGTGTCCCCTATTCCTTGTGAGAGCAAGCGGCCGAGCACCCAAGTGCTGCGGGTGACCGAACTGACGACACCACCCGCTTCGGTCACCCCCAAGTGAAGAGGATAGGCCATGCGGCTCGCCAAATCACAGTTGGCCCGGTAAGTAGTTTCAGGATCGCTGTCCTTCAGCGAGACCACGATCCGGTCGAAAGCTTGCTTCTCGAACCATTCAAGGTAGGTCAACGCTGTCTCCACCATAGCCTCGGCGTGGTCGCTGGAACGCAACTTGACTGGAAGCGAGCCCCCGTTCAAACCAATGCGGATGGCCCCGTCGTGATCTTTGGCAGCGCGGATGACTTCCTCGACTTTCCATCTCGATCCGATGTTGCCAGGATTGATGCGGATCTTGTGTGCACCGCAGGCGAAAGCATCCATGGCCAAGCGCCAGTCGAAATGGATGTCGGCCACGACCGGCATGGGCGATTCCTGGCAGATGCGGGTGAACACGGCATGGTCTTGCATGTTCGGATACGAGAACCGGACAATATCGCATCCCATGGTTTTGAATGAGCGCAGCCGTTCGAACAAGCTTTCCAGAGCACGTTCATCGTCCGAGGCAGGCATCGGGGAGGCCCACATCGTCTGGATGGCCACCTTATTGGTACCACCGAGTGTCACATCGCCAACACGCACGTGTCTGGTCGTCCTTCGCTCCATCGTCTACGCCTTCCTTTTCTGCAATACTACTGAACAAGAGTTTACATCATCTTGAAAAAAAGTGAAAGCGGCTCGGCTTACAATCGTAAGCTAAGCCCGCCGACCCCCTCCCAAGTCGAACGGGAAGGCAACCTGCGATAAACAAGAGCTCCCATCAACGTCCACCGCCGTACCTGGACGGCTATCGTGCAACCTGTCTCCCAACGGTCAACTGTCGCAAAACGCCCCTCCAGGGTAAGCTCGAGATTGTCCTTCACCGCCCGCCAAGTCGTCTGTGCACCCGCCGCAATGTACCATGAAGTGCCCAGCGGTTCCAACAGCCCGATGATGTCGGCCATGAACGTGCATGATAGCGAACCGTGTTCCCACGAACAAGCGGCTCTCGTGCGCCAAGCATTGGTTTCCAACGATGAAATGCCTCCGCAAGAAAGCGAGGCTTTCACCCCCCCAAACGATACTCCCACCCCCACACTAGAGGCGACTGCCGGGGCATTCTGTCCTAATGCATGGATCTCAAGATCGAAAGCGACTTCATCCAGTACAGCCGCCCGTTCGGTCTTGGACAAGAGGTTCTGATGGACGATCACGCTGATGGGTTTCGAAGTACCAGACAATTCCGGCATTGCCGTCAACCGATGGGTATTCCACAACAGCGTGATCTGAAAAGCCTGGTCACGTGGCGAGCCCACCTCGGGAATGGCTACAGCGGCTGCATCGACGACAGAAGTGACCGACAACAAGATAGCGAGGCACAGGGCTGTCGGCACTGGGCGGTGGACACCCTTCATGGTCGACCTCCCAGTTCAAGGGAAACCTTGACTGCAACCGGGAGCATGTCGGCACATACCTGACCTTGCGTGATGTGCCAATACCCCGGTAAAACGAAAGCGATCAGCACAGGGAAAGCCTTGCAGGTGACCGCTCCGATGAGCATGCCGCTGTCGCCAGCTAAGCCCAGTTCAAGCGACACGTCGAGATGGGGATGCACGGTGTAGTCCACCGATCCGTAGGCATTGGCCATGAAGACCGGCCCCATCGGCCGTTGATTGGGCATCGGCGCCATCAGCAATCCCGCTTGGGCTCCGATCGACCACCCAAACCGTTGCAAACGGCCGCTCAGTGTCATATCGAGCCAAGGATTGATGGTCGTCGAGCGCGACGGCAATGTCGAACGCAATTCCAGTTCCAGCATAGTCCGGTAAGATGGTGATCGAGCAAGCCGCATCCTCAGTCCGATAAAACCCCATGGATTGGTCTGCAGGTCGGCCATCGAGACGGTCAGGGTGTTTCCACCAATTGCCAAAACCGATTCAAGGCCAACTGAGGGGAGAAGCGGCTGAGTGTGCACAAGCATTCGGTGGAAGCCGTACGTAAGCGATACCCGAGCCGAAGCGGGATTGACGGGAGTCACGGAAGCCATGACGAAAAGCAAGGCAGACAACACCGCCCGTTTGGTGCACGTCATTGCAACGCCTCCAACATGTCGATCCAGTCTTGCTCGACCTGCACCACGCGTTTTCGATAGACCCTTTGGAATTCAGCTTCGAAATCGGAACCAACCAACGTACTCGACCCGACATGGCGGTACATATCCAAAAACGGTTCCCAGCCATAGGTTTCGATTAAGAAATGGACAAACGATCCCCCAACACAATACAGATACCATTGGCGAGAAAGGTTGCTACCCCAATACAGCAAGTCTGATGGTCTGAGTCCGGCGATCGGGGGGACAGGTATCGAAATTCCTGTATCATTGACGGCAATGGCTTTGGCAGCTTGCCGGTGCAGGTCTTTGTTTTGCCATCGGGGCGCACCCCTGGCTGGGCTGGTACCTACCGGCAGCGTGTTCAAGTCGCTATAGCTGATCGAATCGTGGCTGTCGTCGGCCCACTGCCAGCTTGGACCGGCCAAGGCGACAGCCATGCCTTCAGACAACATGGCGGGGGCGTTGGACAGGGTTGTTTGAAACAGGTGGATCAGTTCGTGGCCGCACGACCCTTCCGAACCGAGGTGGATGATCGGGAAACCTACCCCGGGTGCACAAGGTTCGATCGATTGCGCCGCCCAAGTCCCGATCAACTCATGTTGCGTCTCCATGTCGGGATAGTTGTAGACCACGATAGGTGTGTCGCGGGCCACATCGGTTCCGAACAACAGGCGCAATTGTTCATACCACCGCTCCATGTGGGATGCGTATTCACCTGCAGCCGCCTCGATGTCGAGCGGTGAACAACGGTACTTGCTGCCGTCGAACCGAATGATCTGGCGCGACCAATCCTCATCGGCAGGATCGGCTAGGTAATGATAGGTGAAGTGGGGAACGGATACGGTCTGCCAATGGGCAGTCTGCCCTTGCACGTTGTACGGATCGTAAAATAACGGAGCATCGCAGGAAACCGCCGTACACATGACGGCAACAGCAAGCAGAATCCTTATCAAGCGCATGACCGGAGCAGTATAACACGACCTGTGGTCCTGTCAAACCCCAGACGCCGAAGGCTGCCGAAAAGGCAGCCTCCTTTGCGAGTTTTTGTGCGGTTATTGCAACAACAGCAATAAGAACACCAACGAGAACAGGGCGACCGTCTCAATGATGCCGATGACAATGAAGTAGTTGGCCGTTCCTTTGCCGGTTTCTGCCAAGGCATCGCTTGCCGCCGCGGCAGCACGCCCTTGCATCCAAGCCGACAAACCGATCGCCAATCCACCGAACACACCGGCTGCAAGCAACATGAGTTGGTCCTTTCCTGCGTCAGCTGCGTTGCGGATGAAGTTCATCAACAAGAATCCGTATATCGTCTGCGTCAATGGTGCACCAGCGAATGCAACCATGATGAACGGGGCACTCTTGCCGTTCGCATAACATTTCTTCCATCCTCCGATGGCTGCCAAAGAGGCTGCACCGGCGCCCAACCCCGATCCCAATGCCGATAGGCACAAGGCTGCCGCCATGCCGATCATTCCAATGTCCATATCCTTGCTCCTTGTCGTTGTCCCTACAACGTATGAGATGCTTGTGTCGTCTCCCTGAACGGGTCGTATGCGACACCGGTCCACTCCATGCCGAGCTGACCGGAGAATTCCAATAGGTTCAAACGAACTCCGTGAACCACCACCGACAACACCCCCATGACCAGGTTCAAGCCGTGTCCGACCACCAAGATTAACAATCCGGCCGGCAAGGCCAAGCCTTGCAACATCCCGGCAGCCATGTTGTTGAAGCTTTGGGCGATGGCTAGCGAAGCCATGCCGACGGCAAACAAGCGGATGTAACTGATGATGTTGGAAAAGGCGCTGATCGAATTGAGGAATGTGGTGAACATAGCGCCGGCTCCTTTTGCCAGTCCCGTGCCGAACGGGACGCCTGGGCCTTGCGCGCCAAAGAGCACGACCAAGGCGAAACCGAGACCTACCACCACAGCCACCGCCCGAGCATCGATCGGCTGGTTGATGACGAGCATCAAAACCAAGAAGTAGAGGGCGTCGATCATGATCAACCATCCGAAATCGGCAACGGCGCTGAGATTTCGTTTAGGAATCTTGCGCAAGATATTCATCGAGCAAGCCAAGCTGAGCTGAAGCGTGCCGATGATGAAGCAAAACTTCATCACCATGTTTTGCGCCGTCTGCGGATCCAAGCCGAACAACTCGGGATAATTGGATAATTGCGGGATCACCAGCGCTTGCAGCAACGGGATGGCCTCCAGGATGGCTTTCGAACCGAACCACGTGCCGGTCAGCGCCCCCCACAGGATCGTCACACCGCTAAGCACGTACGTCAGCACGACCGCATTGGTCAATTTCTTACTCTTGCGGTGCATCACGGCAGCCAACGCGAGGAAAATCAGCCCATAGGCGGCATCTCCCACAATCATGGCGAAAAACAGCGAGAAGAACATGAGGAACCACATGCTGATGTCGTATTCGTGGTACCCTGGAACGGTGCCCATGATGGAGAACACCGGGGCAATCGTGTCGATCCAACGCTTGTTGCGCACCAGAGTGGGAACCTCGTCGTCATCGCTGGGATCATCGAGAGCATAACCCCATCCGTGCTCATGTGCAGCGCGTTGAAATGCCGAGGCTTGATCGGCGGGAATGAAGCCGGTGATCCAGGCGACCTGTTCTGAAGTGTCCATCGAAGCCGAGACAGCTTCAAAGCGAAGCTCTTGCTTGATGCGGCCGATCTGGTACTTGTAATGAGGAAGATACAGGGACAAGGCGGCCAATTCACGCTCTGTATCGGCCATGATCTGCTCTTGGCGGGCCAAGGCGGCATCCAATTCAGAAAGTGATTTGGCCGGCAGTTCCAGCTTTTGGGCACCGGCGATTGAAAAATCTTTCCCACCGACGACGGCGACAACGACCTGCTTTCCGACCGTGGCAACCCGAAGGTAAGCAACGTCATCGTTGATGCGGGCCAATTCCTTTTCAGCCATACGGAAAAATTCCAAGCCGATTCCCGCTTGCCTCAACGTTATCACGTCGGCCGGGCGGAAATCTCCCCACGGAGCAAGCCGATCACGGGCGACCTTGTCCTTTTGAAGCGATTCGGACAGCTCTTTGCGTTGATCGATCAAGAACAATACTTTGGCATGGATCTCGGCGAATTCATCGGGTTCCAATACTGAATCCTGGCATACGACCGGCTTGTCTTGTGAACGTGACTGGGCGTCATGAAGCGCAGCAAGGCCGGTTTCGAGCGATTCAAGCTCCTTTAGAAAATCCTCGCACCGCTGCGAACGGGCCTGCACATCACCGACATGAAGCAAGCCGAGCCTGCGCAACGCCCTCAATGAATCGTTGCGGCGGTTTTCCAAGACGATGACGGAGACCTTCTTCATGGGGACGATCATCTGCCAACCTCCTGTTGTACCCGCACAAGCTTGCGTTTGGCGATTTTTCCACGTACGACGGCAGCTGTCTGTTGATCACCCAAGTAGATGCCGATGACGCGGATGTTCTCTTTGGTCTGGGGAATCTTGACCTTCTCGAACAAGTTTACTCGTTGACTGGTCACGCGCAACTCGCGGTCCAACAATTCGACTTGTTTTTCAAGCGTGGTGATGATGGCATCGTAGGTGGCTACGCTTCGCAACGACTCCAACCCGTAATCGACCCATAACGGATAGGATGCGACATCATACGGGATCGTTTTGAAGACAAGTTCTTTGAAGACAGGAATGGCCACACCGGCGATGTTCCCTTTGGCCCGTTCCACCCGTTCCACTTGCACCAGCGAAGATAGGTCGCGCTCTGCCGGGAAGGCGGTGTTCTCATTGAACACGGCCACCCATTTCTGCAAGGCATCGATTGTCTCGCGTTGCAAGCGGCGAGAACGTTGGATTTCCAACGAGATTTGGCGGATGACCATTTGAAGCTGTTGCTTCTTCAACTGAAGCGTCGGCAGATAGCGCTGGAATTGGCGCAGTTGGTCCTTCTGCTTTTTTTGCTCGTTTTTGGTCAGCTTCACAGTCGCCATCGGTCACTCCTGGGCCTTCGGCCAGTAAGCCAACACGAGGTCGGAACGCATGCCGGTCTCGTTGGGTTCGAAACAATCGCCAAGGATCTCCCACCCAAGGTCGAGAGCCTCTTCGAGCGGAATGTTGACGGATAGGTCCATCAAGCGGGTCTCGAACATCTCGCCATACTTGAGCAGCTTCTCGTCCCATTCCGACATGGTGAAACCCATCGATTTCTTTTCCATCGATTCTTTGTACGAGGCAAACAGCTTGATCATGCCGTCCATCAGCGAGCGGTGGTCGTCGCGGGTGGCCTTGTTGACCTGCTGCTTCAGCCGGGAGAGCGATCCGAACGGCTCGATCCGTTTGTTTTTCAGATAATACTGGCCCTCGGTGATGTAACCGGTGTTGTCGGGTACCGGATGGGTAACGTCGTCACCCGGCATGGTGGTGACGGCCAAGATGGTGACAGAGCCGGCTCCCTCGAAGTCGACCGCCTTCTCGTAACGGGCCGCCAACGAGCTGTACAGGTCGCCCGGGTACCCGCGGTTGGAAGGAACCTGCTCCATCGTGATGGCGATCTCCTTCATGGCGTCGGCGAAGTTGGTCATGTCGGTCAGCAACACCAAGACTTTCTTGCCTTCGAGGGCGAAGCGTTCGGCCACCGCCAACGATATGTCGGGAACCAGCAGGCATTCGACCGTGGGGTCGCTCGCCGTATGGACGAAAAAGATCGTCCGGCTCATGGCGCCGCTCTTTTCCAACGTCTCGCGGAAGAACAGGTAGTCGTCATACTTCAACCCCATTCCGCCTAGGATGATCAAGTCGACCTCGGCTTGCATCGCGATCCGGGCCAGCACCTCGTTGTACGGTTCTCCCGAGACGGAGAAAATCGGCAACTTTTGCGATTCGACCAAGGTGTTGAACACATCGATCATGGGGATTCCAGTGCGGATCATGTTGCGGGGGATGATGCGCTTGGCGGGATTGACGGCAGGACCGCCAATATCGATCATGTTTTCGGTAAGTTCGGGACCATTGTCGCGCGGCTTGCCGGCTCCGTTGAAGATGCGCCCCAACAGATGCTCGGAAAACGAGACCTGCATCTGTTTGCCGAGGAAACGGACATGGTCTCCGGTCGAGACACCGCGCGAACCTGCGAAGACCTGCAACGTGACCACGTCGCGCTCGAGTTTGATGACATTGGCCAACGACTCGCCATGCTTGGAAGAGACTAATGCCAAATCACCGTTGCGCGGGCCTTGAGCCCTGACCGTGATCACGTTTCCCGCGATTGACTCAATGTTCGTATATATCTTTTGCATCACGCACCACCTATTTGGAAGCCATCAGCCGCTCGGCCCGCTTGTCCATCGATAATTTCCTGCTGTCGCGCAACGCGATGATCCCGTCACGCTTGAGCGCGAAACGTTCATCCTCGTGGTCGATCGAGTTGAGGTCCAAGAACATCTGGCGGACTTCGTTGAAGAACGAGCGGGCGGCTTTCTTGTCCTCGAGCCGGTATTCGGCCCCCACCACGGTGAACAGCAGGTCGAAGATGTGCTCCTGGCGTTCGGGAGAGACAGCGGCATCGACCGGATCGAACGAGTCCTGCTGCAGGTACACCCGGTCGAACAGCTCGCTTTTCAAGTACACGACATAGTCGTCGAGCGAAGTGCCCTCTTCTCCGACCACTTTCATCATTTGGTTGACCTCATTGCCGGCGAACAACAGGTCGCGGGCGTAGGCCACTTTGCTCTGAGCAATGATGCCGGGGTACTTCGACCAACTCTCCAACGGATGGATGGCCGGGTATTTGCGGGCATCGGAACGTTCGCGCGACAAACCGTGGAAAGCCCCCACGACCTTCAAAGTCGCTTGGGTGACCGGTTCCTCGAAGTTTCCGCCTGCGGGACTGACTGTGCCGCCGATAGTGACCGAACCGATGCTGCCGTCACGCAGTTTCACAATCCCGGCCCGCTCGTAAAAGCTGGCTATGACCGATTCAAGGTAAGCGGGGAACGCCTCCTCTCCGGGGATTTCCTCAAGACGGCCCGACATCTCGCGCATGGCCTGAGCCCAGCGCGAAGTGGAATCGGCCAACAGCAGAATGTTCAAACCCATCTGGCGATAGTACTCGGCCAACGTGACGGCCGTGTATACCGAAGCTTCGCGGGCGGCGACAGGCATCGAACTGGTGTTGCAAATGATGATGGTCCGTTCCATCAGCGTCCGTCCGGTTTTGGGATCGATCAACTCGGGAAATTCCTTGAGGGTTTCTACAACCTCTCCTGCTCGTTCGCCACAGGCGGCGATGATGACGATATCGACATCGGCATTGCGGCTGGTCAGGTGTTGCAAGACCGTTTTGCCCGCTCCGAACGGCCCGGGAATGCAATAGGTGCCCCCTTTCGCTACCGGCAACATCGTGTCGATGAGGCGGACTTTGGTGACCATCGGCTCACTCGGGCGCATCCGTTCTTTGTATAGGTTTATGGCCCGCTTGATCGGCCAAGAGAACACCATTGACAAGCTGTGGCGGTTTCCCTTGGGGTCGCAAATCACGGCGATTTCTTCGCGCACGCCATACTCACCGGCAGCTTTCACCGATTCGACCGTATACGATACATCGGGCAAACTGAATGGAACCATGATCCGATGGGCGAAAATGCCTTCGGGGACAGTCCCGATGGTGTCGGCTGGACGGACACTGTCACCGACAGCCGCCTTGGGGGTGAATGCCCACCGCTTGTCGGGAATCGGATTGAGGTAGACTCCCCGTTGCAGGAAAAAGCCGCATTGAGCAGCCAATTCGGGCAACGGATTCTGCAATCCATCATAAATTTGGGTCAACAAACCGGGGCCCAGCTCGACACTGAGCATTTCGCCGGAGAATTCGACCGCATCCCCCACCCCGACCTGGCTGGTCATCTCGAAGACCTGCATCGAGGCGATTTTACCGTTGATCTTGATGACTTCCGCCTTCAAGCGTTTGTCACCCAAAAGAATGTAACCGACTTCGTTTTGGGAGACATTGCCCTCGAATTCGACATTCACCATGTTCCCGTTGACCGAGACGATGCGTCCACCGTGTTTTACCATATCCTATACTCCAATCATAAGCTCTTAATGTTCATCTGCAGGTTGGAAAAGAGCCGCTTGAACTCGGCATTGCCCTCCAAAGGCGTGAACAAGTCCTTCCGCTCCAGTATCTGGAGTTTCAGCCGATAGGCAAGCAAGAAGACAATGTCGAAGGTGTGGTTGACCGCCAACGACTCGATCTTGTTCCAACAAGCTTCAAGCAACAGTGATTCAGCTTGCAACGGGTGTTCGGCAGTCAGGACGGAACGCACCACCTCGGCACTCTCCCCGTCATGCATCGAACCACTCTTGTAGTGCTCCGAATCGAGTTTCAACCGTCTGGCCCGTTCTTCAACCAACAACACACCAACCGCTTTTCGGAATGAATTCCACGCTGCCAAAAACCGATGCGGTGCTGTAGTGCAGCGGGCATCGAGGTCGGCCTTCGCGAGGATGGCGTAATCGCTGCGGCTGAGATGCCGAGCGCACAACGCCATGAATTCGGCATCTGAGCAGGGTCCGTGCTCGTCGATGCGCAACAGAGGCAGCGAAGCAGCCAAGTAATAGTAGGATGACACCGCAATCCCCTCATTCCGTCACGGCAGAGCCGATGAGGCCCTGCACAACCGGATTCAAGAACGGTTTGAGCAGGGCGACGATGCCATCCACTCCGAAATCATAGTAGCTCTTGCCGTCTTTGGCAGACAAACGAAAGCCTGCCGCAACATCTTCGACCGGTTTCAAGACCAACCCGTGCTTCAATTCGTCGGCCAGTTTAGCCTGCAACATGGCACCCCACACAACAAAATCCTTTTGGGCCACTTCAACGATGCTTTCGGAAGGAGCAGCCAGCCCAGAGCGGACCACTTGTACAATCAATGTTGCCATGTCATTACCCGAAAGCAATTCGCCTATCTGCAGGGTCAACAACGCATCGAAACGGGCTTTGATAGCCTTCTCCAACGAAAGAAGCACATCGCGCCCGGCTTGCTTGACAGCAGCTTCGCCACTCTGGCGCAATACGGCAGCATCTTTGCGGGCTTGCTCGATGATCCTTGCAGCCTCCTTGGTGCCTTCGCCGATGATCTGCTCCTTCTGAGCGCGCGCTTCGCACAACAACTCGGAGGCTTGCCGTTTGGCTTCTTCGATGCCGTCACGCTTTATCGTATCGACCAATTCTTGAATATGGAGTTCCATGGGATTTCCTACCTTGTGGAGAATGCGTCCAATATATACTTCTCGATGGTAAAGTTCAACCTAGCTCTCCGGCATATCAGCACGACCATCACAGACAGCCAAGCTTGTCGATGCAGAAAGATGTACGGTCAAAGCGGAGGATCCGCTGAGACCGAAGCTTGCCGAGTTCGCGCGACAAGCTTGTCCGACGCACGCCAAGCAAATCGGCCAAGCGGGTCTTGGTCATCCCGAACGGGATCCAGACTCCCTTTTGTCCCTCTGCTTTGCGGCACAGGAAAGCCAGCAAGCGTTTACGCAAGGTCGGGCCGAAGCCAGCCAGGATACGGCTGTTAAGCATCGTTGTATTGGCGCTCATCGCCTGAAGGAACAAGCGCAATACGCGTCCGTCGTGCTTGATGATCTCGAACAAAGCCTCTCCATCCATCGACAACAACGTGACATTCGTCTTGGCGACCACCGTGACGGGATACCTTTGGTTGCTCGAGAAATAGACATTGGCACCGATCAGGTCGTCCCGCATGAAAACCGCCACGGCATGCAATTCTCCGTCTTCCTCGATATGGTCCACCGACAACTCGCCTTCGACGACCACTTCCACAGTGGTGCATTCGTCATCTGCCAAGTGCACCACATTGCCCCGGTCATGCTCGACAATCCTGAAGGCCCCCCGCCTCAGTCGGTCGGCAATGACAGCCCTGTCGAGCGAACGCAGTACGGATAGGTTTCCGACAACATCGATGTGATTCATAGTGTTACCAATGTAACACACTGATTCTGTACAAACCAGCATGATGGCAGGTAACGGAGGCTCATCATGTCGAAATCGATGGCTTGGATCATCAGGGTATGCTTTCTCATTGTCTTTGTTGCAAGCATGGCGACAGGCCTGCCGCAACTGTGGTTGGCACTCTATGGTGTAGGACTGGTAATCACCCCGTTGTTCGGCCGCCTGTATTGCGCCTACGCTTGTCCGATGGGAACCTTGATGAGGCCTGTCCAAGCGATATCGAAGAAAATCGGTTTGCAGCGCACTGCGTTGCCGTCCTGGACATTCACCTTTGCCATTCCAGTAATCGTTTTGGTGGCGGCAGTGGCCAGCATGATCGTGGGTAAACGATTGACTGGGAAAAATATTCCCGTCTTGCCGATCATCACGGCCATTTCACTTGTCGTCACTCTGTTCCTGCCCTCGGCAGTATGGCACAACGCCTTGTGCCCGTTCAGCGTTTTATTGAGGTTGGCCAGTCGCAAACCAGTGTGGTCATACCGGGTTTCCGCCACACAATGTGTCTCATGCAACCGGTGCACCAAGGTCTGCCCCAGTGCAGCAATCACTGTACCGCAAATTCGCGCCACAGCGGTCTTGGATGCCTCGCTGTGCCATCAATGCGGCGATTGTTCCCGATCGTGCCACAAGGATGCCATAACCTACACCCGCCGGCAAGTCTGAAGGCAACATGCTGCTCATTGCAAAGCTGAATGGTGTCGTGTAGACTGGGAGAGCCATCATGTGCACAGGAGGGAACCTCATGGTTATGAAAATCAAGAACAATGTCGACTGGGTGGGAAAGATCGATTGGGAGTTGCGCAGCTTTCACGGGCACGACTATTCCACTCATCGCGGCTCATCTTACAATGCATATCTCGTTCAGGAGAAGAAGACGGTCCTCATCGATACCGTCTGGGCGCCTTATGCCGATGAGTTCACCGCTAACCTCGACGCGCATGTCGGATTGGACAAACTCGACTTGGTGGTGGTCAACCACGGTGAGGTCGACCATAGCGGCGCTCTGTGCGCCCTCATGGCCCGCCGGCCCGATTTGCCCATCTACTGCACTGCCAAGGCAGTCGATTCCCTCAAAGGCCAATACCATCAAGATTGGCCGTTCCATGTCGTTAAGACCGGTGATTCCATCGACATCGGCAATGGCAAACAGTTGGTGTTCGTGGAAATGACGATGCTCCATTGGCCCGACAGCATGGCCACCTACCTCACCGGGGACAACATATTGTTCAGCAACGACGCCTTCGGTCAGCACTACGCCACGATCGGGTTGTTCAACGACCTGGCCAATCAAGCCGAGCTTGAGTATGAGGCATTGAAATATTACGCCAACATCCTGACACCGTTCAGCGCCATCTTGCGCAAGAAACTGGCCGAGGTGTTGGCGCTCAAGCTCCCCATCGACATCATCGCCACCAGTCACGGAGTCATCTGGCGCGACAATCCGGGCCAGATTGTCGAAAAATACGCCGCTTGGGCTGCCGACTATCAGGAGAACCGCATCACAATCGTCTACGATACCATGTGGGATGGCACGAGGGCTCTGGCCGATTCGATCGCTGCGGGCATCAACGAGGCCGACCCCTCCATCACCGTTAAAGTGTTCAACATCTCCAAAAGCGACCGCAACGACGTCATGACCGAGGTGTTCCGCTCCAAGATGCTCGTGGTAGGTTCGCCGACAGTCGGCAACACGATGCTCAGCCCGATGGCCGGCTTCATCCACTTCGCCAAAGAACTCAAGTTCAAGAAAAAGAAAGCGGCGGCCTTCGGGTGTTACGGGTGGACTGGCGAAGCCCCCAAACTGATGGGAGAAGAGCTTGAAAAAGCGGGCTTTACTGTGGTGGCCGAACCGATGAGGGTGAAATGGAATCCGGACGCACAGACACTCACACAAGCACTTGAGTATGGCCGGGCCTTGGCCAAAGCTTGACGGCGGGAATTCAAAAGGAATCTGGTTGACAAACCGGGCATGCAGCATGCCCGGTTTTTTCATGTTCAGACAGGGCCGGAGCCGTCCTTGGCGATGAGATTGCGAAGTGCTTGCACCGCCACCAAAATGGCATCCTGCGGATCGTGGACCAACGGGTTCTCCATCCCAAGCGCTTCGCGCTCTTGGTTGCCGACCACGCTGAACACCGAACCGCAACGCACCCCGAGATAGCTGGCGACGACGAACAACGCTGCCGATTCCATCTCACTGGCCAAGGTTCCCAAGCGCTTCCAAGCCTCCCATTTGTTGTGCAAATCATAGGACACCGGTTTGGTTTCGGGGGAATGCTGACCGTAGAACGAATCCTTGCATTGCACCACCCCGACATGGTGGCGTTTCCCAAGGGTAAGGGCAGCCGCCTCGAGGGCGTTGATCACGCGATGGTCGGCAACCGCAGGAAACTCGATCGGGGCATACTCCCGGCTGGTTCCCTCGGCCCTGATGGCAGCGGTGGCCACCACCACATCCCCGCCCATGACCGGCAACGCAATGCCGCCGCAGGTGCCGACCCGGATGAACGTGTCGGCACCACAGGCGACAAGCTCCTCCAAGGCGATCGAGGCGGAAGGGCCTCCGATACCGGTCGAGGTGACGCTCACCGGCACTCCGTCAAGCGTACCGGTATAGGTGACATACTCACGGCTGTCCGCCACAAGGCGGGCTTGCTCGAAATTACGCGCGATCCGCTCACAGCGTTTTGGATCGCCGGGCAACAACACATAGCGCCCTACGTCGCCACGCTTGACCTGGATATGATATTGAACGCCCGTGCCATGGGTGTAATCCGACATGTCTTATTCTCCTCTCCGAATCCATAAGGTTATCAGAGTGGGTAAAAAACCACAAGCTCATCAGAATTCCACGTACGTTTTCCCGAACCCCCCATCCTCTGGCCGTGCGTAATGGTACTTGGTCACTTGGGGGACTTTGGACAGATACTCATGGATGCCTTTGGCAAGGATGCCCTCACCCATTCCATGTATGATGGAGAAGCTACCGACCGAATGGACCAAAGCGCTTTCTATCTGCGTCGCAATCGTCTCCAATGCCGCTTGCAATGTTTGCCCCCGCACATCAACGGTGGGTTTGGGCACCACCGCACTCGTCTCGTAGGAAACGGACACTTTCCGTTCTCCCGCACGCACATTCACAACCGGCCGCAGGTCCTTTTGGGCTAAAGTGAATTTCATCGGGCCGATCGCCACAACCCATTTGCCCTGTCCCGCCGCACGGATGATGCGTCCTTCCCGTTTGGAGGGTCCCGCCAGTACATCCATACCTGCTTTGAAACCGACTTGGCCGTCGCCCGCAGCGTCCTGTTCGGACAGTTTTTCAGCCGCTTCCTTCAAATGTACGAACTGCTGACGGCTTTCTGTCTCCTTCTGTTCAAGAGATGCGATGAATGCTTTGACCTTCAAGGTCTTTTCTCTGGTAATCTCCCCTTCGCGCAACTCGGCCACAAGGTTCTCCAACTCGGCCCGTTTTTCTGTCATGAAGCGCGACAGGTCTCCGATTTGCTCGTTGCGCACATGCAGCTCACGTTGACGGACCTGCAACCGTTGCAAGTCCACTTGCCTGATCTCCCGCCTGAGAACACTCCAGCGTTCCTGCAAGGCAGCTTCGCTCTGTTCGGCTTCCTTGCGGCGCTCCTCAAGATGGCGGATGATCGAGGAGATTTCCATGTTCTCCGATCCTATGTAGGCAGCAGCGGCCTTCAACACGCGTTCCGGCACATGCATTCGCCGGGCGGTTTCCAAGGCATGGCTTTCACCGGGGATCCCGCCGATGACCCTGAAGGTGGGTTGATGGGTGGCTTCATCGAATTCCATCGACGCATTGATGACCCTGGGATTGGCATACGCATACTGCTTGAGGACGCCGTGATGGCTGGTCACCAACGTCAAGGCGGCTTGATCGACACAGTATTCCAACACCGCCCGGGCGATGGCCGAGCCCTCGACCGGGTCGGTCCCGCTGCCAAGCTCGTCCAAGATCACCAACGATGTGGCGTCACACACCTGCAGGATGTTGCCGATGCGCTTCATATGCCCGGAGAAAGTCGACAAGGAGGCTTCGATCGACTGATCGTCGCCTATATCGGTATAGACTGCCTCGAACAACGGGAGGGTGGTGCCTTCGGCTGCCGGCACCACATGGAAGAATTGATTCATCAGGGCGAACAAACCCATCGTCTTGATGGTCACGGTTTTGCCGCCGGCGTTGGGACCGCTGATCACCACCGCGGCAATGTGAGGCTCCAACACGATTGAAATCGGCACGGCATGGTCCTTGAGCAACGGATGGCGGGCCTGCAATAGCCGGAACGTCCTATCACTACCGACCAAAGCCCTGACACAATGGTGCCGGCGGGCGTAGCGGCAGCGGGCCAAGATCGAGTCGGCCACCCCGACCCGGCTGGATAGTTCTTCCAATTGCACAAGCAGGCGGCGCACCTCGCTGGACAGCTCGTGCAGGATTCGGGCAATCTCGATGAGGATCTGCTGTTCGGCTAGCACGACTCGGTTGTTCAGTTCGACCAAACGGTATGGCTCGATGTACACGGTCGCCCCCGAGGAGGAAGTGCTGTGCACGAATCCGTCGACGCTGCCCCGTTGGTCATTCTTGATCGGCAGCACGATCCGACCATCACGGAAAGCCGGTTGGTCCGCTTGGGCGATGTGTGGCTGCGACCGCAAGAATTCAAGACTGTAAGCTTGTCGTTCGCTACGACGGCGTTCCACTTCCGCCTTCAAGGCCCTGATGGCCGGATGGGTGCTTTTCACGACTCCCGGCGACTCGAGGACATCGAACAAATGGGTCTCCAAACCTGCCAATTCGGGAGGAAACGGTTCGAACAAAGCGGCGGAGAGCCGGCTCACATCTTCTTGAACGCTGGGGGTATGGCAGAATTCGGTGAACAAACGACCCGAATGGAGGTAATTGGCCACATCCCACAACATTGAGCCTTCGAGACTCCGTTCCGGTACCGACAGCTCGGCCATCACTGCTGATAACGGAGGAAAAGACTCCGGTTCGCGCACGCCGCTTGAGATGATGTCGAGCATGTCCTGGACGGCATCTTGGGCTTTGATCAATTCCTGCGCTTCGGTGATGAAGTGCTTGCGGTCGAGCACCCCCTGCCCCTCCTCAGAAAGGCACAAGGAGCGTAATTCCAAAAATACGGTGGTGAATTCAAGGTCTTCCAAAGTCTTTTCTAACATGCCAGCATCAGCGTCGGTCGCTCTCCCAAGCCTGCGGGCGCTGCTCGAATGAGACCAGCATCCGCAGGTAACTCTCGTAGCGGTCCTCATCAATCAGACCGTTCTCAACTGCCCGTTTCACTGCGCAATCGGGTTCGTGGCGATGACAGCAGCTTTGGAACGAGCAGGAAGCTGCAAAGCGGGCGAATTCGGGAAACGCCTCCACCACAGCTTGAGGTTCACCATGAGGTACGAGCAGTTCCCGCACTCCCGGTGTATCGACGATGGCGAATCCATCGCACGGAATCAGTATTGCATGGTTGGTGGTATGCCGTCCACGATTGAATTTGTCCGATATCAAGCCGGTGCGTTGGTGAACCGTCCCTGCCAATGCATTCACCAGAGTCGATTTGCCAACCCCCGACTGCCCGACGAATGCGCAGGTTTTTCCGAAAAGCCGGCTTTTCAACGCTTCGATTCCGGGCAAATCGTAGGCCGACATCGTAAACGTCTCGTAACCCAAGACGCCATACAAACGGAATCGGGCCTCTTCACTTTCTGTGAATTGCAAATCACATTTATTCAACACGATCAGGACTGGACACCCACGGGTACAGGCGATGGCTCGGTCGACGAAACGCGGTCTGAACGGCGGTTCGTCCACCGAGGCGACTATGACGGTCACATCCATATTGGCGACGACAGTCTGATCGCACCCGCGTTTGGCGTTCCAGCGGACGAATGAAGCATGCCGTTCCAAACGCTCCAAGATCAATCCTTCGGTAGCCGAGACTTGCGTGCAGGCAACCCGGTCCCCCACCGCCAAAGGACTGTAATCCTCGGGCACACCCGATAATACTTTCCCCTTGATCCTGCACTCGAAGGCCGGTCCTTCCGTGAATTTCAACAACCCTTCCCGCTCGGGGACTACGGTGAATATGTTGTTGATTCCTCTCACCACCGTCCCGACCATCTGACTTCCCATGGTGCAAATGTACATGCATTCAGACAAACGTGCAACAAGCGGCCCCTTCTTTACAGCTTGAGCCGCTTCTGGTACCGTGACCACATGTTTAGCAGAATCCCATGCGAGGTAATGCAGTGCACCGGTCTTGCCGCCCATGGCCGACCGACATGTTACCGCCATACTCACGACCAACAGGCCGTCTTGGAGACGGTAAGCTCCTTGTTGACCGATTCGAAACGCCATCATGACATCGTGTTGACCGATGCGGTCTTCACCGCCAAGGATTTCTCCAAAGCTTCGGCCGCCACCTCAAATTTCGCTCGGTGCGTGTTTGCCGACGTGCAGTTCACACAAGCCCGTTTGAACGCCTGTTTTTTTGATTTCTGTCTGTTCGAGCATTGCTCATTTCGGGAGTGCGATGCCCGTTTGTCGGTTTTCGCCGGTTCAACCCTGTTGCATTGCGATTTCACCGGTTCGTTGTTGGTCCATACGAATTTCATGGGGATCGACGCCCGTTGGTGCGACTTCTCCTCGAGCGACCTCTATTATTCCAACTTCTCCAACTCGCATGTGGAACATGTCCAATTCGTCGATTGCAATTTGAAGAACGCCGATTTCAGGTTCACGAGCCGCTCGTTCACCTCCTTCAAATATTCCAACTTCGAGGAGGCCTGCTTCTCGCAGCACTGAGATGAAACTATTCACCCATTTCTCGATGATGGAATATTCCAACACCTACTTGATCGGTCCTGAGGACGGGGGCGAAGCCATCCTTATCGATCCGGGTCATATCGACATGGAACTGATTGAACGGATCGAACAAAACGGATTTTCCGTAGCGCATGTGTTGATCACCCACCGCCACCCGGCCCATCATCAAGGATTGGGGACATTGACCAAGATCTATCGGCCATGCATCCACGCCGGCTCGCCGACCCTGTTCGACGAGCATGTGACCATGATCGAGGATAATGAGCGGATGACCCTCGCAGGATTCACCGTCGACGCCATCCAAGTCCCGGGCCATACCATCGATTCGTTTGCCTTCCACATCGGCAACGCCTTGTTCACCGGCGACATCCTGTACGCCGGCCGGATTGGCTCGACCAACGGAGTCTTGGAAAAAGCCCTGCTCCTCAAAGGGATCAAGAAACGGTTGCTCACTTTGGACGAACGCACGGTGGTCTTCCCCGGTCACGGCACGATCACCACCATCAAGATTGAGAAAATGTTCAACCGGGACTTGATCGATGCCATGGCGATGGAGGACCTGGAACAGCTGAGCCACCCCAGCATCGTCACCTGAGCGGCAAATCCCTGAGGCCTTTGCCAAAGTTCCGGATGACCATCTTGAAGCGCTCGGGCATGGGAGAACGCAAGCGAACACGCCCGTCGGTAGCGGGATGGTCGAACTCAAGTGCTTGGGCATGCAGCATCAGGGTGGCGTCAGGGATCTTGTCCCAGCGTTTGCCGTACACATCGTCACCGAGCACCGGATGGCCGATGCTCGCCATATGTACCCGTATTTGATGGGTCCGGCCGGTATGGAGGACGACACCCACCAATGCGAACGAGCTGAATTGACGCAGGACGCGGTACTCGGTAGAGGCCTGCTTGCCGCGTGGGTCGACCGTGAATTTCGTCCGGTCGGTTTGAGAGCGGGCGATGGAGTCGTTGATCATGCCGTAGGGGCGTTCCATCGTGCCTTTGACCAAGGCGATGTACCTCTTGGCCACTTTCCTCTCCTTAAATTGCTTTGCCAAGGAGACCAAAGCCTGACGCGTCTTGGCGACCACCATGATGCCACTGGTCTCTTTGTCCAATCGATGGACGATTCCCGGCCGCAATGCGTCGAGGGGCCATTCCTCCTCTTCATCCGCCGTTTCGGAAGCACCTTCCTCCATGAACGCACTGCCATAGCGGAACACCAGCGCGTTGACCAAGGTCCCGTCGGGATTGCCCGCACCCGGGTGAACCACCAAAGACTGCTGTTTGTCTATGACCAACACCGACTCATCCTCATAGAGCACGTTCAATGGGATGTCTTGAGCTTCGACATCGTCCAAAGCATGTTCGGTCCATTCGACTGTGATGACGTCGCCGCTACGGACAGGGCGGCTTTTTTTGACCACAACACCTGCGACCATGATGGTGACGCGCTCAGAAGATGCCAGCGAGCGAGACAAGTGATCGATTTGTCCGGCTACATATGCATCGATGCGGATTTTTTCTTGGACCGCTTCAACTGTCAGGGTGACTTTATGGTGGATCGCGCTCATCTGGCGGTCTCCCCGAGGATGTAATCGGTCACGGCGATGACCAGCGACAAGGCGGCAGCGATCGAAAACAGACTCACGGTCTCAACCGCAGGCGATGGGGAAATCGGATTCGCCCCCAGTGCCAAAGCGGTTGAATACCCGAGCGATGCCAACGACAACGTGATGGGAAACGAACCGAAGAAAATGGTCTCGCCACGTCGCAACAGCATACTCCAGCGGGGGAACTCTTCTTGTGCATAGGGTTCATACCCCGTTACGGTGGTCAACGAAGGCGCCGCTGTAAGCAAGGAAACGCACAGCGCCATCAACACGATTACCGCTATGATGCGCTTCACGGCGACCTCCTACCGAACAATGCGGTGCCGATGCGGACCATGGTCGACCCCTCGGCGATTGCGGCCTTAAAATCTTGGCTCATACCCATCGAGAGGACCGAGAAATCGAGTTCGGGATGGTGCAGTGCGGATCGTTCGGCCAATGAGCGCAACGAGGCGAAGGCTGAGCGGACTGTCCGTTCATCGTCGACCAACGGTCCGATGGTCATCAAGCCCCGCACCAGCAGCGCTGGAATGGACCCCACATTGTCCAAGAATTCCCAATAGTCACGCTCGTCTGCAAATCCCGATTTGGAAGCTTCCCCGGAGGTGTTTACTTCCAGCAAAACCGGCATCGTCTTGCCGATACGAAGCGCTTCCTCACCGATGAGCCGCGCCACCCGCAACGAATCGACTGAGTCGATCGAATCGACGACCGCCACCGCTTTGCGGACCTTGTTGGACTGTAGGTGTCCGATCAAGTGCACTTCCATCGGGGTGGGTTTTGGGGAAAATTTGGCCACAGCCTCCTGGACGCGGTTTTCACCGAATAGCACCTGACCGTGGCTGGCCAATTCCACGATGGCTTCCAAAGACTGGGTTTTCGATACAGCCATCAACCTGATGGCATCGCTTGAGCGTCCACTCTGCCGCGCAGCGCCGGCGATCGCAGTCAACACACTCTCGAGATTGCGCTTCAACTCAGATCCATCATCAATCATGCTCGCCACCTTCAGGTTATGTGGTATCACCAGTCCATGTATCGGCGAATGCAGCAGCCATGTAAGCATCCTGGAAGCCCAACATGTCGCTGCGGTACCAAGCCCGCAACGGTCCGGCTTCGACCTCCATGCCAGCTTTGCGCATGACGCACCCGGAAGCGGGATTGCCGACCGAATAGCAACCTTGGATCCTGAAAAATCCCGCCACCCTGAAGCCGAATTCGAGCACTGCTTTCAACGCTTCGGTCGTGTAGCCTTGGTTCCACATCCGTTTGGCGATGCAATAGCCGACCTCGCCAAAGCAATCCTTCTTGTTGACCACCTCCAGCCCGATTGAACCGAACACCGAACCGGTCTGATTGTGGACTATGGCCCAATGGAAGAAGGGGGGTGTGCGCATCTCCTCGATCCAATGGGAAATCACCCGTTTGGACTCACTGACATCCTCATGGAGGTGGAACCTCAAATACCGGGTCACCTCTGGATCGCTGGCCCAACTGAACAAAGCCAAGGCGTCATCTAGCACGAATGGCCGCATCAACAACCTAGGGCTGTGCAAATCGGGACAAGCGATGGCTTGGATTGGTGGATAATCAACATCATGCTCCATGGCTTGGATGATACCGCAAACCTGGCCTTCTTGGTAGGGGCGATCAATAGCCCACTTCACAGCCGACCGAGACATAGGAGACTCGATGCATGCCGAACACGAAAACCGGGAAGCGCCCCGTCCGGTAACTCGCCTGGACCCTGGCCGACATACCGGGGCCGACCGACAACGATTGACTGACGGCCACTCCCCATTCGAACGCCCAAGGGGCCTCGGGATCGTACACATAGCGGTACTCTGAATATTGCCCTTTGAACTCGGTGGCAGTGTCGGTCGGAACCATCGCGAATTTGCCGTCCTCCCGCATGGTGGCGTCGAAGGCCAGCATGAAGGGGCCCAGACGGGGGATGTCGGTGCGCAGTTCATAGCCGAACTGGACTTCCCTGGAATGGAAATCGGAGAATTCAGGATCGGCAGGATCGAACAATTTTGGCTTGTTCAACCGGGCGGTGTCGCCGATACGGAGTTCCCCATACAACCTGAGATGCTTGCCCGCCGTGATCGAGACGCCGAAGGTGAGCGGGTCTTGGCGGACATAATCCAACAAATCGGATTGGAACGAAGCGGGATCCAGACTCGGGTCGGCATACGGGCCCCCGCTAGACTCGTTGTACCAAATGACCCGAGAGAGGACTTCATCGCTGAAATGGGCCGAATAATGCTTCCAGCCGGCTGTCACCGCCACAAGGGACCCCAAACGGGCAGACGCGCCATAAAAATAGGTTCCGTCGAGACCGAGCTGGTCAGTCCCGCCATAAGCGTTGAACACCGTCCTCACTCCCCCCTTGAGGATTCCTTCCACCGCCAAGGATGGCAGGATGCCGAAACCGCCAAAGGTAAGGCGCATAAAAGGAACCTGCACCCCTGCCCGACCATAATAAAAGATGCCGGGAGCACTCTGGTCGTAATCTGCATCGAAATTGTACCCCTTCAAACCCGTCACGATGCCATCTTCCTTAACCGTAGTATAGACATAAGCCGGCCGATGGGAATTCTCGCTCAGGCGCATGTAGCGAAGACAGGAATCGGTCGAGAATTCATCGGCAGCATACGACGGATACAAAGGTACCTTGGGGGCTAGTTCGACAGCTAGGTCGAGAACATCGAGTCTCAAGACGGGAAAGA
>CAZJAK010000016.1:0-41039 GCA_964543935.1 uncultured Spirochaetaceae bacterium
GGTAACTCGAACGTGCCGGAAAGCGGTATCCATGACAGCATGAACTGGATCGGGACGGAGGTGAACAGATCGTTGCTGCGTGGATAGGCGAAGTAATAGCCAAGTTCACCACCGATTGCTAGCGACTCGTTTAAAAATCCTTGATACCGGATCGATCCGTAGCCTCCGGTCTTAAGATGGGTGTCGGTCACGATCGGTTGATCGTCGTATGGGAAATAGAAGAATAATGGAACGACAGGGCCGGCCCTGAATGTGAACATTTGGCTGCCGAGCTGGTATTGGGGGGCAAAAGTCTCCTCTGCCGGCAAGGCAAAGGTAAAGATCAGCAGGAACAATGCGATCGCGAAAGGAATTCTTCTCATGTAGGCCCCCTTGTCATCGGTGGATGTTAGACGGCACAATCATAGCCTATCGGGCTGGTTTTGAGAACCTCAATGGTGCGGTCTGTTGATAGAGTACACAAGGAGCCGCTTTTTTGATATGTTTCTTAGCGCGTGATGCGCAAAGGGGATGCCGATGCAAATACTGTCGGGGACCGAAGTCGCCTCTCTGGTGAAGGAGCGCGTACAGGCTGAATGTGCACAGTTCATTGCAAGGACCGCTGTGGTGCCGTGCCTTGCCGTCGTGTTGGTGGGCAACGACAGCGCCAGTGAATCGTATGTGGCCTCCAAGCGAACAGCTTGCACGGAAATGGGATTCAAGCATGTCGATTATCTTCTGGAAGCGAGCACTACCCAAGCTGAGCTTTTGTCTGTGATAGCAAGCTTAAATACCGATCCTGCTGTACACGGGATCCTCGTGCAATTCCCCTTGCCAAGCCACATCGATGAACAAAAGGTGATGAAGGCGATCGCTTTTGAAAAAGACGTCGATGGGTTGCATCCAACCAATCTGGGAAACATCGTGATTGGAAAACCAGGTCTGGTTCCCTGCACTCCGGCCGGTGTGCTGCGCATGCTTGATCATTACGGTATCGATACCTGCGGGATGCATGCGGTGATCGTGGGGCGGTCCACCATTGTCGGTAAGCCGTTGGCGGTCTTGTTGATGCAAAAGGGCCGTGATGCGACCGTCACGGTGTGCAACACCCGTACCAAAGACTTGAAAGCCATCACTGCCTCGGCCGATTTGCTCATCGCCGCGATGGGAAAACCTGCGGCCATCACCGCCGACATGGTCGCGCAAGGAGCGGTGGTCATCGATGTCGGGATAAACCGTGTCGCCGACCCGACTAAGAAACGGGGTTACCGGATCGTCGGCGATGTCGATTACGAGAGGGTCGCTCCCAAATGCCGTGCCATCAGCCCCGTTCCAGGTGGAGTGGGCGTGATGACCATCGCCATGCTGATGGCAAATACTCTCCAAGCCTGCCGGATGCAATGTGGGGAATGTCCATGAAAAGACGCAACGAACCAGTCGGCAGCCATGCCACCTATTGGCTGGAAACCTATGGTTGTCAGATGAATGTGGCCGAGTCCAATGCTTTGGAGCAAACTCTCCAAGCAGCAGGCTTGAAACCGGCCGACTCGGCCGAGACGGCCGACTGTGTGATACTCAATACCTGTTCCGTCCGCAAAACCGCTGAAAATCGCATCTGGGGACGCATCGGGTTTTTCCAGCATGTCAAGGAACAGCATCCGTTGACCTTGATTGTCACCGGGTGCATGGCCGAACGGCTCGGCGACCAGTTTTTAAAGGACGCTCCGGCAGTCGACCATGTCTTGGGAACCCATGACAAACAACGGATCGTGGCGGTGCTCAGCGGTGCCAGCGATGAACGCGATGAGGGGCACCTGTTCAATGAAGACCACCACAAACCGGGTGACATCCGCAGCTATGTCCCGATCATGAACGGTTGCGACAATTTCTGCGCCTACTGCATCGTCCCGTATGTGCGCGGCAGGGAAGTCTCGCGCTCTCCGTCGTCGATTATCGAGGAGATCGACCGCTTGGAGTCAGCCGGTGTGCGAGAGGTCACCTTGTTGGGCCAGAACGTAAACAGCTACCGTTTTGAGCAAGGCGGGAAGCGCTATGGATTCCCCGATTTGCTCTCCGATATCGCCGCCCGGTGTTCTTCGATCGCTTGGCTACGCTTCGAGAGCCCCCATCCCAAAGATTTTTCGGCTGATTTGATCGATTTGGCAGCTACCGAACCCAAGATCGCCAAGCACTTGCACATACCGATGCAAAGCGGTTCAACTCGCATCCTCACGCTGATGAACCGCAAGTATGACCGTGAACGGTATGTAGGGTTGATCGACGATCTCATTCACAGACATGCCGCTTTCACCTTCACCACCGACGTGATGGTGGGTTTTCCATCGGAAACCGAAGATGATTTCCAACAAACCATGTCGGTGATGGCCCAAGTGAGGTTCCTCGAGGCTTTCATGTATTACTTCAATCCCCGCGAGGGGACTGCGGCCGAAGGCATGGCCGACCAAGTCCCGGTTGCAACTAGGATGGACCGGTTGGCCCGCTTGATCCAATTCCAACGAGAGGTGACGATCCAGCAAAAGACTCAACGATGCGGGCGTGAAGTCTTGGCCTTGGTGGAACAACCGTCCAAGAAAACCATCACCCAATGGTTGGCCCGCACTGAACACGACGAGATGGTCGTGATCGACGGATATGCGGCTCTTGAGCCGGGGGATATGGTCACAGTCAAGCTGGAGCGACTCAAAGGCAACACTTACATCGCCACCTTGAAAGAGGCGCAAAGGAACCTAGTGTGGAACGCCACTTGATCGAGTTGCTCGAACATTCACGCCATACGGTGGCTTTCACGGGAGCCGGAGTCTCGACTCTTTCCGGCATCCCCGACTTCCGGGGCAACCAAGGCCTGTACCGCACGCAATGGAACGGGATGGATGTGGAAGACGTCCTGTCGACCGAATGGTTCGAGCGTGATCCCTCGCTATTCTATGGTTGGGCTACTGAATTCGTGTTCACCCTCGATGCCATCAGGCCTTCAATCGTCCACCACGTGCTGGCAAAAATGGAGAGCAAGGGCTATCTTGAAGCAATCTACACCCAAAACATCGACATGTTGCATCAAAAAGCCGGCAGCCGTGCAGTGTGGGAGTTGCACGGCAGCCCGCTTTTGAGCACCTGCCGCGGATGTGGCAAAACGTATCAATACGATTATTGTGCTCCGCTTGTGCGCGCGCACCAAGTGCCGACTTGCCCACAGTGTTCGGGGATCTTAAAACCGAACATCGTTTTCTACGGCGATCCCCTTGATGGGGTTTTGCTCGACCAAGCGTACCGCGACATGGCCCGTTCCGATGTGTTGTTGGTGCTTGGAAGCAGTCTGACGGTGCAACCCGCAGCATCGCTTCCGATGGCGACCTACTACCATGGCGGCCGGATGGTGATCGTGAATGCCCAGAGTACGCCGCTCGACCGTCATGCAAGGATCAAGTTGGACGATCTGGCCTCCACATTCGGCCAGCTCTCCGAATGGATCGAGGCCGTGCCGTCACGAAAGTGAATGCGAACTGAATCCCGTACGGGCCAAAATAGTGGCCAACACCTGCATCCGTTCACTGATCAACTCGTCGTCTTGAGCGATCACGTCGCGCACTAAAGCCAAGTCGGATTCGATTTTTTCATTTTCGGTGCAGACGGCAACCGTCATGGCATCGCCTTGCAATCCGATCCGTTCGATGATTGGGTGGTCCGGGTCGTGCAGGTGCTCCATCCGGTAGGCTTCCATCATGTACTCCCTGGTGCGGCAGATGAGGATGGCCAAATCGAGCACGCGGTGTAGGGGAAGCTCCTCCGATTGGCGCGACCATTTTTCGCCGGTATAGCGCCACACTTTCGCAGATATCTCCACTTTGCCACGATCGTTCCATTGGGCGAGACCCACCGACAACCCTTTGGCGTCTGAATCGTAGGCGTAACGGCCGTCGACTTTTTCGTAGTCGGACACTGTGATGACCGGTTTGTGTTTCAACGTGGTGGGAATGTCCATGCATGATACTCCTTTAGTAAATTACTAATTTTGTAAAAACTAATAGTATAGTAGCAACTTTCCTCCTGACGTGCAAGGGGGAAAAAAAACCCGCTAAAAAGCGGGTTTGAAGGCACTGTCATTCGGACGGTTCGTCTTGGGAGGATTTTTTACGCCTCCGGACGCATTCTGAAAGCAGGTACTCGATTTGGCCGTTGATCGAACGGAAATCATCCTGAGCCCACGAGGCCAGTTCCTGCCATAAGGTGGACGACAACCGCAGCAATATTTGTTTCTTATCCTTTTCTTTGTCGTTTGTGTCCATCAAACCCCCTGTCCGTCAATAGATCGAACCGCTGTTCACGACGGGTTGGGCATCTTTGTTACCACACAACACGACCAGCAAGTTGCTCACCATGGCGGCTTTCCGTTCTTCATCGAGGTGGACAATGTCCTGCTCGCTCAGTTTCGCAAGGGCCATCTCGACCATACCGACGGCTCCCTCGACAATCATCTGGCGCGCTGCGATGATGGCGGAAGCTTGTTGCCGCTGCAACATGGCGGCTGCAATCTCAGGGGCGTAGGAGAGGTGGGTGATGCGGGCTTCGAGTATTTCCAGCCCAGCCAGACCGACCTTGGCTTGGATTTCCTCCTTGAGCTTATCGGCCACTTCCTGACTGCTGCCGCGCAACGATTTTTCACCCTCGTCGTCGGAGGCATCATACGGGTAGAGCCTGACGATGTTGCGCAAGGCCGAGTCGCATTGGATCGAAAGGTACTCGGTGAAGTTGTCGACATTGAACACCGCCTTGGCGGTATCGACAACCTTCCAAACGACCACGATCCCGATGATGATCGGATTGCCCAAGACATCGTTGATTTTTTGCTTGTCGTTGTTCAGCGTCATGGCTTTGAGCGACAGTTTCTTCGGTAAGGAGGCTTGGGTTTGCACTCCACCGAGCTTCACGGTGGTCACCGTGGGCTGTTTGTCTTTGACCGAAGCAGAGGTGGGTTCTGTCCCAGCCGGCCCGACCGCGGTGGAAAAGGGATGGACAAAGAAGAATCCCGGTCCCTTGAGCGTGCCGGTGTAGGTTCCGAACAGCGTCAGGACCAAAGCTTCGTTCGGCTTGAGGACCTTCAAGCCGGCAAACAGCACCGGCCCGATCAGGTACAACCAAGCCGTACCGATGGCGAACAGTGCGATTGAGAAAAAATCGGCTCGGTTGCTGTCGAACCGGATGATGCCGAACACGAAAGCCGCCGTGCTGGCGAGCATCAGGGCGATGTTGGCCACCATGATGGCCATGCCGTTGCGATAGGGGTAGGGCTTCTCCACCGTGCGGTTTTTTTCATTGGCTGACAACCCTAGTTCCATGGGATGCCTCCTTGTAGGTGAATGGGATATCAATATGATATCAATTAGATAGTATCATCCTTGCAAGAGGTTGTCAATCGGTCGGTCAGGGTTTGATTGACAACCCCTTTTCATGCGATAGTCTGGTCCGAGGGGAACGATATGGGTAAGTTCAGGCTGAGTGGCCATCTCAGAGCCCCGTTATGGCTGGCCAGAGGAGCTCTGTCCGGCATCTGCGTCGGCGTGGCGATCGCGTTGTTCATGCTCGCCATCGAAACGGTCACCCAATTCAGGAAAGAGCATTGGTGGATGTATGCTTTGCTGCCGTGTGCGGCAGTGCTGACGGTGTACACGTACCGCACGATTGGCTCTCAACTCGAAAAGGGAACCACCTTGGCCATAGATGCCATCAACGAGATGATCGTCACGGCTATTAATCCGACTTCACAGGAAAAATCGGGCGATACGACCCTGCGCAAGCGGGTTCCTTTACGGTTGGCTCCGGTTGTTTTCATCAGTTCCGTGGTGTCGCATGCCGTAGGTGCATCGGCCGGGAAGGAGGGGGCGGGGGTACAGATCGGCACGGCCATCGCCGGCGCTTTGTCCCGGCTGGAACATTTCATCGTCAATGTGGCTACCCGTAAACAAGATGCGCTCCCCAGAGGGCTGTACACCGACCGGGACCGGGGATTGTGGATTATTTGCGGGGCAGGGGCAGCCTTCGGAGCCTTGTTCAACGCCCCGATCGCAGGGACCTTGTTCGGCATGCAGGTGGCCAGTCCGCGCATCAACAGGTTGGAGGCCCTGGCCCCCTGCCTGACAGCCAGTTTTATTGCCAGTTGGGTCGGCAATGCCATTGGTGTGCCGTATCACACTTTCCCTCGGGTTGAAACGCTCTTGTTGAACCCCGCCAATGTCCTGAAGGTCGTCTTTGCAGCCGCCTGTTTTGGATTGATGAGCCAGGTGTTCTGCTTCACCTCGATTTGGATGAAACGGATGTTCGGCCGGATCAAGCATGCCGAGATCCGTGTGGCGATTGCAGCCACCATGGTGGCTGCCTTGACCCTGCTGGAGTTTGCCCTGTTGGGGGATGGTAGGTTCAACGGACTTGGCTTCTCTTTGATCGATGCAGCTTATGCAGGTCAATCGGAATGGTGGGTGCCATTGGTGAAGTTGCTATTCACGGCTTTGACACTCGCAGCCTCGTTGAAAGGCGGCGAGGTTGTCCCGCTGCTGGTCTGCGGTGGGACTTTGGGCGCCGTTCTTGCCGGGATGGTTGGATTGCCCCCGTCGGTGTTGGCCTCGTATGGCGCGGTCGCGACACTCTCCGGGGCGACGAAACTGCCGGTGGTGTGTTTTGCCCTCGGCATGGAATTCTTCGGAGCGACCAATCCCGCCTTGCTGTTCTTGGCCTGCTCGATAGGATACCTCACCTCAGGCAGCCTGGGGATTTACGAGAAGCAACTGTTGTGAGCCGAATTCTCAATAAGTGTTGGTGATGTAGTACTCCAGTTGGTCGATCTGGAAGGCCCGTTCGTCCAAAACCGCCTTCATCACGTCGCGGATCGAAATCATGCCGATCACCTGTTCTTCCTCAAGTACAGGCAAGTGGCGGAAATTGCGGTCGATCATGAGCTTCAGGCATTCGTCCAAGCTCTGGTGGGGTTTCACGTAGGTCACTTCTTTCGTCATCACGTGGGAGACCGCGATGCTGCAGGCCTCCATACCTTTCTTTGCCATGTTGCTCACCACGTCACGCTCGGAAAGGATGCCTTTGAGATGGCCCCGTTTGTCGAGGACCACTACAGCGCCGATCTTGTTCTTTGCAAGACTTGCAATGGCATCCAGCAACGTATCATCGGGATGAACGCTGATGATCTTGTCTTCCTTCTGCTCCAAAATGGAACGAACAGTACTCATGCCTGACCTCCTCTTTTCATTGCGTGACCTAGGTAGTCAAATGCTAGCTCAGCGCAAGCCTCTTCGCAAGAATTTTCTACATAATATGAAAAACCCGCCGTCACAAGGGGAACGACGGGTCATTGGTTGCACAAGTGGATACGTTCAGGTAGAAGGAGCCCTTCGGTGTTTGAAAATGGCAAAAGACCAAAATCTCACATACATACCAACCTCCTAGCTCTTCAATCAAATGTTAAAAATAACGTTTTAACGTTGCAAATATTAAAAATCTACAAAGCTTGCAACATTAACTTGGATTTTCACGCTGTTGAGGATATCGGGCTCTCTTCAGAATTTTGTACGGTTGAAGCGGACAATAAAAAGGACACGTTCAGAATTGAATCCAAACGTGCCCAATTGGTTGGAGGTGGGGGGAGTCGAACCCCCGTCCTAACGTGCCGCCCGGCAGCGTCTACAAGCTTAGCCGCTGTTCTTTGTTTCGAAACCGTGCGGGCCAGCGGCCGACGTAACGGTTTCTAAGCCGGCTGTGTTTTCCCCTCAGGCCACCGGCCATCCCTTGGGTAAGCCCTTGTTGTTTACAGGAAGCGGGAGGTTAAGAGCGGCACCTCAGGCCCCTGTACGGACTCACTGCTTAGGCAGCGAGAGCGTATTCTGCATCGAAGGAGACTTCGTCTTCTTTCTTGGCAGTTATGTTTTTTGCTAGTTTTAGGAGTTGGCGCTCCGCTTGCAACTGTCGGCACAACCAAACGCCAGTCGAAACCAACACACCCCCCATTGAAGCGGGGCGAAACAAATATACTACAACGGGTACGAACGAATCAACAACTTTCCTCAGTCGCGGTTGAAATTCTTCATTTCGCGCCGAAGCTCGCGGTTCATGTCGCGTTCGCGGATGGCGTTGCGTTTGTCATGCTCCTGTTTGCCCCGGCACACCGATACCCTGACCTTCACCAAGTTGCCTTTGAGGTAGATTTGGGTGGGTACCAGGGTCATTCCCTTGTCGTCGACCTTGCGGCGCATCCGCTTGATCTCTTGCTTGTGAGCCAACAACCGGCGATTGCGCTCAGGTTCATGGTTGCCCAAACCTGCATGTTTGTAAGGGGAGATGTGCAATCCGACCAAGATCAAGCCGGAGCTTTCGATCTTGACGTAGGCATCGCCAAAGGAAACCCGGCTCATTCTTATTGATTTGACCTCGGTCCCCTGCAAGGCGATTCCGCATTCGAAATCCTCGACCACCTCGTAGTTGAAGTATGCTTTCTTGTTGGTCTGCAGTATCTTGATGGTTTCTTTCGGCATGGTTGACCCTAATATGTCCACACGATCCTGAAGCCAGTCGTCTCAGAACAGGTCGAGGCGGACTGTACTCCTACGGTCGCGGCAGTGGTGAATTTCGGGTCATTGAGCAATGAACCGCCTTTGACGATGACGGGAAGATTGGACGGTACTGGATCGGCAGGCCCCAAATAGCGCGACAGCGGAATGAATGCGCTCGAGGTAAGCTCCCACACTCCACCACGCAAGGCAACCGGACCGTTACCGTCCGGTACCGGAACGAGTGTGGTCGCATAGGCTTTGCTGGAATTGGCGAGAGCGGCCAATTCCCATTGGGCTTCAGTGGGAAGGCTGACATGCACCCCGGTTTTTTTAGAGAGCCACTCGCAATAGGCTGTGGCGGCATAAGCGGAGACATTGCGGATCGGTTTGTTCGACACGACTGCGGTGGAGGGATAGATGCCGGCCAGATAATCGGTATCGGCGAGGCCTTGCTCGATCAAACGCTCGATTTGGCTTTTTGCCCAATCGGGATTGTCCTGAAGAAACAGGGCCCATTGATACTCGGTGGTTTCCTGTTCGGCAATGAAATACTGGGGGACTTCCACGGTAACACCCATCTCGGTCACACCTGGATAATCGAGGTTCCGGCTACCCCCCATCACAAATGTAGCAGGGCCGTAACCGAATCCTTGGATGACGGTCCCCTGGGCGATCGTAAGCGGTTGGCGGGAAACGGGCAAGGAAAGTGCAGTGGAAGCTGTACCGATCGCACCGCCTGCGCCATGGTGCAACGCTTTGACGAGTTCAAGCTGCTCGACCATCTTGGCATAGTCCTCGGCAGGCAGCAGTCTGCGTGAATTGGCGACTTCGATGGCGTTGGCGGCGTCGGCGACCATGACGGGTCCGGTCATGTAACGGAGGGCGCTGGTGAAATAGCGCTGAAGTGCTCCCTTTGAATTTTCCGGCAAACTGGTGGCGACCCGCGTCATCAGCGGAGGATAGTTGTTGCGCTCATCGAAATCTACAATCGCAGACCACGCGGCTATGTCGTCGAGCATGCTTTGCAGGTAGGCTTGCACCTCGGCGTCAGAATCTGGTGTCAACGTCGATGCGACTGTCTGGTAGCGCGGGAACAACCAAGTCAGGAACACGGGATGGGAGACGGTGAATTTCACTTCTTCGGAAAATGCTTGTTCGAAGGAGAATGTGGCACTGTGGTCGCCCGATGCTATGAAGGCGGTGACGGGGGCTTGGCCAAGGTATCTGCCGTCGACGTACACGGCCGTCGGTTCGGTGGGGCTGGTGAAGGTGACCCGTTTCCCACCGTTGAGAATCCCCGGCAGGATTGTGGCAAGGAAAATCGCGACAGACAAGACCACCACGACGATGATGGTGGCATACAATCCTGGATGCAGGCCGAGTATCGGTTTCAGATGTACCGGTTCCACTTCGATGGACCGTTTCGTGTTTCGTTTCATCGGGTACAAGGTACTCGCACACCCCCAACTTGTCAATGCCGACCTGTTGTGCTATTTTGTGTCCATGTCGAACTATTTGGACTGGGCTCAAGCCACTGCCGAGCGGTTGCTCACCAAGCGCAAAGCCCGCAGGGCTTGGGAGAAGGAACAGGCGAAAGCCAAGCGCACCTTCAAAGGTGAGTTGCTCGGTTGGCTCGATGCAATCGCCTTCGCCATCGTGGCAGTGCTCCTTATCAACCAGTTCATCTTCCAGTTGTACATGATCCCCTCCCCCTCGATGGAAGACACCTTGCTCATCAAGGACCGGGTCTGGGTCGCCAAGACCAGCTACGGTATCGAAACCTATCCTGGCGGTCCCAAGATATTCGAAAACCACAGCCCTATGCGGGATGATGTGATCGTATTCTACAACCCGGAATATGTCTCGAAGGGGCCGCTGTTCGACATTCTTTCCCAAGCGGTGTACATGGCCACTTTCACACTCGTGAACATCGACGTGGACGAGCAGGGCAACCTCAAGGAACGGCTGTATGTCAAACGAGCTGCCGCCTTGGCGGGTGATACGGTGCGGTTTAGGCACGGAGACGCCATCATCCAAGGCGGTGGCACAGATTCGTTCGTGCCCGACACCGCATTCAGGGCTGCCAACGCTCTTTCCCAAGCGCCGAAACGGTTGATCGACGGTTCACTGTACAGCGGTATCGACGCCTATGGCGCATTGTTGGCCTATAAAAATACCGGATTGTCTGCTTATGCGCCGCAATACTTGTTGCAGGCTTACGAGAAGGTCTCCGATTACAAGGGGCTACTGGATTTCTATGCAGTCGAGACTGCCCGGACGGCCGTTACGGCCGAGCTTGATCCTTCAGACATGCAAGCCCGCTCCGATGCTTCCCGTTACGCTCTCGGCATCTATGTGCCTTCAGGCCATGTCCTGCCGTTGGGAGACAACCGTGACAATTCTCAAGATGGAAGGTATTTCGGTCCCGTCCCCCTCAGCGAGACGATCGGCCGGGTCATCTTGAGGTTCTGGCCGATTGGCCGCTTGGGCGCTGTCACATGAACGGCACGATGCTTGGGGAGTTTTCACCCACAGGCAGCCTCTCTTTGTACATCCATGTCCCCTTTTGTCGAACAAAATGCCGCTATTGTGGCTTCTACTCTCATGGAAGGCCCGCTAGTTCTGTTTTAAATCGTTTTTTGGCGAAGTTGCAGGAAGAACTAGCCGTCGTCTCACATTGGCGCCGGAGGCCTTTCGAGACCGCCTTTATCGGTGGTGGGAATCCCGGCATGCTGTCCTTTGATGGTTTACTCAGCATTGTCGATGCTGTATGCGAATCCGGTCGCCCTGGCGAACTCACCATCGAAATGAATCCCGAATCGTTGACCGACGGCATGCAGGCCTGCTTCGAACGCGGAGGGACCAGGTTGAGCATGGGAGTCCAATCCATGGATGAACGCTCGCTTGCCGTATTGGGACGCAATGCCACCCTCGGGCAAACCAAGGATGCTCTGCGCTTGGTTAAATCGATGAGATCGGCAACCGGATTCGATTTGAATGTGGATGTGATGACCTGCATACCTGGCCAGTCCCTCGCCGAGGCGGTTTCCGATATTGACCGCATCGTGGATTTCATCAATCCAGAGCATCTTTCGGTTTACTGCCTCACAGTCGAGGAAGGCACCCCTTTGGCAGCCGATGTAGCGGCGGGTCGCGTGCGCGAGATGGAAACAGATCGTCAAGCCGACATGCTCTTCGAAATCTGGCATCACTTGGCATCGCTGGGTTACGACCATTACGAAGTGTCGAATTTCGCACGACGGGACCAGGATTCCCACCTCTGCCTACATAACCTGCGCTATTGGAATTTGCAACCGTACCTCGGCATCGGACCTTCGGCTTGCTCGACTGCTTTGGCGCCTGACGGATTGGTCAGGTGCAACGCCGAGCCCGATGTGCACGCCTATGCAGCACAAACCGCCTTTTCCACCTACCAAGTCGAAAAGCTTACCAAATACGAGGAACTTGAAGAGTACTTGATCATGTCGTTGCGCACCCGTTTCGGGATTGACAAACAGGGATTCTCGCGCCGCTTTGGATGTGATTTTAACGATATCTTAAGCCAGTCGGGTCTTAAAGGGACTTCCTTCGACCCGTTGGTCAACGATACTGAAGAACGGTTCTGGTTGTCGGAATCGGGATGGATGGTCATGGATCCAATCGTAGTGCGGTTGGCCTCCGTTCCATCGATCCCGAATGGATCAGCATGATTCTTGCCCTGCAAGGGAGGCTTCGCATGGGTGGCACGCCTTTCCGGATTCCACGTTTTGTCATGGTTGTCATAGTCCTTATCATGGTCCCTTCCTTCTGCTTGATGGCGGAGGCTTCCTTATCGCTCAATCTTCGTCTCAATCGGGCGGTGGTGGCAGACGATGAGGAGCTCGTCGTCAAATTGCTTGCAGCCGGAGCCGATCCGTTGGCTGCCGACATGTATGGGCAGAGCTCGTTGTCGTTGGCCGTCGACACGGGAGCTCCGTTTTGGATCCTCAGGCACCTGATCGTGGGGAACCTCGATCCTGTCGAACGCTTGCGCTATGAACCGCATCTGTGGAGGATCTATTCGGGTGAACTCGAGTTATTGCTCGCTTCTTCGGTCGAACTCGACACGATCCTACAGGCCGAGGAAGATGCGATGTCGCGTGATTTCAAACAAAAGGCCCAAAAAATCATCGAAGAATACCGGGCCCCATTGGAGGCTCTGGCCGAACTTCAGCCGTATTTATGGGAGACCGACGCTGAGTTCGAAAAACGGATTTCTTCCGAACAATACTTGATCGAATCAGACCGCGATTACCAGTTGCAACGGTTGTCGCTCAAAACCTGGGATGCTTACGATCAAGCCACAGCCCGTTGGCAGGCGTTGGCTGACATGACCACCGCCAAGCTGGCACAAATCAGGACCGAGGACTTGCCGGTTGAAGCGCTCAGTGCTTTGGAATTCGATCGGAATTCCCGCCAGTGGCCGCTACATATCATCTACGGGCAAGCCCCCCTGTTGATCGACTTGACGATTCACGTCGACCTTTCTCAAGGGCCGGATGTGCGCTCTGCCATCATGGCCTTCGATGAAGCCCGCCGTGAAGGTCGGCTGCGGGTAACCGTCGGCTACACGATCGTGCGGGAGCAGGCACCGCTGAACCACCGGGTGAAACTCTTGTACGTGAATGTGTACGATGTGCGCGACTTTACGACATACGCCATAGAAGCATACGACTTGGTCCTTTCCGAATTCAGCGGCAGCGATAGTACTCAAGCAATCCCATGTAAAGAGGTCAAGCCCGATTTCCGCTTGTTCGCGACCGGCGACCAATTCACCTACATGGTCGACGAAGACGGTGTGCTATTCGTGGCCGGGGATAACGAGGAGGGGCAGCTTGGCCTGTCGGAACCCAGCATGGTGATCGATCCGATTCCACTGGTCGAGGATGTGGCCGCAATCGCTGCAGGTTCGGTGCATGCCTTTGTTCTGCTGGAAGACGGGACGCTGTGGGCGACCGGATTCAACGGTGATGGCCGTCTGGGTGATTGGACGTGGGAAGACCGCTACGAATTGGTTTTGGTCGAAGATTCGGTTGCTGCCGTGTCGGCCGGAGATGAATCCTCCGCCTATATCTCCACCGATGGTTCGTTGTGGACAGTCGGAAGCAACCTGTACGGTCAGTTGGGACGCCCGGATGTTGAATCCGACACGCTCGGATGGGTGTATGTGATGGATGAGGTCGCCAGCGTCAGTGTCGGAGGCTATCATGTCCTGGCTGTGACGCAGGATGGGAGCTTGTGGGGGTGGGGAGCCAACGAGGCCGGGCAACTCGGTGACGGCACTTTCACGGACCGGCCTGAACCGGTCTGGATCATGGACGATGTGAAAGCCGTGTCCTCTGGCTGGGAACACTCGCTCGTGTTGAAGAACGACGGTACCTTGTGGGCGATGGGTTTGAATTCGTATGGTCAGCTTGGTGACGGCAGTCTCGAGGACAAGAACGATCCGGTGTACGTTGCCGATGATGTGGTCGCCTTTTCTGCGGGACGGTATGCCCACAGCATGTTCATCACTTCCGACGGGAGTCTGTGGGGGATGGGGGCCAACGATGACGGACAGCTGGGTGACGGGACGCTGCAAGAACAGGATGTACCGGTCAAGATACTTGAGCACGCCAAGGCTGTCTCGTGCGGTGCCTACCACACCATAGTGATGCTCGATGACGGTTCGTTCTTGGCAGCGGGGGACAATTCCAGCGGGCAGTTTGGCAACTCATCCACCGAGGGGTCCTCCACATTCATCCCGATCGACTGGGGCTTTTAGGCAGCGCTGCCACTGCCGGGGAGAACTGGCGGCCATAGCCACTTGACACCTCATTTTTCGCTATGGTACGTTAGTCTGGATTATCGTGATGCCATATGGACGATACGATTCCAAAAGAGGAAAAACACCATGTCCGGCCACAGTAAATGGGCTACCATCAAACACAAGAAGGGTATTGCTGATGCTAAACGCGGGCAATCCTTCACCAAGCTGATCAAAGAGATTTCCGTTGCCGCCAAGACAGGCGGAAGTGATCCCGATTCAAACGCCCGTTTACGGGCCGCCATCCTGAAGGCCAGGGCCGACAACATGCCCAAGGACAACATTGAGCGGGCCATCAAGAAGGGCGCGGGCGAGATGGAAGGCTCCACTTATTTTGAACTTACCTATGAAGGATATGCACCTGGGGGAGTCGCCATCATTATCGACACCCTTACCGACAACAAAAACCGCACGGCAGCAGATGTACGCAGCACTTTGACCAAGCTTGGAGGATCTTTGGGAGCGACCGGCAGCGTCTCGTACCTGTTCCAGACCAAAGGGATCGTCACCTACGACTCGTCGGTCTACACTGAAGACCAAGTGTTGGAGGCGGCCTTGGACCTTGGTGCCGAGGATGTTTCCAGCAGTGATGGCGTGATCGAGGTGGTGACCGCTCCTTCCGATTTCGTCGCAGTGCTTGAAGGCTTGCAAAATAAAGAATTCGAGGAGACTTCCGCCTCAGTGTCCAAGATCGCCGACACCACCGTTTCGCTCGACAACGAGAAAACCCGCAAGGTCCTCAGAATCATCGAGCGGCTTGAAGAGCTCGACGATGTCCAAGCCGTGTATTCCAATTTGGAGATACCCGAGGACTACACCGACGAAGAAGAGTAGGCGATGCGGATTCTTGGAATTGATCCGGGGATTGCACAGACAGGCTGGGGCGTGGTCGAATTCGAAGGACAGCGCTACCGGCCTGTTTCGTTTGGAGTAGTCAAAACCTTAGCGTCGGAGTCGTTGGAAATGCGTATCCACGCCATCGCCAAGGATGTGGCTGCTCTCGCTGACGGACATGGTGTGCAGGCGGTCGCGATCGAGGACATATTCTTTGCAAAGAACGTCGGATCGGCCATCGGAGTCGCCAAGGTCATCGGCGCCATCGTGCATCAAATTCTCTCGATGGACATCCCGGTGCGTCTGTTCACACCGTTGCAGATTAAAATGGCCGTGACCGGATACGGAGTGGCGGAGAAACATCAGGTCCAGGAGATGGTGAAGTTGTTGCTCAAACTCGACAAGGTCCCGAGTCCCGACCATGCTGCCGATTCGTTGGCGGCCGCCATATGCTTTGCGGCCAATTCAC
Organism: uncultured Spirochaetaceae bacterium; assembly: GCA_964543935.1. Taxonomy (GTDB): domain Bacteria; phylum Spirochaetota; class Spirochaetia; order Sphaerochaetales; family Sphaerochaetaceae; genus JAAYDK01. The sequence goes on from CAZJAK010000016.1 coordinate 15,698, forward strand.
AAACTGAGGGGCGGCTGAAATTCGGATCAGGGGGTGGGAAATGATCAATGCAATCATCGGTGAATTGGTCCAAGCCGGAGTGCACAGCGCGGTCGTTCGGACCAGCGGCGGGGTGGAATTCGAAGTATTGGTGTCGGCACAAGCAGCATCGCGCCTTTCGAACCTCCAAGGGGATGCCCGTCGGCAAGTCCGCATCCTGACTTGGCTGCAGCACCGCGAGGACGGCATGACTTTGTACGGGTTCACCGATGAGGACGAGCGCATGCTGTTCTTGGAATTGAACAAAGTCAGCGGCATCGGTCCCCGCCAAGCCTTGAAAATCCTCAGTGCTGTGCAGGTCAGGGCGTTCGTGAAAGCCTTGGACGACAACGATGTCGACTACTTGTCGAGCATACCCGGCATCGGGCCTAAGACTTCACAAAAAATCATCCTCGCATTGCGTGACACGATCGTATTCGAAGAGCCGAAAGGCAAGGGGGCGGCCAGTCAGGCGTCCCAACGCCACGAGGACCTGATTGTGGCCTTGGTCGATATGGGCTATGATAAGCGTCAGGTCGTGGCGACAATTGCGAAACTCCTGGAAGAACACGCTACCCTGCTCGCTGGAAAGCGCCAGCAGGAGGTCGAGGAGTTTCTCTTCAGGCAAGCGATCATTCAGTTGGGGTAGAAGTGGCAGAAAACGACCGGAACGACACGTTGATCCTCTCCTCTGAGTTTCAGAGCGAGGTCGATGCTCAGGAAAACATACTCAGGCCTAAATATTTGAAAGATTTCCAAGGACAAGCGCGCATCAAGGAGAACCTGTCTGTGTTCATCAAGGCCGCCCGGGAACGGAAAGATGCCTTGGACCATGTCTTCTTGATCGGACCGCCCGGTCTTGGCAAGACGACGTTGGCTTCAATCATCGCCAATGAGATGGAGACCGAGATCAGGATGACCAGCGCCCCCGCATTGGAGAAACCCAAGGATTTGGCCGGTATCCTGACGAACGTCACCGAGGGCAGCGTGTTCTTCATCGACGAGATCCATCGGCTCAGGCCGGTGCTCGAAGAAATGCTCTACATCGCGATGGAGGATTACGAGATCGATTGGGTGATTGGACAAGGTCCGGCTGCCCGCACAATCCGTATCCCCATCCCGCGCTTCACCCTCATCGGTGCGACAACCAAAGCCGGACAAGTTGGTTCCCCCCTCTATTCCCGCTTCGGCATCACCTGCCGGATCGATTTTTATCAAGAGGAGGAACTCAGGTCGATCATCAAACGCTCGGCTAAAATCATGGATACCGTCATCGAGCCATCGGCCATCAACTTGCTGGCCAAGTGTTCGCGCGGGACACCCCGCATCGCCAACCGGCTCTTGCGGCGCCTGCGCGATTACGCCACGGTGATGGGCGACGGGACCATCACCGATGCAATCGTTGAACTCAGCATGGACAGGCTCGGCATAGATTTGCAGGGGCTTGAGGAACAGGACCGCAACATCCTGAGGACGATCATCCAATTTTATGGCGGCGGCCCCGTGGGAGCCGAAACATTGGCCATCTCGGTCGGGGAGGCCATCGAATCCCTGGAAGATTTCTATGAGCCATACCTGATCCAAAAAGGCTATCTCAAACGAACCCCCCGCGGCCGGATGGCGACCCCGCTTGCCTACGACTTGCTCGCTTTGCCCTACGACCGGAAACCCGATGAAGACCAAGGACTTCTTTTTTAACCTCCCTGAGGATTTGATCGCCCAGACACCCGTACAACGGCGTGGCACCGAACGGTTGCTCGTCATGGACCGGCGTGAAGGCACCGTGCAGGACCGCCGCATGGACGAGTTCCCCGATCTGATCGAGCCGGCCTCGTTAGTGGTGGTGAACGACTCGAAAGTCCGCAAGGCGCGGGTCCATGGTTTGAGTCCGAGCGGTGCCATGGTCGAGTTCCTCTTCTTGGAAGAACTCGACAATCATGATTGGGTCGTGATGACTTCCAAAAGCAAGAAGCAACGCATAGGGAAATCCTACACGTTCAGCGGCCGTTCGAACGGTGCCTGGCAAGCCACCATCGTCGGCTGCAGCGATGAGGGCGAGCGGATCGTCCATGTCGAACCAACCATCGACGAGTCATTCTTCGAACAATGCGGCCATGTGCCGTTGCCACCCTACATCAAACGCGAGGACACTTTCGAGGATGAGAGTCGTTATCAGACGGTATATGCCAGTCAGAGCGGCTCGGTGGCGGCCCCGACGGCCGGACTCCATTTCACCGAGGCGATTCTCGAGCGCATCCGTGACAAGGGGATCGACATGGCCAGGGTCACCCTCCATGTAGGTGCCGGTACGTTCTTACCGGTAAGGAGCGAATCGGTGGAGGACCACCGCATGCATTGGGAACGCTACAGCATCACGCCGGCCGCTTGTGAAGCCGTTATGGCCGCCAAGCGTGACGGTCGGCCGATCATTGCAGTCGGCACTACCAGCGTCAGAACCCTTGAATCGGCTTGGGATACGCAGGCAGATCTCTTGCGTAGCGGGGAAGGGCGGACCAACTTGTTCATCTTGCCAGGATACCGGTTCCATGTTGTAGACCGTTTGTTGACGAATTTCCACACTCCCGAATCTACTTTGCTGATGCTCGTCAGCGCATTCTCCTCGAAAGATGCAATCTTGGCAGCTTACGCCCATGCGGTTCGAGAGCGTTACCGTTTTTTCAGTTATGGCGATGCCATGTACATTCGTTGAACATATCAGAGTAACGCATGGGCGCGCAAGACAGCCGCGACAGTGTCATGGATGTCTTGTTTGCTGAGACGGCCGTCGATCTTGGTGCACGTCACCTGTTCAGGCAACTGCGCGAACAGCACTGCGTAATTGTCACGCACCTTGGCGAGGAATTCCTGACGCTCGAACAATTCGCGTTCATTCGACCTGCCGTCGATCCGCTTCAAGCAATCCTCGACTGGAGTATCGATGTAAAAGAGGAAACGAGGGAGGGGAAAAGCGTTCAGCTCTTGGATGCGCTCGAAACCGCATTCAACCGATTGATAGGCCAACGACGAGTGGACATAGCGGTCGCACACCACCGTCGCCCCCGTTTGCAACCTGGCGAGGATTCCGGTCATCGCATGGTTCAGATGATCCTCGCGGTCGGCGGCGAACAGCATGGCCAACGCCAATGGTGTGGTGGTCTTCTCTTTGCGTAAGATTTCACGAACCAACGCCCCGATGGAGGAATTGGTCGGCTCGAACGTAGCATGGCAAGAAATTTGGGCACGATCGAAGGCTTCGGCCAACATCCGCATCTGAGTGGTCGTCCCCGCTCCGTCCAAGCCTTCGAACACGATGAATTTATCCAGTATGACGCTCATGCTGCCGTTCCTTTCCGGTCGTTCCGGTACCACCGATGATATCCGAATCGGGCTAGCGTTTCAATCGAGCTTGACAGGCTTGCCATACCAGAAAAAAGCTTGGTCCACTGTACCGAAAACCACACTAAAATGGTTTTACAGCGTCGGGATAGCGGCTATACTGCAGGAGGATGCTGTCGAACGAATGAAATACCACACGAATGCGGCCCACATCATCATTTCCCTCGGAATTTTCTTCGGTGTATGTGCCGCAGTCTCCTTCCTTTTGGGGACGGCTTCATTGCCAACCGTGTTCAGGTCCGAAGGACCGGCACATGAACTCGACATCTCCAACGATGCATCCCTCGAAATTCAGGTCGGTTCGGTAAAGAGGACGTTCCTCGAGTCGATCGCTCTCAACGATGTCACAGTCACACCTGTGGGCGAAGGGCAAAAACCGCTCGCCACGGCAAAGACGTTGAGCATAGGGTTGCCGGTTACTTCGTTGCTGTTCCTTGACAGGTTGAGTGCCCCGGTCGCTGTCGCAGTGGATGCCTTCGCTGTCGATGTGGATGTACATTCGATGCCGGGCTTCGTGACCCCAAAAGATGGAACAGCGCTTCCTGCCAGCTTGCCGAGTGCTCTTTCCGTCACGGCCAGCAACGGGACCGTCGCAGTCAGCGCCCCCGGCATGAAAGTGCATGCAACCGATGTCCGCTTCGTTGCCGATATCGACAAAGACCTTGAAGTCGCCGGTGTTGACGCTTCGGCGCAGGCCTTGCAGGCCGAGTCCGGTCTGCTCAGCGGTTCTGCAACCGCGCTGAACGCGAGGTTCAGCAATGATGACGAGGGTGAGGCAGTGCTGGACGTTTCGGCCGCCGTTTTAAAACTGGCGGGTTCACATCCTGATTGGACGATGTCGTCCAACGAAGTTCACGCCAGCTATGTGGCATCGGACATGAACCGCATGCTTGAGCTCACCGGAGCAGTCAATGCATCGATCGGTTCGGTACAGGCCGAAGCTGATGTGCCCGAAGGTCACTTCACTATCGACCTTGCTTCCATCTCAGCCGAGGGAGTCGTTGCCGATTCCGTGCCGATTTCTGTAAGCACAGAATTCTCCCGTCTGCATGGTACTGGATCATATGGTCAATTCAATGATCTAGATTATAATTTACCTGCATTCAGGTTAGCCTTGTTGAAGAATCCTGAAGGGTATACGGGAACGCTTGCTGGAAGCGGTATCGATCTGTTTGCCGACAAAGAACGGGTTGCTTTTGCCAACAGGTTCGACCTCGACGTCGTCTTCAATCCAGCCTATTCCTCTTTCAGGTTGGATTCTGAGACCATTGAGCTGTATAACACCAACCTCGTGGGAACTCTGCTCGGGGATGCTGTATCGCGTAGTTTCGATCAAGCCCGCTTGGACCAGACCTACCTGTTGCTCACTGTGGACCATGATCGCACATCCACCCATGCCGAATTCTCAACAAGCTTGGGATTATCGCTCGATTTGCCATTGTTGGACCACATCGAGACCACACTCGTGGGACAATTCAGCTATGCCTCCGATGGACCGGTGTGGAGGGTTGGATTCGAAACCGACCGGATGTTGATTCTTGGACTCACCGGAGCCCTGACGGTGAAAGCCGAAGGGGGCAGCACAGGTACTGGGATGTTCGATGCGGGATTCACAGCCATGCATGATGCGGGGATCCTCATCAGCGGTACCTATGACAATGCATCGCGGGAAATCAAGACTTCGATTGGCTTGGACAACGTAGCCATCGGCCGGTTCGAACCCCTGTTCATCCGCTTCGGAGGTAATCCGATCGCTCTGTTCGGCCCGAGCACTACGGTGGGCGGCAACATTTCAGCCTCGTTCGACGACCAGTTCCAAACCGGGCGGGTTTCGGCCGAGCTTGGATTGGCACATCTTGTTCTCGACCGGTCCCAACTGAATCTAGCCACCACACTGACGGGAAGCTTCGATCAAGACAGGATTGAGATCAACCGGGCGACCTTCACCACCGAGAACATCCGTTTTAGTTATTCGGGTTTCTTGAACCGTCAGACGTTGTTCCCCGAAGGTTTGTTGTCGGTTCAAAATCCAGAGACTGGAGACACATTGCTCTCAACCGACTTTTACCATGTCCAGGATTTGACGTACGGTTATGCCTTCAGTTCGCCATTGCTGGCATCGACGGCCCTCAGCGGTATGCTGGAGATTACCGAAGACCGGACGATCAGGTCCCAGGCTACCTTGATTGTGCCGGGTGGATCCTACCCGCTCTCGATCGTCCTTGCGTTCGCCGACGGCGTGTTCGATGTCGCCACGGAAGGTTTGGCGCTGCATGCCGACTTGACTTCGAATCCTGGATGGATCCAAGGAGAACTTCAGCTCGACGCTTTCAGGTTGCCGCCGTTCAATTCCTCATTCATGACCGGTAGCGGAAGCCTGGATGGCCGCATTGACGCAAGTTATGGATTGGCTGACGGAACGTTCACGATTGCCTCCGATTCGATCAAGATCGGCTCGTTGCAATGGTCACGCATCGCCCCATGGGAGGCTTCAGCCTCGTTCAGTGCCGACAACACCTCGGTCATCCTACCTCGTATCGTCTATAAAGACAGTTTCGGGATTCTCGAGGGGAGTGCTTTGCTCTCGGCTCCATCGCTATCTTCCTTTGTGGGGGAGACATTCGCTCAAAGCAAGCTCTTGTTCTCCTTGAAAGCCACACCAGACAGCCAGCCGGGTGAATCCTTGGAAGTCTCCTTGCGTGGAAACGACCATGCAAAGCGATCGTTGCAGGGCCTTGTATCGATCGGCTCATTCCGGTTGGGAAGGGTGCTACCCAAAGCACACGACTTGGTCGCCGATTTGAAGACCGTGGGTACATTCAGCTTGGCAAGAGGTCCGACCGATACCAAGACACAGCTGAGAATCACCGATCCGACCCGACCTGATTTCATAGCCGAAGGCGAAATCGATCTTGATGACGATGGGTTGACCGTAGAGCCGTTCATGATGGCATTGGGGACGGCCCTCACTGTGGATGGCTTGAAATTAAGACTTCCGATTGCAGGTCAGCCCTCATTCCAAGCGGATGTCTCATTCAGGCTGCCATCGAAGTGGAGGGACAATGTATCCAATGTGACAGTGGGATTGAATTTGGAAAGCCACCAGCACCGTTCGGTGATCGATATGGTGTCTACAATGGCAAACATGATCGAAACGGGACTATCGGGAACTCTCTCGTTTCGCAACGCCCGCTTTTTCGATGACCTGACGATGTCCGACTTGACCTTGGAATTTTCGTACGATGGGAGCACTTTCTCGATACAAGGGTTGGAACAACCTGGACTGTACGGATATTACCGCACAAACGACCATGCCGTGAGGCTTGAAGTACCCGATTCGTATCCGATATCGTTCCGTCTTGGCGGGACCGTCCGGAACGATTGGATATCCTTGACGGTAGACAAGGCCAGACTGCCGTTGACGTTGCTCAATCCGTTGTTCCCGATGCCGATTTTCTTGTTTGCGTCGGGTATCGGTACAGGGTGGCTTTCCATCGAAGGGCCCTTGGCTGACCCCGATTACTTCGGGACGCTCCAAGCCGATTCTGTTGGCGCGAACGTGTTTTTCGCACCGGGTCAAACACTCTCCATGAAAAATCCAGTGGTGACAGTCTCGCAAAACACCGCGCTGATGGGGTTCACTCCCGTGACCTCGACGACACTCGACGGCTTGAAATCCCACGGCTACCTGGCGTTGGAATTCGCTATCGAGCAGTGGGCCATGCCGACCTTCAAGGCCTCGGTCCTCCTTCCCGATGAGCCGATTTCGCTCTGGGTTCCCATCGCGGAGGGCAATATCAATCTCGAAGCACAGGTGAAGGGTTTTGTCGAGATAGCGGGCGACGACACGTTGCAGGTGATCAAGGGAGACTTGGTGGTGGATTCAGGGACATTCTCATTCGAGATCCCCGCATTGCCAGATTGGTTCAAGGAGCCGTTGGCGACCTCCACCGACATCACCATCACGACCGGGAAAAACGCGTTGTTCGCCTATCCTTCGATCAGGACTCCGATCGTGCAGGCCGTCTTCAACGATAACCAGAAAGTCCGCATCCTGTATGATGCAGTCGACGAGACCTTGGGTTTCGAAGGACGGCTCGCCTTCAGAAGTGGTGAAATTTATTACATCCAGAAAAATTTCTACATCACCGAGGGCGGACTCTCCTTCTCGCCGGGGATGAGTGACCCGGAGAGCCTCAACGCCTTCATCGACTTGCGGGCCCGCATTCAGGAGTTCGATGCCAGTGGCAACAAGGTCGACATATTCTTGGTGTTGGAAAATTCATCGCTGGACAACATCAAACCGCGTTTCGAATCGACTCCGTTGCTCTCGACCAACGAGATTCTTGAAATCCTTGGACAAGGCATGCTCGGGAGCGCCACATACCAAGAGAACGGACTCTCCTCGGTCGTGGCGCTCGCCTCTGTCGCCACCGACATGGCCAGCCGATTGGGATTGATCGACACCACCGTCACTTCTTCATTCGGGTTCTCCGCGCTGATCCGGGATTCATTGGGGCTCGATGTGTTCACCATCAGGTCCAACTTGCTGCAGAACATCCTGTTCGACGCGTTGCCGGGGACGGCGGAGTCGATTTCGCTGAGTCCGATGGCGAAGTATCTCGATAACACCACCTTGTACATCGGCAAATATCTGCTTGACGAATTGTATCTGCAAGGAATGGTGAATCTGCGGGCTGCTGCGTCGGGTGGAGGCACCACATTCTCATTCTTGGCCAACGACATGGAAATCGACACCGAGCTAAGCCTTGAGTGGACCAATCCGTTGGCCGTGTTCAGTATTTTCACAAAACCGGAAGAGTTGTCCGTTTTCAATATATTGGATACTATTGGTTTCAGTGTGACCAAACGCATCGTGTTCTAAAGGAGTCCGCATGTCCAAGAAGTTCATTGCCGTACTGATGTTGGCTTGTCTCGCATCCGGGGGAGCCTTTGCTGCCGAGAGCCCTAGTCTCGAAGCATGGTGGATCGGTAAACCCATTGAAAATTTCGTGTACATCGACATCATCAACAGCTCCTCTGCAGAGCTTGATCAATTGACAGCGCCGTATAAGGGCAGACCGTATGATGAAGCCGACATGACGCGTTTGAAATCAGCCCTCATGGCAACTGGCAAATTCATTTCCGTTGAGGTCATACCCGCCCAAGGTTCACTTGGCCGGCAAAATGTCGCCGTATATGTGGAATTCGTGGAAACCCAGACTTTGGCGGCTGTCGATTTCAAGGGTTACAAGGTCGTGACGAAGGCTGAGTTGGCGCAAGCGGCCGCATTGGTGCTCAACCGAACCTTCGATGCCGCCGAGATTCAGAGGGCGGTGGAGGCCATCAAGCAGGTGTACAGGACAAAGGGGTATGATCGGGTCGATGTGGTACCCACTTACGCCCCCGCTCAACAAAAGAATGCATTGGCGGTCACATTCACGGTCACTGAATACGATTGGTGGATCGGCAAACCCATCAAGGAATTCAAGTATGTCGGTTTGAAAAACGTGGCCAAGGACACCATCGACGACGTCACTTACAAGTATATCGGTAAACAATTCAGCAAGCAACTCTACACCGAGTTGGAAGCGGACCTCAACCGCTTGGCGGTATTCAGTCTTTTTCAAGCTGAAGCGGGCCGCTCGGGGGAGAGCCGCAACGATTTGGCCATAACCTTCACGTTCACCGAATTGCCGCAAGTCGACCAGATAACATATCAGGGCAACGTCGGTTTGAAGACCAAAAACCTGGAGGAAGTCGTCACTGTCAAAAAAGGCGAGTTCCTTTCCTGGAATCAAGCCAACACGTCGAAAGAGGCCTTGAAGAATCTCTACCTCGAACGCGGCTATGTCGCAGTGGCGGTGGATTCCTCGTACACGGTCGATCCCGAGACCAATAAACTGGCCCTCGTGTTCACCATAGTGGAAGGACGCCAATCGAAGGTGGGGGAAATCGCCTTCGAGGGCAATGCTTTGCTCGCCTCCAACCTGCTCCAAAAGGAACTCAGCCTGAAAGTCCAGTCGTTGTTCAATTCGGGCAACTATGTGGAGACCAAGCTGGCGGCCGACATCCAAGCGTTGGAACTGGCTTACAAGTCGCGCGGGTATGTCGACGCCTCGGTTACCGACACGCGCCTTGAGGAACTCTCAGCTTCCGACGATCCTGTCAGGCGTTTGAAAATCACGTTCGTGCTCTCCGAGGGCGAGCAGTGGAAGCTCGGAGGAATACAGGTCGAAGGCAACACGATTTACAGCGACGAGGACATACAGCGGGTCTTGACAATGAAAGCCGGTGCGGTCCTCGACATCCAGAAGGTCCAATCCGAGATTGGCAAGATTGCCGACTTGTACTGGAATGAAGGATATGTCGAGAACTCGATCGAATTAGTCGAGAAACGCGACAACACCGCGAGGACGATCACCTATGTGGTGAAAATCACCGAGCGCCCGCAGGCGTCGGTGGAAGAAATATTCATCACCGGATTGGTGAAGACCAAACCCTATGTGCTCGAACGGGAGTTGACGCTGAAAAGCGGCGACGTCTTCAGCAAGGAAAAATACCTGCAAAGCGCCCAGAACTTGTTCAACACCGGTCTGTTGACCGATGTGAAACCCACCATAGGATACGGGACCAAGGAAAATTCCCTGATCGTGACCTACAATGTCACTGAAGGCAATCAGATGAACATTGGCTTCGGCGCCACCTTTGGCGGCAATGTGGGCGGCTTCCCGGTTTCAGGATTCCTGTCGTGGTCCGACACGAACCTGGGCGGAACGGGCCGGGACTTGTCGATATCAACCGAGCTCGCCCCGGACAGCCAGACCCTTTCGGTGTCGTTCAGCGACGGATGGGTGAAGGACAAGCGCTGGAGCAATGCGCTGAGCTTGTCGTTCGAGCACAGCTCGCGGTCCAACGGATTGGTCTTGGCTGACGGGTCGCCCGACACCAGCGACCGCAACAACTTGGCCTACCCGAAACCGTTCACCAGTTATGACCAATGGGTGGCGGCCGGCAAGCCGACCCCCGATGCCGAGTACCTCATGCCGTATGAATACTACCAGCTTTCGCTCGGCTACAATACCGGTTACACCTTCATGTTCACCGCCGGCAGGCTGAGCCTGGGCTTCGGACCCACATTCACCATCAACCGGGCCGAATACGACGCTTCGAGTTTTGTCCCGTACGATTACCTCATCTCGCAATACGCCCAAGGATGGCGGTTCTCCAACCGGCTGGGCTTGTCGGCCAGCTGGGACGGCCGGGATTTGATCGCCAACACGACCCGTGGCTATGTGCTGTCGCAGAGCCTCATCTATGCGGGCGGGGTGTTGGGCGGACTATCCAATTACATCCGTACCAGCACCGGAGCCAGCGCGTATCTGAAGATTTTCGAAATTCCTGGGGAAAAGCCAACCCCCGGCGTGGTCTCTTTCAATACTGCGCTGTCGATGATGTTCGACCAATGGGACTATGATGGGACCGGCTGGGATTGGAACATCAATGCTTCGAAATACGAGTACCTCTACATCGACGGGATGACGATGGCCCGTGGAATCAGCCCGGTATTTTACAAAAAGCTGTTGTGGGACAATTCGTTGGAATTCAGCATCCAGATTGCGGAGAACCTGTTGTGGGCTGAGGCCTTCGTGAGCGCGACCGGTGTGCGCGAGGAATTGAGCGGGATAACCTCGTTGGGCTCCTTGGATTGGTATTATGCCGCCGGAGCTGGAATCCGCTTGAAGATCCCCGGATTCCCGCTGGGGTTGTACATGGTCAAGAACGCCCACCTGCTCTCTGGTCAAGCGTTCCAATGGGAGGGCGGGTCGATATTCAAGGGAACCAGTGACGATAGCGGTTTGAAACTGGTCCTCGCCATCACGACATCGATCTTCTAAGGTGGCGTTTGTGGATATCTGCCAGGAATCGACCACAACACCCATGATGCAGCAGTACCTCGACTTGAAGCGGCAGCATCAAGACGAAGTGCTCTTTTTCCGGCTCGGCGATTTTTATGAGATGTTCATGGATGACGCGAGGGAAGTGTCGCGATTGCTGAACCTGACCCTCACCGCCCGTAACGGAGTGCCCATGTGCGGCATCCCGCACCATGCCGCCAAGAATTACCTGAGACGGTTGTTGGACGCTGGAAAAAAGGTCGCCATTTGCGAGCAAGTCGAATTGCCGCAAGCCGGTAAAAATCTGGCCAAGCGGGAAATCGTGCAGATCGTGACCCCCGGGACGGTGGTCGATGACGATTTCCTCGATACCGGCGAAGCTGCCTATGTGTGCAGCGTAATCTTGGTAAGACAGGGCATTTCCTGCGCGTGGTGCAGCCTGACGGACGGCTTGTTCCTCATGTCGATGCTTTCGGCCGACCAAGGTTGGGAAGCGTTGCGGGCCCTGTTCGAACAGATTAGGCCGAGGGAGGTCATCGTCAACGAGGACGACCACATCGGCAATGCCCCGTTTGCCCAAGCTGTCGCCACGAGCAAAGCTTTGGTCACCCGCATCCCTTCCTGGCAGTGCACGGTCAAGCACGGTTACGATATCCTGCGCGACCACCTCGGCACTGTCTCGCTCAAGTCCTTCGGTCTCGAGGAGCGCGATGCCGTGCTGGCGTCGGCCGGGGCGTTGCTGAGGTATATCAAAAACACCTCGATGGCGGTCGTCTCCCACCTGCGCGGATTCCTGAAGGCGGACCGGGAATCTGAGATGCACATCGACGAGTCGACCCGTAGGAATTTGGAGTTGGTCGCCAACCTTGAGGATGGTTCCAAGGAGCGTTCCTTGTTGTGGGCGATCGATGCCACAGCCACGGCCGGGGGCTCCCGTTTGCTGAGGAACTGGGTCTCTTCGCCGTTGCATTGCAGCGAGAGGATCAAAGCACGACAAGACCAGGTCGGGTGGTTTTTAGACCATCCCGACGAACTTCGCCGCTTGCGCACTTTGTTGCAGGACCTGCCCGATCTGATCAGGCTGGCGACGCGTGTCTCCATGCGCAGGTGCAACGTGCAGGATCTCTCGTCGATCGCACGTTCCATCGCGGTGTTCTTCAAAGTCGTCTCGCAACAGACCGATCATTACCGCTTGTTTTTCACCGACGAGATGGATGATGCATCGCTCAACGGCTTGGTCGTTCTGATGGAGGTCCTCGATGCCGCAGTCGAGCAGGGCGCCATGGGGCCGTTCATGGCCGGTCAGACGATTCGTGCTGGTTATGATGAAGCTCTCGATGAACTGAGGACAGCCCACGGGAATGGCAATGGCCGCTTGCTCCAGTACCTGGCGCGCTTGAAAGAGGAGACAGGGATTCCCACCATGCGGCTCGCCTACAATAAAGTGGTGGGTCACTACATCGAAGTACCGAAGACGCATGTCGCCAAGATTCCAGCCGCGTTCTTCCGCAAACAGACGTTGGTGAATGCCGAGCGCTATACTACCGACGAACTGACCCGCCTGGAGACGGAGTTGTCGGCCAGCGAGGATGCCGCCGCCCGGCTCGAACGGACGATTTATGACGGGCTTGTCACGCGATGCGCCCAAGCGGTCGCTGTCTTGAATGCAGTGGCCTCCTTCCTTTCCGCCATAGATTGTCAACAAGGGCTCGCCACGGTGGCAAAAACCCACGCCTATGTCCGTCCTGTTGTGGCTGGAGAGGGGCCATTGGTCATCGAGGGGGGGCGGCATCCGGTGGTGGAACGGTTTTTGCCACTGGGGAAGTTCGTGGCCAATCCATTGCGCATGACGGCCCCACATGAACGGTTCTGTCTGATCACCGGACCAAACATGGCCGGTAAATCGACCTACCTCCGTCAGAACGCCCTCATCGTCTTGCTCGCCCACATCGGCTCCTATGTACCCGCCGACGAAGCCGTCATCCCATTGGTCGACAAACTGTATTGCAGGATCGGGGCTTCCGACAACTTGGCCAAGGGCGAGTCCACCTTTTTGGTCGAGATGCAGGAGGCGGCCTTCATCCTGCGCACAGCCACTGCCGACAGCTTCGTGGTCATGGACGAGATCGGCCGGGGGACAAGCACCCAAGACGGCATGTCCATAGCCTATGCTGTGATGCGGGATCTGGTGGAGCGGGGAGTCAGGACGTTGTTCGCAACCCATTATCATGAATTGACCATGTTGGACACGCGCGACGTGCAGCTTTCGACGCTCCAAGTCGCAGAGACGAAAAACGGTATAGTTTTCTTGCGTAAACTCGTCAATGGCGCAGCAGGGAACTCCTACGGCCTGCACGTGGCCGCCATGGCCGGGATGCCCCAACGGGTTCTGAAATCGGCAGCCGTGTTCCAGAAGCGCCATTTTGAGGATTACACCTTCAGCGGCAACGACAGCCAGCTCGATCTCTTCAAGAATCCAGATAGGATCGAGGAACAGTGCGCTCCCGATGGGGCGAGAGCTGCCGAAATCGTCGCCAAGCTGCTCGAGTACGATCTCGAACAGGCCACACCGGTCCAAGCCATGGGCTTTCTTGAACTCCTGCAGCAAGCGGCCCGTGATTGAACAAGCATCTCGGCAGCGGGTGCGGTCAGTATGTCCATGATGATCCCGACTTGCTTGTTGTGCGGTTCCCGATGGATTGAGACTGTTGACGGAATCTGCAGCCGTTGTCTGGCTGCGCTGCACGAGATGCTGTACGACACCACTGCGCATGCTCGATGCGGTGCATGTTGCCGCCAGTTGCTCCATCAGGATCAAGTCTGCCCGTGCACAAGCTCACAAGACGCGCCCTTCAAGCAGTATGTGCTTGGTCCGTACCGAGGTATGTTGAAACATCTCATCCTAGCTTACAAATTCAAACCCCAGCGCCGACTGGCGAGGTATTTGGCGAGATTGACGTTACCGGTCGCAGGATATCTCGCTGGTGGCGCCGGAAAAGCTGTGCTCGTTCCGGTTCCGTGCAGCAAAGCCGGGCTGCGCTTGCGAGGCTGGGACCAGATGGCCGTGCTGGCCGATCGAATGGCCGATGGGGAGGCGGTTGTCGTCCATCGCCTGATCAAGCGGCAAGGAAGGGGTCAGATGAAGCTCTTGGACCGGGTGCGCAGGAAGGAAGTTGCCCGCGAGGCCTACTCGCTCGATGAACGGGCCTGCAGGGCCTATGAAAGGGACCAAATTTTTGGACAGTCACCTTTGATCATCCTCGATGACGTGAAAACGAGCGGCTCGACCCTAAAAGCATGTGCAGGTTTGCTTTCTGAACGATATTGTGTACCTGTGGCAGCCTTGTGCTTGGCTGAGGATTGACAATCGCACCCGATTGGCATATGGTTAAGGCGACAATACGGTTTGATTTTTGGAGGATCGCGGAAGCCGGTCCTTTTTTTATGGAGAAATGGTGAAGGAAACGATTGTAAACGATGCATTGTACCTTGCGGTGTCACAAGTCGTGGAACCGATGGGGTATCAGGTTGTCGATGCGCACAAGTCTGAATACGGGGCTTCTGTGGGAATCAGCGTGACGATCAAAGCGGTCGGGCACGAGACCACAGTCGATGATTGCGCTGCCGTCTACCGGGTGTTGTACCCGCGCTACAGTGTCACTGAAGCCAACCGGGACGTCAACTTGGAAATCTCAACACCCGGCATCCAACGCAACTTGCGCGACATACATGAGTTTTCTTTGTTTTCGAATAGGCGTTGCAGGATATACGACAGCAAAGCAGGCGCATGGGTCGAGGGGGTCATCCGCGATTCTGCCGGCGGAAATGTCATCCTGGGCAACGCTCGTTTCGACGATACGGTCGAAACTATCGAACAGTACGTTATCCCGTACGAACGGATTCAGAAAGCAAAACTAGCATATGCATGGGAGGATGTTCCACAATGTCCAACGAATTAGGTGAAGCGATACGCTCCCTTGTCAACGAGCGGGGAATATCGGAGGATTTGGTCCTCGAGACGATCAAGGGATTTTTATTGGCGGCTTACAAGCGCAAGTTCGGTACTTCGGACAACGCTGTCGTCCAGTTCAACGAATCGAACGACGATGTGCAGTTGTTCGCCAAGAAAATGATTGTCGACGATGATGATTACGATGGCGATGTCGCCGAGATCTCTTGGTCGGAAGCACGCGAATTGCATGAAGATTGCGAGATCGGCGACGAGATCCTCATCCAGATCGATCCAAAGACGTTCGACCGCATTTCAGTACAGAGCGCCAAACAAAAAGCCCGCCAAGACCTAAAGGACATCCAGAAGGACACCTTGTATTCTGAGTTCAAGACCAAAGAAAACGAGATGATCATCGGGTATTACCAACGTGAACAGAACGGGGGCGACATCATCGTGGATCTAGGCAAGGTCGAAGGCTTGTTGCCCAAGAAATTCCAGAGCCCGCGCGAGTCATACCGCAAGAACGATAAGATCAAGTGTTTCGTGTGCCAAGTTGAAAAACCTGAGCACGGTCAAGTCAAAGTCATCCTTTCGCGCACCCATTCCGAGTTCGTGAAGAAGCTGTTCGAACTGGAGATCCCCGAGATTTACGATCATTCAATTGAGATTTACAAGATCGTGCGCGAACCAGGTTTCAGGACAAAGGTGGCTGTGTACTCGCGCCGTGACGACCTCGATCCTGTCGGTGCCTGCGTCGGTCTCAAAGGAATCAGGATCCAGACCATCATGCGCGAGATGGAGGGAGAGCGGATCGATGTACTCAGGTACGACACCAATCCGGTCGAATTCATCCGCAACGCTTTGGCTCCGGCTGAGGTCAAGCGGGTCGTGCTGGTGGACGAGAACAAGCGTACGGCCGTTGCCGTGGTCGACGAGAGCCAGCTTTCGCTGGCGATCGGCAAGCAAGGCTTGAACGTCCGACTCGCCAATAAGCTCGTCGACTGGGTCATCGATGTCAAGACCGTGGATCAGTTCAACGAGATGGACCTCGGTGTCTCGACCAAGGAACGCATCGAATCGTTGTTCACCCAAGAACCCGAGTTGCAACAGTCCATCGGGGAAGAGGAAGAGGAGATGCTCCTCAGCCAGATTCCTGAGCTTGCCCAGGAGTTGATTGCAAAATTGAACTTCCACGATATCTATTCCGTCGAGGAGTTCGTGAACCTCACCCACGAGGAGATCGAAGCCTTCGGAGACATAACACCTGCAGAGGTGTCGCGGATCCATGAGGTCCTCAGCGAGTATGTCGATATCGTCGAAGAGGAGCAGGAAGACGGTTCGGAGTCCGAGTTCGCGTGTCCCGAATGCGGTCATCCCATCTCGACCGACATGACGGTGTGTCCAAACTGTCATGTGGGGTTGAGTTTCGAAGAAGTGGAGATGGATGAGGAGTAGGCTAGAGTCAATATGGCGGAAGAACAGAACAAACTGAAGACGACCTTGATCAAACATTCCAAATTGCCCCAGAATCCGGCGCAACCGAACGTTCCCGAGCAGAAGGAACCAGAAACCACGAAACCTCTCGAGAAAAAGAAGGTTGTGGTGGTGAAGAAGAAGGTTGTCGTGGTGCGGCCGCAATCCCGGCCCGACGAAAGCCCGGCAGCGGGTACGCAAGGTCAAGAACCCGATACGGCCCAAACCGTTGCGGATGTCTCCGCCGAGATGCCCCAAGAGGTTGTACAACCACAACCGGTCCAGCAAGCCGCCGAGATTGAAAAACCTGCCGAGGTCGTTGCCGCCAAAGTGGCCAAGCCGGTCGAAGAGACCAGGCCGATGCCCGTTGAACCGGCCGTCCAGAGCCGGCCCCAGGCAAGGCCGGCGACGACAGACCGTCCACCGTACCGGGGGCCCTCGGCTCCGGTGGTGCGCCCTCCCAAGAACCTCCCGCCGGTACCCGGGCAAGGCCAGACAGCCGCTGCCCATCAGGAATGGCGCAGTAAGAATTTGCATACCGGCAACCCGCCGTACAACGGGCCCCGACCGCAGGGATCGTACCAAAGCCGCAATTACCCGCCCCAGGAAGGCGCTTCACGTCCTCCTTATCAAGGTTCTGCCGGACGTCCCGGCGGATATCAAGGCACACGTCCCCCTTACAACAATGGATTGCCCGATCGCGGGCCGAGACCTCCGTATACGGGTCCCAGGCCGCCATATTCCGGACCCCGTCCCGGTGGTCCCGGACCTTTTGGACGGCCGCGACCGCAAGGCGGGCCGGGCGGATCTTCCGATTCCATCGCACCGGTAGCCCAAAAGACCACCAAAAAAGTTTTCAAGAAGAAAAAAGAGGACTTCAAGAAGCCGGACCGCATCACCGAGAAGGATTTCCAAATCAAGCGGAAAGAAATCCAAAAGATGAATCCGGTCCCCAAGAAAATCGACATGATGGAATACATCACCGTGTCGGATCTGGCCCGCAAAATGAACCTGAAGGCCTCGGAGATCATCAGCAAGCTCTTCAAGATGGGCATGATGGTGACGATCAACCAACAGATCGATTCGGATACTGCCAGCATTATCGCCAGTGAATACGATTGTGAAGTCAACATTGTGTCGTTGTACGACGAGACCCTCATCGCCAGCGAGGTCGATACCCCGGACGACATGACCAGCCGGGCACCGATCGTGACGATCATGGGCCATGTCGACCATGGGAAGACAAAATTGCTTGATGCCATCCGTTCCACGAACGTGGCCGCCGGAGAATTCGGGGGCATCACCCAACATATCGGCGCTTACCGCGTCCACTTGCCCGGCAAGGGCGACATCGTCTTCTTGGATACCCCGGGCCATGCTGCATTCACCATGATGCGGGCCCGTGGCGCACAGGTGACCGACATCGTCGTGTTGGTGGTCGCAGCCAATGACGGCGTCATGCCGCAGACCAGGGAGGCCATCGACCACGCCAAGGCCGCCAAAGTCCCCATCATTGTCGCCATCAACAAGATCGACTTGCCGGAAGCCAATGCCGAACATGTCAAGCATCAGTTGAGCGACCTGGGGTTGCTGCCCGAGGCTTGGGGCGGCAGCACCCTCTACTGCGAGATCTCAGCGCTGAAGAAGATCGGTATCGAAGAATTGTTGGACACGATCTTGCTGCAAGCCGAGATGCTTGAGCTGACCGCCAATTCCGACACACGGGCCGAAGGGAAGGTCCTCGAGTCCCGCATCGACCAAGGCCGCGGCATAGTCGCGACCGTGATCATCGAACGTGGGACCCTGCGCCAGGGTGACAATTTCGTGGCCGGTATTTATCCCGGAAAGGTCCGCGCAATGGTCGACGACCGTGGTACCCGCATCACTGAAGCGGGACCATCCACACCGGTCGAGATCATCGGTCTTTCCGACATACCGGGAGCGGGAGATCCGTTCCAGGTGACCGAGAACGAGAAACAGGCCCGCCAAGTCGGCGCCAAGCGCCAAGAGCTCGAGCGCCTCGGGGCTGCCAAAAACGTCAAGAAGGTCACTCTCGACAATATTTTCGAGACCATGAAGGACGGCAACGTCAAGGAACTCAACGTCATCATCAAGGGCGACGTGCAAGGTTCGGTCGAAGCGGTTCAGAACTCGTTGGAGAAACTCTCGACCGCCGAGGTGCGCCTCAATGTGCTGAGGGCTTCGGCCGGAGCCATCATCGAAGACGACATCAACCTCGCCATCGCATCGCAAGCGCTCGTGTTGGGCTTCAACGTCAGGCCCACGCCCAAGGCTCAGGCGTTGGCCGACTATGAGAAGATCGAAATCCGCAAGTACAACATCATCTACGATGCGATTGACGACATCCGCTTGGCCATGGAAGGGATGTTGACACCGGACATCAAGGAGACGGTCATCGGCAAGGTCGAGGTCCGCGAGACCTTCCATGTGCCGAAAGTCGGCACCATCGCGGGTAGCTATGTGCTCGATGGAAAGGTCAAGCGCAATGCGGTGGTCAACGTCATCCGCGACAGCATCCAAATCAAGACCGACAAGGTTTCCTCTTTGAAACGGTTCAAGGATGACGCCAAGGAGGTCGCCGCCGGCTTCGAATGCGGAGTGGGTTTGGAAAACTTCCAAGACCTGAAGGTGGGAGACATCCTCGAGATCGTGGAAGTTACGGAGGTGGCTAAAAAGCTGACGTCAAATGAGTGAATACAACCACGACAGGCTTGAGTCGAGGATACAAGAAGCGATCGGCATGTTGATTCTGACCCGTGAAGTGAAGAATCCCAAGGTGGGTAGGTTCGTCTCGATCAGCGAAGTGCAGCTATCCAAGGACAATGCCTATGCCACAGTCTGGATTACATCGCCAGATCCCGAAGAGAGGCTGGAGGATTCGGCTGCGGCTTTGCAAAGCGCAGCCGGGTACATCCAACAACGCTTGGCGACTCTCCTCAAGACCCGCAACACACCGCGCTTGACCTTCAAGGTTGACGTTTCGATCCGGGAGAGCGAGCGGATCAATGAGTTGATCGACAAGCTCCACACCACGTGATGGCGACCAGGTCAGCGGTATTGCTCGTCGCCAAACGGGCTGGAACGACTTCCTTTGCTTCTCTGTATCCGATCAAACGCAACATCGACCGAAAGGTAGGCCATGCCGGTACCTTGGACAAGTTCGCCGAAGGGTTGATGGTTGTGTTGACCGGCTCGTTCACCCGGCTCAATCCCCTGTTTTCCGAACTCGACAAGCGCTATGTGGCGACCATCGAGTTCGGACGGCAGACCGACACGCTCGATCCCGAAGGGGAAGTGGTGGCGGTCGCTCCAGTACCCGGCTTACAGACCATCTCCGATGTGTTGCGCGAGCGTTTCACCGGAACGATAGACCAAGCTCCCCCATTGTACAGCGCCTTGCATGTCGATGGTGTGCGGGCCCATACGTTGGCCCGCCGGGGCGTGCAACACGAGATGCCCACCAGGCCCGTTACGATCCATGGAACTGCCATCCTTTCTTGGCAGGAACCGTTATTGCGTCTCGAGGTGCATTGCTCGAAAGGTACGTACATCCGCTCGCTGGCCAGGGACTTGGCGGCGGCTTGCGGTTCTTGCGGCCACTTGCGCAATTTAAAGCGCACTGCCATCGGTCCATTCCGTTTGGATGAGGCTGTCGATGCCGATGACCTTATAGCCGTGGATGCGATGGCTCTTGATTCGAAGAAGTTGTTGTCCCGGCTTGATCGGGCGACGTGTGCCACTCTGAGCGAAGCATCGGTGATCACACTGCGGTATGGCAGGCTGCCCAACCGGACAGACCTACGGTACGACGGCGACCTAGAAGGCAAGAGCCATGCGGTGTTGCTCGATCCACACGACAGGATCGTAGCCGTGGTCGCGTTGGGTCCGGACGGAACTCCCGTTCATTTGGTCGCTTTGGTTCAAGACGAGGTGCCGCCATGCTGATGGTCGATTTCGATCAAGTGGCTGCTTCCCGTGCACTGTCGAGAATCCCGGTAGTCGTCTCTATCGGTGTGTTCGACGGATTGCATACCGGTCACCTGAAAGTCATCGAGACGGCGGTGCAAGAAGCCCGCCGGCGCAGGTCATGCTCATCGGCGGTGCTGACCTTCTCGATCAATCCCAAAACCGTCATGGGGCGCAATCCGTATGCCAAACCGTTGATGTCCTTGCGCCAAAGTACCGATTTCTTTTCCGACCTAGGAGTTGACTACCTGGTTGTGATTGACTTTTCTCCCGAATTCAGTAAACTGTCGGGTGAGGCTTTCATCGCCAAGACCTGCAGTCTGTTCGATGTGAAAGCCATCGTGGTGGGCGAGAACTTCCGCTGTGGTTCTGGTGCCGGTACAGGCCCGGCCGAGATCGCACGGTTGTTGCCCCGCTATTCGGAAGGTGCTTCGGTGATCGTGCCAGAGACCTACCGGTTAGCCGATGGCACTGAGGACAGCAGCACGCTGGTCCGTAAGAGCCTCACCGAGGGCAGGATTGCCGAAACGGCGTCATTGCTCGGCAGGAATTATGCGTTGGACTTGGCCCAATTACCTCCAAGGATCGACGGATACGCCCTGCGGTTTCCTCTCGGGTCGTTCGTACAGCTTCTGCCGCCACCAGGGGCGTACGAAGCGGTGCTTGTCGGTCATGACAAGTCGAGAACGGAGGTTGTCGCGTCGGTCGATGGAGAGTTTCTCACATTGGCCCCGGCTGCCGGTCTCGATGCAACCGCTAGGTCCGATAGGTACGACAGTCTGGAATTGATAAAGGAGTCTTTACAAGCATGTTGACGAAAGAAACCAAATCGAACATCGTGACCGAATACGGTGGGGAAATCACCAATACCGGTTCCGCAGAAGTTCAAGTAGCGCTGTTGACCGCCCGCATCCGCGACCTGCAGGGGCATTTTGACGCCAACCCGAAGGACCATGCCGGTCGTCGCGGTTTGCTGAAGATGGTCGGTGCACGCCGCCGCTTGCTCAAGTACATCAAGGACAACGATGTGAACAAGTACCGCGAACTCATCCAGAAACTCGAACTGAGAAAGTAGTGCCGGATGTGGGCCGCCAAGGAACCAGCTCCGGATTCCATTCGGAATCCTGGGGCTGTTTCTGTTTTTATGGATAAAACCGTAAGTTTTTTGTATGATTGACGAAGAACGGACAAAGAAAAGAGAAGTAGGAAGTAAAGAATGGTAAAGACAGTACGTGTGAAGATCGGACAGGGAGAATTGATTCTCGAGACCGGACGCATGGCCAAGCAAGCCAATGGCGCCGTGTTCGCCCAGTATGAAGGGAGCGCAGTGTTGGCGACGGTCTGTTGCGGTAGCGCTCCGGATGAGTCGCTCGATTATGTTCCGCTCCAAGTGGAATACAACGAAAAGTATTATGCCGCGGGAAAAATCCCCGGAGGCTTCCTCAAGCGCGAAGGACGCCCCAAGGACAAGGAAATCTTGGTGAGCCGTTTGATCGACCGCCCGATGCGGCCGTTGTTCGACAAGGCTTTCGGCCGTGAGATACAAGTCGTCCCGACAGTGGTCAGTTCCGACATGGTGAACCCGCCCGACATCATCTCCATCATCGCATCCTCGGCCGCCGTGTCGATTTCCGACATCCCGTTCCATGGCCCGATCGCTGCGGTGCGCATTGGTTGCATCAAAGGCGAGTTCGTGGTGAATCCGACCTTCCAGCAAATCGATGAAAGCGAGTTGGACATCGTCGTGGCCGGAACCCAAGACGGCATCACCATGGTGGAAGGCGGGGCAAAACAGGTTTCGGAAGAGACCATGCTCAAAGCCATCGAGACCGCCCAGCCGGTCATCACGGCTTTGTGCAAAGCCCAGCTCGAGCTGGTCGCGCTGTGTGGTAAAGAAAAGTTGCCGGTCATCGAGAAGGTCGAAGACCTTTCCTTCCTCGACCCGATCAGGGAATACGCCTATCCCCTCTACAAGAAGGCCAGTTTCGTCAAGGGCAAGATGAACCGCTACGCTGCGATTGCCAAAGTCAAGCAAGAAGTCAACGCCAAGTTTGCCGACATCATCGAAGAAAGCGGGAAGTACGACAAGGTCGCCGCCATGTACGATGATTTGGAATATTCGATCCTGCGTGCGTCGATTTTGAACGACGGGTTGCGCACCGACGGGCGAAGGGTCGATGAGATCAGGCCGATCACCTGTGAGACGAGCGTGCTGCCGCGGGCGCATGGAAGCGCCTTGTTCACCCGTGGTGAAACCCAGAGTCTGGCTACCACCACCTTGGGCACCGCCAACGACGAGCAGATGTTCGACACGATCGATGGTGACAAACATTTCACCAATTTCATGCTGCATTATAATTTCCCGCCGTTTTCTGTCGGTGAGACGGGCCGTTTGTCCACGGGTCGGCGTGAAATCGGCCATGGCCATCTGGCCCAGCGGGCCCTCGAGGCCGTCGTGCCGCCAAAATCCGAATTCCCCTACACGGTGCGGGTCGTCTCAGAGATTCTCGAGTCGAACGGGTCCTCTTCGATGGCTTCCGTATGCGGCGGGTGTCTGTCATTGATGGATGCCGGTGTGAAGATCCTTCAACCGGTCGCCGGTATCGCCATGGGCTTGATCACTGAAGGAGCCGATTACTCGCGCTATGTGGTGCTCAGCGACATCCTCGGTGAGGAAGACCACCTCGGTGACATGGACTTCAAGGTGGCCGGGACCAAAGACGGCATCACAGCCTTCCAGATGGACATCAAGATTGCCGGCGTGAGCAGTGAGATCATGTCCAAAGCTTTGCAGCAAGCCAAGCAGGGACGCATGCACATCTTGGGAGTCATGGCCGATGCATTGGCCGCCCCGCGGGCCGACATCTCCGAGTATGCTCCCAAGATCCTCACCATGAAGGTCGATGAAGAGAAGATCGGTGCCGTCATCGGTACCGGTGGCAAGACGATCAAGGGCATTGCCGAGCAGTCCGGAGCCGAGATCAATATCGAGAACGACGGAACCGTGACGATCTACGGCAAGAACAGCGCCAGCGCCAGGAAGGCATTGGATCTGGTCAAGTCGATTGTCGAGGAGCCCGAAGTCGGCCGCATCTACACCGGTACGGTCAAGCGGATCATGGATTTCGGGGCGTTCATCGAGATACTGCCCGGCAAAGAGGGCTTGTGCCACATCTCCAAGCTTTCCAAGACGCGCGTGAACAATGTCGGCGACGTGTTGTCGGTCAATCAGGTCATCCCCGTCAAGTTGATCGAGATCGACCGCATGGGTCGCTTGAACCTCAGCTATATCGACGCCCTTGAGGCTGAAGGAAAGAAGTAATGGATCGCGTGACAGTCAAGGTGGTGGCGGCCGAAGGTGCAGCGATGCCTTTCCAAGCCACTGCCGGGGCTGCCGGCGCCGACTTGTGCGCCTACCTCCCCGCCGGTCCGCTCGAGGTGCCGGGCGGTGGGTATCTGGTGGTCCCGACCGGTTTGGTCGTAGAGATCCCGGCTGGGTTCGAAGGTCAGGTCCGGCCGCGTTCGGGTCTGGCCGCCCGCCACGGTGTCACCGTGCTCAACTCTCCGGGGACCATCGACGCCGATTATCGCGGTGAAGTGAAGGTCGTGTTGATGAATCACGGCACATGCCCGTTCGTTGTCCATCATGGCGATCGCATCGCCCAACTCGTCATCGCCGAGGTGGTTTCTTGTTCGTTCGAGCAGGTCGGGAGAGTCTGTCCGACAGAACGGGGCGGTGGAGGGTTCGGTTCGACGGGAGTGTAGGGTATGGCGGTCACACACAAAGGTACATACGCCATCGCTCATGGTTACGTGTTGCGGGAATTCCTGCTTTCCATGACCGTCTCTTTCACGTTTTTCTTTTTCATCTTCTTTGTCAACCAAATCCTCCTGCTTGCCCAAAAAATCCTGCTCAAGAACGTTGGGCTTCCAGCGATGCTGGCATTGGTGGGCCTGGCGGTTCCCCAGATCCTGTTGTATACCTTGCCATTTTCGACCATGACCGCCTCCTCGATGACGATCGGTGAGCTCTCGTCCCGCAACGAGATTCTTGCCATGCGCTCCTGCGGTATCCCGATGCGGCAGCTGTATGTGCCTATCATCGCGTGTGCCGTTCTGCTCAGTTGTACGACGTATGCGGTAGCGGATGTGCTGTTGCCGTACAGCTCGCAACGTTATAAACAGATGTATGCCGAGTTGTTGCAGGAACTGCCCACATTGGAACTCGACTCCTTCTCGGTCAACCGAGTCGGGGACAAGATATTGGTCACCGGCGAGGTGCAGGGGCAAACCATCAACGATTTGGTGATGTTCGATGTTCCCGGACAGGGCGGGGGGACGGTCATCAGTGCCAAGCAAGCCCACGTGTTCCTCGTCGATGTTCGCAAATTGCTGTACCGGCTCGAGCTGGAAAATCCTGTCCTGCTGGAGACCGATGCCAAGAGCACGGAACGTTTCTCGTTCTCAGATGCCCGTAGCATGGTCTACTACTTGGATTTCTCCACGCAGGTGCAGCGCCTTACCGATGCGACTCCTTCCCAACTCAGCTCGCGCGACTTGCGGGCCGCCATCGCGTCGCGTAAACTTGAGCGGGATGAACGCCAACGCTCGGATCAAC